>CASELH010000103.1 GCA_949288715.1 uncultured Bacteroides sp. | reverse complement strand
CAACGACAACATCCATATTGTGGAAAACGATATCTCGTACGTCTATTTCGTAGAACGCAAAGAGGAGAAAACCTCCTGGCTCTATAGCATGCCGATAGAGGAATGGAAAGAAAAAAGTGTTTCAACAGACAATTAACAATTGTTCATTAATTGTTCATTGTCAATCGAACCCGGTAGTCCTTGGGCGAAAGTCCGGTATGCTTCTTAAAGAAACGGCTTAGGTACGATTGGCCGGAGAAGTTGAAGTGGAGGGCGATTTCGGTGATGGACAACTTGGGGTCGTTCAGCAAGACCTTGATTTCGGCGGTGAGCTGTTCCTCGATAAGTTGTTTTGGGGTCTTCCCGTGGATGTGTTGCGCGATAACTTCGTTCAAGTAGCGTGGGGTGATGCAGAGCTTGTCAGCGTAAAAGGCCACTTGATGCTCTTGCGCGCTGTGTTCCCTCACCAGTTGCAGGAACTGGTAGAAGAGGACTTGCTTACGGCTGTAGGGCTTCTTCGAGGCGGTTTTCTCCTGAATGGTATTGAAGAGCCACATCAGCAGGCTTTGCAGATAGTTGTAGGCTTGCTGCTGGCGAAACTGGGGATTGTCGTTGCCGAACAACATTTGCGCCATGTCCATCCAGAGGTTTATTTCCCTCCAGGTGCGCTGGCTCCGGGCATCGCCCGTATGGCAGTAGCACGGATGTTCGTGGGTATAATTATAATAAGGTGTGTCAATGGGGAGCACGGCCTTCAAGAACACGGCCTGGGGAAAGAGCAGGATGCGTGTCTTCAGGTCAGCGGAAGCTTCCACAAGCTGGAGCAAGCTTCCGGTCAGGAAAATCAATTCGGTCTGTTCTTCGAGGGCGTATTGCTGTACGCCGGTCGAAACGAGCGCCCTTCCCTGTGTGCAAATCAGATAGAACCCGCATTTGAAGTGCAAGGGCTTTTGGCATAAGGCGGTCAGGTTACTCTCTATGTAGGTGATGTCCGCGACATCGGATGTAAGATGCTCTGTCATATTCCGTCCCATTTTTGTGGGGCAAAGATAGCGATATTTCGAATGCTTCGCCACGTTTGTTCTGAAAATGGAATGTTTTGTGCAAGTTATGGTACGGCGTGTGTCGTTTATCCGGGGTAATTTTGTGGCGGATTACAGAAAAAACGGTATGATAGATATGCAAAAGAACAATTCGAAACTATTTGTCTTGATATTCTTGGGCGTGCTGAGTGCTTTCGGCCCCTTCATTATGGATATGTATCTGCCCACTTTGCCGGCGATGACAGAAAGTTTCCATACTTCGCCGACGATGGTGCAGCTGGGACTGACCGCTTGCCTGACGGGGCTTGCAGTGGGTCAGCTGGTGTTTGGCATTATCAGCGACCGCTATGGGCGTCGGTGTCCCTTACTTGTTGCGATGATGCTTTTCCTTTTGTCCACGGCCGGATGTCTGCTTGTCGGAGATATCTCCCACTTTGTTGCTCTACGCTTCGTCCAGGGATTTGCCGGTGCGGGAGGCGTAGTCCTTTCACGTTCGGTAGCGACCGATTTATATCAGGGACATGAGTTAGCTTCGATGCTGGCGATGATTGGCGCCGTTAACGGGATTGCCACGGTGCTTGCGCCGGTTGGCGGAGGGCTTTTGTCGGTCAATGCGGGCTGGAAGGGCATCTTTTGTTTCCTCTTGGCACTGGGGGTTTTGTTGCTGGCGGGATGTTTGCGCTTTAGGGAGTCGCTGCCCACTGAAAGGCGCTTGCGTGAGGGATGGAGACAGGTACCCCGCCATTTCGGCATCGTGTTGCATAACCGTCGGTTCGTGCTCTACATTCTCCAATACGGGCTTGCCCTGGGCGTATTGTTCGTCAATATCTCCTCGGCTCCTTTTATTATGCAGGAGCATTACGGGCTGACAGCTATGCAGTTCAGCCTGTGTTTCGGCATCAATGCGGTGGCAATGGTGCTGGCTTCCGTGTTTTCAGCGAAATTTTCTACGGCGGAGCAGGCATTGCGCTTCGGCAACAAGGGGATGCTGGCATTTGCCTATTTACTTTTCGCCTGCCTAGCTTTCGGGAGCAGTTTCTTGGTGTACGAGGTATTGGCGTTCGGTATGCTGGCGATGGTGGGGTTGAGCTTCACAGCATCGAACACGCTAGCAATGGATTGCGAACGCCGTTATGCGGGCGTGGCTTCCGCCTTACTGGGGGCAATGGGCTACGTCTTTGCCGGCATTGTGCCGATGCTGGTAGGTTTGGGTGATAATATGCTGCTTACGGCAGGCATCTTGTTTGTGGGTGGTTCGTGCTGTGCCTACGCTTGTATGCAATGGGGTGCATCGGGCTTGCATCCGGTGCGCCAATTGCTGAAGCATTTTGACTGATTATGCTTCGGCATAAGCCGCACAGAGTTTCGTTTTTTCTATTTTACTTTCTTTCTGCCTATAATATTTCATACGTTTGTAATAAAAAGATATAATATCTAGATATTTTGTGTCAAATTATCCGCGCTAAAACTTTTCTTCATTTCATTTTGCTCACAATAAACACATCATTCTTTCATATTGAAATTTATTCCATCCCGATTTCTTACAATTTGAAACAGCATATGACACCACGTTTAAAAAGTACGGCTTTTACGGTTTAAACAGTATCAAAAAGCTATACCTTTGCAATGTAATAAAACAAAAAGATGTTTATCCGGGATAACAACTGTAAATGTGTTAGTTTAAATGGTATGAATGATTAAATCAGGAAACTATGAAAGGATTACT
>CASELH010000102.1 GCA_949288715.1 uncultured Bacteroides sp. | reverse complement strand
GTTTTAAGAAACCTGAAAAAACCGCCCTTTTGCCTCCGTCCAGCCAAGGCAGTGCCTTCGTCCAGTCAAGGGGTCGCCTTCGTCCAGCCAAGGCAACGCCTCCGTCCAGCCAAGGCAAAAGGGTGATTCGCTGCCGGGTTCTCGCCATCCCGGTTTGGCAGTCAGTTTCTGCAGACACTGACCGGGACTGTATCTTGTTTATTTGTTCATATCTTCCACTTCTATCAGTTCCAATTCGCATTCCTGTGTGTATGTGGAACGAGTGGTGACATCTGGATTCTTCAGTGTCACATTGTATGTATATTCCTTTCCGTTTTCCCACGTGATGCCGCCGGTTGGAACGGTGTAGGTATAAGTCTGCCCGTCGACCGTGAAGGAAAAAAGAATCTGCCCTTCAGCTATGGTCTGCGGAATGACAAGGACACCGAAGCTGACAAGGGAAGTGTTTCCGTCGCTCATTGGCTGTTGTCCAAGGTTATAAGGGGTAATCGTGCTTGGAGTATCCAGTTGGCTCCAAATCATTGTTTCATCAAAAAGGGACACATTCCCATAAATACAAATGTTGTCATCTCCTACTTTCATACAAAGTCCGGTCTTTCCTTCCACGATGTCGCTGTTACGGACATGCACTACGATTTTTGCCGTCTGATGATAGAAAGTAAAATTAGCCGGAGTGCCTGCTCCTACAGACAGTGTTTGTGCATACAGAAAATCGCTTTTGCGGTAACCTTCCCCGCTTTGGTCTGTTTCTACTTTCCACTGAGCAGGTGAACCATCAATTTTTGTTGTAATAACACCATAATTAGTCCAAGCTCGAGTAAATGATGTTTGGCCGTTGCAATCTATCGGATTATCAGAAGTGAAACCTTCATCGGTGTATTTATAGGTAGCGGTTATATTATTAGCATATGGCCCCAAAAACCAAACCGTAATCTCGTCCCCCTCCACCCATTTGCCGTCCACGGTTCCGGTACCTGCATCTGTTGTCGTTGCTTCATCGCCTTCGGCACGGGCGATGGTTGCCGAAGCTATTTCCAGCATCTGCGACGTGGCGGACGGGTTGTCCGTCAGTTCGTCTTGCGTGCAGGCGGCGCATAGAAGCAAAACCGCCATATAGCCTAATGTATGTTTCATCTTGCTCATTAATTACCTTTTTTAATGAGCGCAGGTTGAAAGATGTGTGGAGGAAGTAATTTATTCAGGTAATGACTTGCCGTTGGATATAGCCCGGAACTTCTTTTCCGCATCAACAGCATTCAGATGCATCAATTGGCTTTCCGCCAGCTGTCTCAACAACTCATAGCGTTTGTGCTTAGCTACTTGTCGCTTGATAAGTTCGGCATTGAACGACTCCATGTTCGACAACACCACCAATTCATTGATACTTGCCATGTCACGGATATTCAAATTCTTCTCAGCATATTGCGGATTGGCTTCACGCCATTGCTTGGCGGTGCAACCCCATAATGCCAAGTTAAGCAAATCGGCTTCGTCGGCGTATGCGATGCCCTGGTCTATGTCCCCAATATGAGGTATGATGAAATCCCGGATGGCATCGGTGTGCAATGTATAATTTACTTTGCTCAAGATGCGTTTCACGTTCCATTCGCCCAAAAGTGGATGGCTTTCAGCTTCCTTCAGCCGTTGGTACTCTTTGATGAGATAAAGCTTGAACTCAGGGCTTAACCAAGTCCCGAATTCAAACGCGATGTCCTTATGGGCGTATGTACCGCCATATCGACCCGCTTTGGAGATAAGACCAATGGCTCCTGTCCGTTCTATCCATTGCTTTGGGGTAAGCGTAAAGCTGTTGGTTCCGGCTTCCGATTTAAAGGCATCGAATTCGATGCTTTTAAACTGCGGATTGTTGATACTTTCCCACAGCCCTAAGAAATCAATGGTGCTACGTAACCGCATCCAGTTTTGGATAATGTAGTTTGTCCTTTCCTTGTCTTTATAGTGCGCCATGTCCGTCAGGCAGATATAGTCGTTACTATCCGGACGCATGGAAACGGACACTTCTACACTCGATACGGTAATTTTTTTCACTGGAGTCATTGCTTTATCTTTAGGCTACGTTTCTATCGCCCAAAGGTAATGCTTTTCCCTAAGAATTACTCTTTCTTCTCACACAAAATCTTTCAAAGAACGCTCTTGTTATTACTATTTGTGCCACCGCCTCCTGCGAGAGAGGCAGCTACACCCTATTATATATAGCGTATCTCCGTGCTTACGCTGCCGCACGGGATGGCTGTTTCATTCCTACATTTCGGCTATGACGTCCTCGCCTTCCACAGTTTCCCAGTTCTTTATCTCGGCATTGCTCACTTTGAGACCGGTGAAGCTGACGGTAATCTCCCAAGTATAGTTGTTGCCAGACTGGAGCTTGCCGTCCTTCACGCTCAGCGTGGCGATGTAGTCCTGTCCGCCCACGGTGACGGTGATAGGGATGCTTGTTACCTCCTGCGGGAAGAGGATGAGCGAGGGGGCGGGGTAGCTGCCGCTTGTGGGCTGCATTTCTGTAAGATTGATAGTAAGCGGGGTTGCGGTAACGTCGGCATCGGCTGTCGCGGTTCCGTTCTGCGGGTCGAATGTGCCTTGCATCTTCAGACCGCCGAGCGTGTAGCTGAACGAGCCTGCGAAAGCCATGTCCGAGCCTTCGATGAAGGTCAGGGTAATCTGGCTCATGCGGTGGGTGAAGGCGTGGTCGCCGGTGAAACTGACGGTCGGCTCACTGCTACTGGCTGTAGCTCCGGAGGCATAGAGGAAGTCTATCTTCGGCTGGTTGGCGGTTGTCTGGT
>CASELH010000101.1 GCA_949288715.1 uncultured Bacteroides sp. | reverse complement strand
GCAGATTTATTTCTTTTCGTCATGCTGAACGTTAGTGAAGCATCTCCTAAAAGCAGGAGCAAGTAGGAGATTCTTCGCTTGCGCTCAGAATGACAGATAAATGACGCAGTTATTAAAAATCTGCGTTCATCTGCGCCCGTCTGTGTCATCTGTGTGCCAACACAAAATGCACAGCGCAGACAATCATTTTTTAATTCTCAATTCTCAATTCTCAATTTCCCCATGACCCCATTCCGTCCCATAGCCATGAAGAAAGGCGAACTGGCACGCCTGTACTTCCCCACAGCCACTACAGCCGTGGCCACCAACCGCCTGATGCGCTGGGTGAACCAATGCGCCCCGCTGCTGAAAGACCTGGAACAGACCGACTACCACCGTTCGCAGAAGCTCCTCACAGCCAGGCAAGTATCCATCATCGTCCGCCACCTGGGCGAGCCGTAGACACCCCAACCCGCGGAAACCCACCGAAACCCATAAGCAGCCCCGGCCGGCAGGATATCTTTGCACCGTGATTAAAGCTTTAAGCCACGAAACATTCCTTAATTCTCAATTCTTAATTCTCAATTTCCTATGGGTATCAAAGTCAAAGCCCGCCAGACGAAACTGGCCATCGGCCCCTCGGCAGGGCAGTATCGCTTCATCATGATAGCCGACATCTACAGCACGCTGAAGCCCGAGAAAGTCATCAGCGAAGCCTCCCTGCGCTCGGGCATCGCCAAAGGCACCATCACCGCCACGTGGGAGGCCATAGGCGACGTCATCAAGAACTGGGCCACCGAGGGCCACTCCGTCCCCATCCCCGGGCTGGGCACCATGCGCTTCGGCGTGCGCGCCACGGCTGTGGAAGATGTGGACGACGTCAGCACCTCGCTCATCACCTCGCGCCGCGTCATCTTCACCCCCAGCACCGACATCAAGCAGGAGCTGAAGGACACGTCCATCAACATCACCTGCTACGACAAAGACGGCAACATCGTCAAGCAAGTCAACTCCGCCGACGACGGCAGCGTGGACGAAGAGCCCGACGACTCCGGCTCCACCACCGGCCCCGACGGCACCGGCGGAGAGGACGACGGCGACCACCAGCTGGGGTAAAATTTCTATAGAGGTGTGTGCTGCAATGCAATATAGTAGGGATTCCCCTCCTCCCGGGAGGAGGGGTGGCACGAAGTGACGGGGTGGTAGGTTATTATAACATCTTATTTTCAGTAGGTTATATATTTACCTACCACCTCCCCCTTCGGGTACTCCTCCTCCCAGGAGGAGGAGAATTCAGTTACCACCGCATTTTACCCCCCCCTTGATTTCTTATTTTTTAATTTTTAATTTTTAATTCTCAATTCTCACCATGTCAACAAAACGCTCCACCTGGGCCACCATTCTGAACGCCATTGCACAAGCCATCATCGCCGCGCTCACTGCGCTGGGCGTGTCGAGCTGCACCAGCTTGTTTTAAAAAAAGATGAACCGTACTACCACCCTTATTGTATTCCTTTTTTCCATGATTCAAGACACCTTTCCCCTGACCATCGGCGAGGAGGCCGTGCGCAACGAGCGCACCCTCCTGGCCCGGGTGGAGGGCGGGCGGATGATGGACTCTGTGCAGTCCGTGCGCTACATCATTCTGCACTGCTCGGCCACCCGCTGCGACCGCGACTACACGGTAGAGCAGCTGCTGCGCGACCACCGTGCACGTGGCTTCCGCACCATAGGCTATCACTTCTACATCCGTCGCGACGGCACCCTGACGCAGCACCGCCGCCTGCTGGAGGTGGGCGCCCACTGCCGCCCCTTCAACCGCTGCTCCATAGGCGTGTGCTACGAGGGCGGGCTCGATGCCCACGGCCTCCCTGCCGACACGCGCACGCCCCGGCAGACCGAACGGCTCGCCGACCTCTTCCGCCGCCTGCTGACGCTCTTTCCCCACGCCCGCCTGGTGGGGCACCGCGACCTGCCCGGCACCCGCCCCAAGCACTGCCCTTGCCTGGACACGCGGGGGGTGTTCGGGTATCTGGAGGGGGAGGGGGAGTGAAGGATGATTATAATTGAGCCACAGCCTCGGCAGTCAGGCCCGTGGCTTGGATAATGGTTTCGACAGACAGGCCCATTTGCTTCAGATTGCGGGCTATCTCCAGCTGCTTGGCATGCTGGCCTTGCTGCAAGCCTTTTTCCATGCCTTCGGCTATGCCTTGCTGCAGGCCTTGCTGCAGGCCTTTTTCCATGCCTTCGGCCAAGCCTTTCTGCAGGCCCTCAGCCAGACCCTCGGCCAGGCCTTTCTGCCGCTCAAACTCCATGATGGCCAACCGGTCGCGATACACCTTGATGCTTTCATCATACTTGATACGGTCTTCTTTACTCATAGAGGCGATGTCCACAATCTGCTCCAAGCGCTGGAACACGGCGTTACGCGCCTTGAAAGGTAGTCTTTGTAAAGTTTCCATATTCTTCAATACATAAATCCAACGTTCAAAATCTGTTTCACACTCGCTCTCCTCTTTGTTGAAAGATGGCAGTTCCAAGAATATAAAACGCATCTTGTCAGTAAACAACTCATGACTGTCGCGGTCGGACAACACGATGTCCGTGCGCAACTTCCGGGGAAGGTCCGTCAAACTGAAATTCAGGAAAAACACGCCATAAACAGCTTTCAGACTGAATTTCCAGCTTGCACCCTTTTCCCCCTGCCGGGCTATCGCTTGAGAAAGGTAGAACAACGTACGTTCGCGGAAATTGACATGCTCTTTGTTTTGCATCTCCACTATGAATTGCTCGCCTTTTTCATCGGTGCAATAAATATCGTAAATAAGCCCACGGTCTTTTTCAAACTCCGGAAGCAACTCCTTGTCAAGAAAATGGATGTCTTTCACCTTCCTTTCGCCCACAAGCAGCGCATTGAGGAAATCGATCAGCAGGTCTTTGTTGATTTCTTGCCCGAAGATGCGTTTAAAACCTACATCGGTAAACGGATTGATGAATTTTGCCATGGTTGTCTGCACTTAGAGGTTCTATGTCCGGCAAAGGTAACAAAAGAAATTCTTTATTTGACCAAAAGCACCTGTTTATTTCGTAAAAATAAAGCTTTACAGTTTTTCGATTATCTCGGGGGCAATGCCTGTATATCGCGCTATGTTCTCTACCGACATACCATCAGCCTTCATGCTGCGAGCAATCTTGAGGCGTTCTTTTTCTTCGCCTTGCTGCATGCCTTTCTGCATGCCCTCGGCTATACCTTTCTGCATGCCCTCGGCTATGCCTTTCTGCATGCCCTCGGCTATGCCTTTCTGCATGCCCTCGGCCAGACCTTTCCGCAAGCCTTCGTCATACCTGCGCTTCACACTGCCTATCAGGGTACGCTCCACGCTGATGATGTCCCAAAACTTGTCGTAACCCAACAGCTCCGCATCCGTGAAAGCCGACTCTTCCAGCTCGGTCAAGGCCTTTTTTACCTCCGGATTGTCCAGCAATTCCTGGGGGGCCTGGCGTGTCCGCTCGGTAATTTCTGTCAGGTAGCGCAGCCACAACACCTGCATCTTCTTCTCGCTGTAGTTGTGGGGCTTGAATTT
>CASELH010000100.1 GCA_949288715.1 uncultured Bacteroides sp. | reverse complement strand
GGGCAACCTCCCCGGAGGCGGGGAATCAGTTACCACCTCCTTATTGCACGTATTAATCACTTATCACTAACCACTCATCACTAAACTAAATTCCCATTTATAGTGTCCTTAATTTGTTCTTACCCACCGCAAAAGTACGAAAAAAAGGCGGACACCCGTCCCCGTGTCCGCCTTTTCTTGCAATTTTTTGTGTCGTGCCAATCACACGGACACCTCATCACTAATACTTAATACTTACCCCAGCTGGTGGTCGCCGTCGTCCTCGCCGGTACTGCCGCCTTCATCGGGCGTGGTGGGGGCGATGCCGATGTAGAGGGCACTCTCCACCGTGCGGGGCGACTTTACCAAGTTGCCGGTACTGGTGTATTGGGTGGCGATGCGCAGCGTGTATGCGCCGGCCTCCAGCGTGGCGGGGATGAAAAATACGAGTTTCTTGGGCTCGTTCACGGCCACCATGGCAGGGTCGATGCGCGTCTCCGTGCCTTCCTCGCTGATGAGGGTGATGCCCACGCCGGGGTCTTCGCCCACCAGCTTGAGGTAGTTGCCCTCCACGGTGAAGGGGTAGCCCGGGGTGGCGGTGCGGTCGGTGGCGCGGGTGGCGGCATCGGTGGTGCCGCTCACGTACATCACTTCGGCCTTGTCGCCCAGCACGTTCACCGTGGTTTGGCGGATGGCCTCGCGCCACTCGGCGCCTTGGGCGATGGTGATGTTCAGTTGGTTCACGGCGGGGTCCCACGATGCGCCGGCCCGTCCCTTTGGGGAGGCCACGGCGGAGAACAAGCCGTTGCTTACGCGCATGCCACTGAGCGTGAGCCGCATGATGGTGCGGTGCTCCAGCTTGACGACGGCCTCCACCGTCTCGCGCTCCAGGCCGGGGTTGACGGCCATGATTTCGGAGATGACGCGGTCGAAGTCGGCCGTGCCGTTGGATACCAATACAAATCGCTTGTCGCCCGCCTCTTTGGTCAGCGGGTTGTCTACGCTCTGCACGTTGAGCGTGTACTTGATTTCGTCACTCATAATCTTTGTCTTTTTAGAGGGTTTATACTTGTTTGTGTTAGGGTAGTGGGTACGCTACTGCCTTGTGTAGTGGGTACGCTACTGCCTCGTGTAGTGGGTGCGCTACTGCCTCGTGTAGCGGGTGCGCTACTGCCTCGTGTAGTGGGTGCACTACTGTACCGTGTAGTGGGTGCGCTACTGTCTCTATGCTGATTATTCGATACCGTCGGCACTGGTCTGTGTGCCGTCGCTTGCCTTCAGCGTCACGCCCGGCCAGGCGCCGCTGCCATCTTGGTTGTAAAAGGTTATCTGGCCATCGAGATAATCTCCTTTTCCTATCTTAAATCTATCGTTTGTAGTCAGCCTGCCTAAGAAGACAGCACTGGTCTCGTCCGTCTCAATATAGATTTCGCCGGCATATGCAGATGATATGCCTGGGGTAGCCATGCAGGCAAGGCCAATGGCAGGAGCACTTTCTCCTCCCGCAGCGGTTACGGTCGAACGGCTGATGTGTATATTCCCGATTTTCAGGTCAGGTGGGTAATAGGTATTTATACATCCGCTCATGCCTATGCCCGCAGACCAGTATCCGCCGGTGGCGGTCACGGTGGCATCGGCTATGGTGATGTCACCGCAATAGCCCGGCACAGACGAGCCGATGGCTGCACTTCCACCGTCGGGGTAGCCGACTATATTATTATATGTGTTCCCCTCAGCCTCGATGGTGACGTTGCGTATCACAATGTTTCCGCCATCGCTGCTTCCGATGCCCGCGCCGGCATTGCCTTGGCTTCCAATGAGGTTGTCATTTTTCCCGCCTTCAGCTTTCAGCTTGTCTGCCATGCCGTTCACGCCCTCGATGGTGAGGGTGCATCCGCTCCCTACGTGTATGGCCGTGGAGGTGGCAGAGGTCACGCTGTTCTCCGTGCCAGACACTTGGATGGTAGGATTGCCGCCCGTTATGTTGATGCCGATGCCGGAGGTATTGATAGTCGCGCCGTCCAGCGTGAGGTTGATGCCGTCACCGCTGATGGTGATGCCCTGGGTGTAGCTGCCCTGCATGGTGTATGTGCCTGCCTCAGTGAGGGTCTGCCCGCCTTTTACTACGGGGATTTCCAGCACGCGCGATGCCGTCTGCTTGCTGCCGTCGGTGCGGATGAGGGACACGTCGAACAGGGCTTTGCCTATCGTGGCGGGGGCGGTGATGGTGACGGTGATGTCGTCGTCGTCCGTCCGCTGCAGGGCTGCACTCCACTCGTCGGGGGTGGCGCGGGTCAGCACGGCGTCATTGCCCAGGGGGGTGACGGTGGCCGTGATGTTGGCATAGTCTGCATCGGCGCTCAGCTGGAAGTAGAGGGTGGTCTGGCCGCCCGGGGTGACGGGCACCATTCCGTTGCCGGAGGCGGTGCCGGCCGTGTGTTCCGCTTCGGTCAGTATCCGGAGGGGTTGGTAGGCGGGGACTATGATGGGGTCGCTGTTCTCGTCGGCCAGGGTGAAGATGTAGTGCGTGCCGTCGGCGGACAGCGTGGGGGCGGAGGCGAAGAATGAGTCGCCGGGCTGGCCGTCAGTTCCTGCAGTTCCTGCAGGTCCTGTTGGCCCTGTTGGTCCAGTAGGCCCTTGGGGACCTGTCGGCCCACGGTCGCCATCCTCGCCATCTTCGCCGCTGATGCGGTACCACGTCTCGCCGCCGTCCACGCTGAGGTACCAGGCATTGGGTTGCTTTGTGCCGTTATCGGTGATGATGGTGCCCACCGTAATGCTGCTGCCCAGGCTGATTTGGGGGGTGGGGGCGTCTTGCCCATCTACGCCGTCCTGCCCATCTTCGCCATCGGCTCCGGGCTGCCCGTCCTGTCCGTCTTGGCCGGGCTTGCCATCGGTGCCGTCCTGCCCGTCAAGGCCGTTGGCACGGACGGGGTTGCCTTGCGAGTCGAGCAGCAGCTGGCCGTCCAGCGTCCAGTACCAGTTGCCGTCGGCACCCTGGGTCAGGCCTATCTGCGGGGTGTAGCCGTCGGCGCCGTCCTGGCCATCGGCGCCGTCTTGGCCGGGGATGCCCTGTTCGCCTTTGTCGCCCTGTTCTCCCTTGTCACCTTGTTCACCTTTATCCCCCTTATCGCCTTTCTCTCCGTGATAGATGGTGATGGGGTCGCTGTGCAGGAAGCTGATGGTGTAGCCCACCTCCCTGCCGCCCTCCATGAGAGGAGAGACGGAGGTAATACAGTCGGTGGTGTTGAGCAGTTGTTGTATGGCGGCGATGTTTTGGTTGGTTTCCTGTTGCCATTGCTCCAGGGCGGCAAGGCGCTGTTCATGGTTGTTCACCGCGTCCCACAGGGCGGTGTCGTCGTAGTCGTCCCGGCAGGAGGTGAGTGCCGTGCCTGCCAAAAGGAAGCAGGTTGCCAGTAGTGAATAGTTAAACTTGGTTAAACGGGGGGGGTAAATCGGTATACCCCTGTTGGTAGTTTCATAATGCTTGGGGTTTTATAAGTTCAGTATTAAGGGCTATTTCGTGTTGTCGGCTTGGAGGCGGGGCTCGCGGCGGGTGTCCCAGAGGTCTACAATATAGATAGTGTTACCTTCTACGTAGTACACTAACTTGTAGTTCTGATGTACGACCAGGTTGCGATAGCCTTCCGGCTCTTTTTCAAGGAGTGTTTCTTTCTTTCTTTCCCATTCTGGGATTGCTTTGCAGAAGCTTCTCATACTCTAAAATGCGGGCATAGAATTTCTCCATTATGCGCTCACCAAATGTGTAGCGGCCATATTCCAGCGCATTGATAAGCTTTTGGCTTGCATCATCGTCCCATATCACTTGCATAGCCATGGATGTTTACTTTCTATCATGTGTCTGACTTCTTCCGTGGTATGTACGCGACCGGCCTTGATATTTGCGCGTGACCGTTCGATGCGGGCATGAAGTTCCTCCATGGTGTAGGGCGTGAGGTGTTTCCTCCATGGTGTAGGGCGTGAGGTGTTCTTCCTCTTCTTCCACTTCCTCATAGAGTTTGCTTGCCAGCCAGCGCTTGTTGTCGGGGCTGAGCGATTGTATCAGTTGCCACAAGTTTTCCAGTGATATGGTTGCGTTCATAATCTGTTCCTCTTTATTGTTAGTTCGACAAGGCAAAGATAAGCGAAAGGCAGCAACCTTGCAAGCCTTTCAGTGATAAACAGCTACGGGCTGCAAGCTACGAGTTCCTCGCAAGGACTTGTAACTTGTAGCCCGTCACCGGTAGCTGATTAATCAATCATCTCGAATCCGCAGTAGGGTACCAGGGCCTTGGGGATGCGGATGCCTTCGGGCGTCTGGTTGTTCTCCAAGAGGGCGGCCACGATGCGGGGCAGGGCCAGGGCCGAGCCGTTGAGCGTGTGGCACAGTTCGATTTTCTTCTCCGCCGTGCGGTAGCGGCAGTGCAGGCGGTTGGCCTGGTAGGTGTCGAAGTTGGACACGGAGCTGACCTCCAGCCAACGCTTCTGTGCCTCGCTGTAGAAGCTGATGTCGCCGCCGCAGAGGCGCAGGATGCGGTAGGGCAGTTCGAGCTTCTGCAGCAGGCCTTCCACGTGGTCCAGCATCTCCTGGTGGCTCTGGCGCGAGTGTTCGGGCTTGTCGATGCGCACCAGTTCGACTTTGCTGAACTCGTGCAGGCGGTTCAGTCCGCGCACGTCCTTGCCATACGAGCCTGCCTCGCGGCGGAAGCACTCGGTGTAGGCGCAGTTCTTGACGGGGAGGTCTTTCTCGTCCAGGATGACGTCGCGGTAGATGTTCGTCACGGGCACTTCGGCGGTGGGGATGAGGTAGAGGTCGTCCACCTCGCAGTGGTACATCTGTCCCTCCGTCGTCCACCTCGCAGTGGTACATCTGTCCCTCCTTGTCGGGCAGCTGGCCGGTGCCGTAGCCCGAGGCGGCGTTGACCACCGTGGGCGGCATCACTTCCACGTAGCCCGAGGCACGGGCCTCGTCGAGGAAGAAGTTGATGAGGGCGCGTTGCAGGCGGGCACCCTTGCCCTTGTAGACGGGGAAGCCCGCGCCGGTAATCTTCACGCCCAGGTCGAAGTCGATGATGTCATACTTCTTGGCCAGTTCCCAGTGGGGCAGGGCGTCTTTGGGCAGGGGCGTCTCCATGCCACCCATCTTGACCACGAGGTTGTCCTCGGCGCCGTTGCCTTCGGGCACTTCGTCGTAGGGCACGTTGGGGATGGTGTAGAGCAGTTGCTGCAGGTCGTGGGCGGCCTGGTCCATGTCGGCCTGCAGGGTCTTGTTGGCTTCTTTCAGGGCGGCCACGCGGGCTTTGGCGGCTTCGGCCTCGTCCTTCTTGCCTTCCTTCATCAGCTGGCCTATGGCCTTGGAGGTGGCGTTCACCTCGGCCAGATTGGTGTCCAGCACGGCCTGCGTGCTCTTGCGTTTGTTGTTCAGCGCCAGTACCTGGTCTATGGTCTCTTGGGCGTTCTTAAAGTGTTTCTTCTCCAACCCGCGCACCACGGCGTCGGTGTTGTCGGTGATTTGTTTGATGGTAAGCATGTCCTTATATATTATAGTTTTAGTTGATTCGCAGGCGCAAAGATACGTATTTTATACATACGTTAGTAAGCGGCTTCGTAAAAGGGAGGGTAATTTTTTAATATCGGTGTAGCTTGAAATCGCTGCGGCTTGTGTATATTTGCCGTGTCATATATAAATATATTGTAATTATGAACTTGAAACAACTTTTACTTTCCGCCTTCCTGTTTGCCGCCGGCGGATGGGCACAGGCGCAGCACACGCAGGTCATTGCCCACCGTGGCTTTTGGGATGTGGCAGGCTCTGCCCAAAACTCGGTTGCTGCCCTGGTGAAGGCCGACTCCATAGGCTGCTATGGGTCGGAGTTTGATGTATGGCTGACTGCCGATAATCAGTTGGTAGTGAATCACGACGACACATTCCAGGGAGTAACCTTCCAGGAGGCTTCTGCCAAAGCATGCACAGCCTTGCGGCTTGGCAATGGCGAGCATGTGCCTACGCTTCGCCAATACTTGGCCAAGGCTTTGGAACTGAATACGCGTCTCATCTTGGAACTGAAGCCTCACAAGACTCCTGCGCAGGAAACCCGCGCCATTGAAGGCATTGTGCAGATGGTGCGTGACCTGAATTTGGAGAGCCGCGTGGAGTACATTTCTTTCTCCCTGCATGCCGTCAAAGAGTTTATCCGCCTCGCCCCCCAAGGCACGCCCGTTTATTATCTGAACGGTGACTTGCCTCCCCGCGAGCTGAAGGCCTTGGGTTGTGCCGGGCCCGATTATCACTTCAGCGTGTTCAAGGAGCATCCCGGGTGGATAAAGGAGTGCCACGACCTGGGCATGAAGGTCAATGCCTGGACGGTGAACGATGCGGAAGACATGCGTTGGCTCGTAGGCCAAGGTGCCGATTACATCACCACCAATGCCCCGGTGCTATTGCAGCAGCTTTTGCAAGAAAACCGGGCAGAGTGATAAGGGAAGGACATGAAAAAAGGAGTTACTTTTTTAGGGTAACTCCTTTATTTTTTGTTGTCGGGGTAGCGGGATTCGAACCCACGACCCCCTGCTCCCAAAGCAGGTGCGCTAACCGGACTGCGCTACACCCCGAATGCTTTTTCTGAAAAGCGGTGCAAAGGTAGCAACTTTTTTAATTCGGAGAAAACTTTTGGCGAATTATCTGCGTTTTCTTTTGTCCGCTTTCCCGGCTTATTCCAGCTCGTATAGCTGGGAGGGAGTCCCCCTTTTCAAGGCACAAAGTTGTACATCGCGTCCTACGGTTATGCCCTTTTCGCGCAACTTCAGTTCTACGGTTTTATAGGCCAGCTCGGGGTGGTTATTGTCTTTGCTGAGGTGGCATAGCCAGATGTATTTCAACTTTTCAGTAAAGTTCTCGGCCAGGAAGCTGGCAGTGACGGCATTGCTGAGGTGGCCGGTGGCGCTGGCTATGCGGGCTTTCAGGTAAGCCGGGTAGGGACCCATCTGCAGCATTTCCTCGTCGTAGTTGGCCTCAATGACCAGGTAGTTGGCTGTCCGTATGTAGTCGGCAGCGGTGGGGGTAATTTCTCCTAAGTCGGTGACGAAGCAGAAGGTCTTTTCTCCGGCACGTATGCGGTAGCCCACGTTGTCTGTCCCGTCGTGGGGCACTTCAAAGGCTTCGATGGTAAAGTCTGCTATCTGCACCGGCTGTTGTTTTTGCAGGTAGTGGGCCGATGTGCTGATTTTCTGCGTCATGCAGTAGCTGCGGTTCATTCCTTTGTGGATGGCGTCGGTGGTGTACACCGGTATGCCCGACTTCTCGCCAATGAGGCCTGCCGACTTGATGTGGTCGGCGTGGTCGTGGGTGATGAACAGCGCTTTAATGGTATCTATACCGATGCCCACTTCCGTCAATTCCTTTTTGATGGTGCGGAACGGGATGCCTGCATCTATCAGTATGCCGTATGTATCGGTGCCCAGATAGTAACAATTTCCGCTACTGCCACTGGCCAGGCTTATAAATTTTATCTTCATAATCACTCTTTTCGATGTTTCGCCTCGTGCCGAGGGCGATTTTTTCAGAAAATTCCGGCAAATATACTAAAAGTATGTGGTTTTGCAGCAGATATTCCGCATCTTTTCTTTAGAGCCTGTTTAAATTTTGCTCAGCCTTATTTTGAGGGCTGTTTCCGAGGATATTTTTCTGTTGTTATGAGGAGCGTAGCGGGCTACGTGACGAATAAC
>CASELH010000099.1 GCA_949288715.1 uncultured Bacteroides sp. | reverse complement strand
TTCATCGCCGAAAGCGGGTGCAAAAGTAGTGGGTTCCCACATAACAGCAAAATATATCAGAAAGTTTTTTCATCAAAATAATGAAGTTTTTTATTCAAACGCTGAAATACAGGGAGTTATAAAGGCACATTTCCCGGAAAGGGAAGGAAGGGGATTAGGAATGTACACCATTATATAATATATAAAGGGCAGACAAGGAGTGGCGGGGATTGGCACATAAGGGCACAAGGCAAAGGACGGCGGGATGGAGCGGAATGTTAAAATGCAACCTACGGCTCATTTTATGTGAATATTTGTTGTAGATTATCAGGAACATTTCTACTTTTGCCGCAACTAATATCATTATTCACTAAAAAACTACAAACATGAAAACTACAAAACTTATCAGCAGAGCTATCGTAGCGGCGTGCCTGTGCCTGGGCATGGCGGCATGCGGGGACGACAATGGAGACAATCCCGGTGGCGGAGGCGGCGACCACGGAGGACCGGGCAGCCGACTAAAGTTTACAGAACTGACTTTTGAAGGAAGCGATAACCGACATTACTATTTCACTTATAGGGCAAGCGACCTGTATAGCTGGCCGTACGTCCTCGATTATTATGACTATAGTCGTGGCCTCTCAGGCGGTTCACGCCACAATATCGACTACACCTACACCATGGGAGCCATCGGAGGAACTACTATCAAGACAGATTATGGCCGGACATGTGAAGTAAACCCCGACGGATTGGTGACACATTACACCCATTCGGCTTCTCAGCCACCCTATCAAACACTGGAGGAAGCCTTCTTTACCTATGACGATAACCGCCAGCTAAAGGAAATGACCTGGCACTTTGAGAAAGGCTATGAACGGCTGACCAAGTTCACATGGAAGAACGGGAATATCACCAAAGTAGAGTGCATCAATCTATCGGACGGCGAGACGGTACGGACAGACACCTATACCTACACCTCGGAACCTTCGTGGAAAGGCATTACCTTCATATCCGGAACTACAAATGATAGACTTACAAATGATATTTACATGGACATGCTGTTCTACACCGGCGAATACTTCGGAAAGCGCCCCAAGAATCTGATTTCCACAAGAAAAAGAGGAGATAACACGGTAAAATTCGAGTATACCTACTACACCGCTCCCCACCCGGCCGAAGGTTATGTATACGAGACCAAGCTTGACGATGACATTACCTATACCTTTACTTGGGAAGGCACCGATGAATAACAATAAAATATATTTACCAACTGAACTGTAGCCCCCAGCCCGCCCGAAATGCCCTTTGGAGAGTGTGCACAGTGTCCGTCAGACAGTGTGCACAGTGTCGGGCAGAGAGTGTGCACAGTGTCCGACAGACAGTGTGCACAATGTCCGGCAGAGAGTGTGCACACTCTCCGGAAGGCAATCTGAAACATCTATCAAACATATTATTAACCATTTAATTCTTAGAACATTATGGGACATCCATTCGTTATTCGTAAGAAAGTTAATCCGCAGGACCGGGAAGGTCCGCAGAAGTGGTACGCCGTAACCAAGAGCGGCGCCCCCATGGATGAAGAAATCATGACAAAGATGGCAACGGAGGATACTACCATTGCCGACGTGGAGCTGGCTGCCGCAGCCAAGCTCATTGCCAAGTGGGTGTACAACCAGCTCATTCAGGGCAAACGGGCCAAGATTCCCGGGCTGGGCACCTTCCGCATCACCTTCGGAAGCGAGGGTGTGGAGAACATCGAGGACTTTCACACGGGCCTCATCCGCAACGTGAAGCTGTCCCTCATCCCCGACAAGACGCTACGTACCAACATCCTGCGCGACCTGCGCTTTGAGAACGCAGGCGTGGTGGACGAAGGCACCTACTACGGCTCGCTGGAGAACTACAAGCAAGTGAAGGGCATCGCGCAGGGTGGAACGGGGACTACCACCCCGGGCACGGGCGAGGACGACGGCGACCACCAGCTGGGCTGACCGCCCAAACAGGGCTAAGGGCAATAGCAAAGAGGCTGCAACGAGGACGATAGGTCCCGCTGCAGCCTCTTCTGCATATCGTGCTAAGGAGTTACTTCAGCTCCACCTGCACGGCCTTGAGGCCATCAGCAGCCGAGGTGCCGCCATAGAGCAGCTCGTACGTGCCGGTAAGGGGGTGCACGGTGTTGGTCTGGGTGTCGAACCACTCGAAGCGCTCGTAGGGCAGCCGGAGGGTGACTTGCGCCGTTTCGCCCTGCGGGATGTTGACGCGGCGGAAGGCACGGAGCGTGCGCAGGGGGCCGTCGGCATCGCCGGGACGGCGGAGGTAGACTTGCACGACCTCGTCGCCGTCACGCCCGCCCACGTTGCTGACGGGGATGGTGAGCGTCAGCGTCTCGCCTTCGGAGAGGACGGGCGCGCTCACTGCGGCATCGCCATATTCGAATCGGGTGTAGCTCAGCCCGTGCCCGAAGGGGAACAGCGGCTCGCCGCGGAAGTAGCGATACGTGCGGTTCTGCATGGAGTAGTCCTCAAAGTCGGGCAGCTGAGCGGTGCTCTTGTAGAAGGTCACCGGCAGGCGTCCGGCCGGATTGTAGTCGCCGAAGAGGACGGATGCCACGGCCTCGCCTCCTGCCTGGCCGGGATACCAGGCCTGTAGCATAGCGCGGCACAGCCGGGCCTCGTCGGTGAGCGCCACTGCCGAGCCGGAGAAGTTGATGAAGACAATGGGCTTGCCCGTCTTGTGCAATTCGCGGAGCAGGCGGGTTTGCACTTCGGGCAGCTCGATGCTCTCACGGTCTCCGCCCTTGAATCCGGGCACGGAAACCGGCATTTCCTCCCCTTCCAGCCCCGGTGAGATGCCTCCCGCAAAGAGAATGACATCGGCCTGACGCACGCGCTGTGCCACCTTCGAGAGGTCGAGGGGAAGCTCGCGCCCCAGGTCGAAGTTCAGCGTGGCGCAGTCGCCCTCGGTGGCCGAGAATACTACCTGTATGTCATACGTCTTTCCCGCCTCGGCCTGGAAGGCATAGGCATGGTTGCTCTTCATGTTCAAGGCCGAAGCTACGCGCTGGCCGTCGATGGACAGTTGGGCATAGCCCTGCGTCTGGAAGCTGAACACTACCTGCTCGCTCTTCTCTGCATGGAACTGCGACTCATACTTGGCCGTGAAGCCGCCCAGGTTGACGCCGGGGGCAAAGACCGTGGCACCTGCCGTGGTGAAGCGGAAGGGGGTGGAGACCCATGCCGTGACGTCGGGCTCGCCCTCGGGGCGCTGTTCGTTCCAATAGGCAGCCTTGAAGCCCGGCTTGCCGTCTATACTGCATTGGTTGAAAAGGCTCTGCAAGGCCACGGCCGAGGTGTGGTCGCAGCCGGGTTCGTAGATTATCCTGTCCTCGGGCAGATAGCTGCGCAATGCCTCCAGCAAGGTAGACGTGTGGCTGGGGAAGCCATTGTAGTTGCCCCACTGCATGGTGCTGTCGTTAGCATTGGGGCCTACGAGGGCCACGGTTAGGCTCTTGTCCAGGGGGAGGAAGTTGTCTTTGTTCGTCAGCAGCACCATGCTTTCCTGCGCCATCTTCAAGGCCAGGGCGCGGTGCTCCTTACTGTCGACCACGCTGTAGGGTATGCGGTTCCAGGATACGTATTCATCCATCTCGCCCAGCTCGAAGCGTGCCTTCATCAGCCGGGTGACGGAGGTGTCCACCGTGGCTTCGTCTATCAGTCCGGCCTTCACGGCATCCACCAGCGAGCCATAGCTCTGGCCACATTCCAGGTCGGTGCCCGTGCGCACAGCCTTGGCGGCCGCGTGCTGGGCGTCGGGCTCCGTGTGGTGATGCCCCTCGGTATAGAAGTCGTTGATGGCCCAGCAGTCAGACACGACAATGCCGTCGAAGCCCCACTCCTTGCGCAGAATCTGGTGCAGCAGGCGGTCGCTGCCGCAGCAAGGTTCGCCCTCGTAGCGGTTGTAGGCGCACATCACCTCCTTCACGTCGGCCTCCTGCACCAGTGCCTTGAAGGCGGGCAGGTAGGTTTCCCACAGGTCGCGCGGGGCAATGTTCTCCGCGTCAAACACGTGACGGTTCCACTCCGGCCCCGAGTGCACGGCATAGTGCTTGGCGCAGGCGTGCAGCTTGTCGTACTTCTCCGTGTCCGGACCTTGCAGGCCGCGCACCACGCTCACGCCCATGCGACTCGTCAGGTAGGGGTCTTCGCCATAAGTCTCCTGTCCCCTGCCCCACCGGGGGTCGCGGAAGATGTTCACATTAGGTGTCCAAAAGGTCAATCCCTGGTAACGCTTCAACTGGCCGCTGCGGCTGAACTGGGCACTCTTGGCACGCGCCTCATCGCTGACTGCCGTAAAGACCCGGTAGAGCAGGCTGTCGTCGAACGATGCCGCCATACCCACCGACTGCGGGAACACGGTGGCCAGTCCGGCACGCCCCACGCCATGCAGCGCCTCGTTCCACCAGTCATACTCCTTAATGCCCAGCCGTGGTATGGCCGGCGAAGCATTCTGCATCAAGGCAGCTTTTTCTTCAAGGGTAAGTCTGCCCACCAGGTCGCGGGCACGCTCGGCTGCCGGCAACGACGTGTCCTGATAAGGCAACGGCCTGTTGCACGACAATGACAGGAGGCACAACAAGCCAGCCCCTGCCCAAGTTTTCACACTGTTTTTCATTCTGTTTGTTTTTAAGGGTTACTACTATTTCTTGCAAAAATGAAGTCTGGATGCGCGAATATAGGGCAAAAGTCTCAAACAAACAAGTATCCGGCAGCTAAAAAACATAGGGCAATCTCCTGGCAATCATTGCTTCTGGAAGATGCGGACGTAGTCCACCTTCATCGTGACGGGCAATGCGCTTTCGTCCACGCCGTCATAGCCGCCCCAACTGCCTCCCCAAGCCAGGTTAAGAATGGGGTAAAAAGCATAGGTGAAGGGCCACACGTCGCGCCCGGTGCCCTCATTATTGAAGGTCATCAGCTCCTCGCCGTCCACGAAGAAGCGCAGGTAGCTGTCCGTCCACTCACAGGCATAGACGTGAAACTCCGATTCGGCCGTACCAATGTCTCGGCTCTGCGTCTTCTGCGTGCCGATGGTGTGGTTGTAAGCCTTGCAATGGATAGAGGATGAAACGATGTTCGGGTCTACCCCCACCTCTTCCATGATGTCAATCTCGCCACAGTCGGGCCAAGGGTTGGCGGCGAAGTCATTCTCTACGGGCATCATCCAGAAGGCAGGCCAGGTGCCCTTGCCCGAGGG
>CASELH010000098.1 GCA_949288715.1 uncultured Bacteroides sp. | reverse complement strand
TTCGCTTGCGCTCAGAATGACAGATACATGGCGCAGCCCTTAAGAATCTGCGGTCATCTGCGCCCGTCTGCGTCATCTGCGTGCCATCGTAAACACATATTTAAATTCATCTATAATCAATCACTCACCATTCACTCACAGCCCATACTTCTTCATCTTGTTGTAAAGCGTCTGGCGGGTGATGCCCAAGCGCGAAGCCACGGCAGACAGGTTGCCGCTCTGCTGTTGCAAGGCCTTCCGTATCATCTGCACCTCCATGTCTTCCAGGGTCGAGGCCTCGGTTTCCGCAGCAGGGGCAGTGCGTTGCTGCAGCCGGAAGGCTTCTGCGGGCAGGTCCGTCCCGTCACTTATGATGACCGCCTTCTCAATGGCATGCTCCAGCTCGCGTATGTTGCCATACCAGGGGTGTTGCAGCAGCTTCCCCCGGGCAGTCTCCGTCAGCGTCATGGCCGGCTTGCCATATTGCTTGCAGAAGCGGGCGATGAAGCCCTCCGCCAGTGGCGTTATATCCTCCGGTCGCTCGCGTAGGGACGGTATCTCCAGGTGTATGGTGTTGATGCGATACAGCAGGTCTTCGCGAAACTCCCCCTTTGCCACCATGGCTTCCAGGTCGCGGTTGGTGGCGCATATCAGCCGGATGTCTACGGGGATGGGCGTGTTGCTGCCCACGCACACTATGCTGCGCCGCTGTATGGCCGTCAGCAGCTTGGCTTGCAGGTGGTAGGGCAGGTTGCCTATCTCGTCGAGGAAGAGGGTGCTGTGGTCGGCGGCTTCAAATTTGCCCGGCCTGTCCGTCCGTGCGTCGGTAAAGGCGCCCTTCACGTGGCCGAACAGTTCGCTTTCAAACAGCGTCTCCGCCACGGCTCCCATGTCCACACTCACCATCTCGCGGGCATGGCGGGGCGAGCAGGCGTGAATCTCGCGTGCCAATACCTCTTTCCCTGTGCCGTTTTCGCCGGTAATCAAGATGTTGGCATCCGTGGCGGCCACCTTCTCCACCATGTGGCGCAGGCGTTGCATGGCCGGACTGTTGCCCCAGTACATGCCCGGCACGGCCAGCGGGCGGGTGCTGCCTTCGGCGCGGTTGTTGTGCACGGCGTTGAGCAGCGTTTCCACCAGCTTGTGGTTGTCCCAGGGCTTTACCACAAAGTCGGTTGCCCCTTCCTTTATGCCTCTCACGGCCAGGTCGATGTCCGCATAGGCGGTAAACAGCACCACGGGCAGGGTGGGGCAGGCACGCTTTATCTCGTGCAGGGTGTACAGCCCTTCGTTGCCGTTGTTTATGCCGGCGGTAAAGTTCATATCAAGCAGCACCACCTGCCAGTCTTTATCGCGCAGCACCCCCGGCAGCGTGGCGGGCGATGCCAGCGTGGTGATGCCCTCAAAGTAAGGCTTCAGCAGCATCTGCAAGGCAGTCAGCACTCCACGGTTGTCGTCTACTATCAGGATGTTTCCGTTCTTTTTCATGAGAGTCTGAATAATAATTTATCTGGGCGGCACACAGATGACACAGATGGGACAGATTTACACAGATTTGTCTTTAGAAGAATGGTATCTGTCATGTCGAGCATAGTCGAGACATCTCACGTAGTGCATGAGCGTGTGTGATGTGAGACCCTTCGACTCCGCTCAGGGTGACAGATACATCTGTGCTTATCTTGTTTAATCTGTGTCATCTGTGTGCCATATAAATTCCCATTTTCTTGCAAAAATAGCTATTTCCGTCCAAATCTGTCATAGTGTTTGCCGCTATTTTGGCGGGCATGGACGAATTGCAATTTTATCATTCTGTTTTTCAGTAGATTACGCATGAAACTGTAAATACTGCTGAATAAAAGTGCGGGAAAAATGACTGCTCTTAGAAATATTTTCTTACTTTTGCCACTGAAACAAAACTCCTGACATAAGGAGCATTTGTTTTGAGGTTACAACTTTGTCTTAGATTTAGGAACAGGGTTGATGAGCTTATGCGATGAATTAACTGAGTAGTAAGCGGATAGCCTTTGACTGCTGCGCATCGGCGGTATTGTTTTTCCGGTGCGGGGGAATAAGAGGAATACGCATGACCGAAAGCAATGGATGCACCCGGGGAAGAGATACACTGGTATGCCTTGAAGGTTTTTTTCAACAAGGTGTTCGACGTGGAGAAACAGGTTTCCCGCGACGGCGTAGAGAGTTACATCCCTTGCGAGACGGTGACGGTGCTGCGCAACGGCGTCAAGAAGACCGTGAGGCGCACACTGGTGTCTTCCCTTATGTTCGTGCGGTCTTCGCAGAGCTATGCCGTTGCTTTGCAGGCCACTTTGCCGGGGCGTGCCATGCTCTACACGCATCTCGACAGGGAGAGGAGGCGGGTGCCGTCTGCCATCTCCGACTACGAGATGAACATGTTCCGCCTGGTGGCTACCTCCGGTGCCGAGGGGCTGGACTATTTCAGCCATGCCGGTCCTGCCTTTTGTGTGGGGCAGCGTGTGCGGGTCATCGACGGCCCTTTCAAGGGAGCCGAAGGTTACATCCGCCGCATCAAGGGAAAACGCCGGCTCATCGTTGCCATTTCCGGCGTATGCGCGGTGGCCACTTCGTTTATACCGAATTGCTTCCTGCAAAGGTTGGAACCTTGAGAACGACAAGTTGTGTGACGAGAAAACTGAAAATATGAACATATACCTAACTGTATATCTATAGATTATGAACGACATCGATCAGAATAAGAACAGGGAGAGTGACGATCACTTCATTCGCGACGGTATGAACGGTTTCGAGCGCAACGTGAAGCGTTTCATCGACTGCCTCACGGCCTTGGTGGCCATGATTGTGTTTTCGCCCCTTTTCCTGATATGCTACATTGCCGTGAAGCGCGAAGACGGTGGCCCGGCCATTTTCAAGCAAGAGCGTATCGGGCGTTTCGGCCGTCCGTTCTACATCTACAAGTTCCGCAGCATGAAGCTGGATGCCGAGAAGTACGGCCCTGCCCTGTATGCGGGCGAAGAAGACAAGCGCCTCACCAAGGTAGGCAAGTTCCTGCGCGACCATCACCTGGACGAGCTTCCCCAGCTGTGGAACGTGTTTATCGGCGAAATGGCCTTCATAGGCCCCAGGCCCGAACGCAAGTTCTACATCGACCAGATTATGCAGCACGATCCGCGCTATCGCTATCTGTACCAGATTCGCCCGGGCGTCACGTCTTATGCAACCTTGTACAACGGCTACACCGACACCATGGAGAAGATGCTGCGCCGCCTGCGCTACGACCTCTTCTACCTGGAGCACCGCTCATGGTGGTTCGACTTCAAGATACTGTGGATGACCTTTTTCAGCATTGTCTTCGGCAAGAAGTTCTAAGTTCAGCTTGGCCGCCTCGAAGCAGGGGCAATCTTTCCTCGGGTTCAGGTCGTGGTGCCCCACAATGAGGGCGCGTGGGAATTGTCGCTTCAGTTGCCTCAGCAGGGTGTACAGACTGTGGCGTTGCTGTGGCGTGCGGGTGTCTGCCGGAAGCCCCTTGGCATCCAGCCCTCCTTCGTAGCAGATGCCTATGGAGTGCCGGTTATGCCCCTGGCAATGTGCGCCCACCTGTTCCAGCAGGCGGCCTGTGTAGGTAGTGCCGTCGCGCGTGATGTAGAAATGGTAACCGATGTCCCGGAATCCCCGTCGGCGTACATGCTCTATGCGGCAGGCCTCAAAATCCAGGCTCCGCCCCTCAGGGGTGGCGGAGCAATGGATGACAATTAGGGTAATCGTCCTCATGCGGCCGTCAACCTACACACGAACTGATGCCGAACACACCGGCCACGGCAGTTGCCACGGCAATGATAACTTTCAATACGATTCCCCAAACGGATTTTGACTTGGTACTCATGATGAATTGGTTGAATTTAGAATTATGGAAAAATAAGTTGATAACTTATCGGGTGAGCTGTGTTGTTCAATTTTTCATCCGCAGACGACACGGATGACGCAGATTTTTCTTTTGTCATGCTGAACGTTAGTGAAGCATCTCCTAAAAGCAGGAGCAAGTAGGAGCAAATAGGAGATTCTTCGCTTTGCTCAGAATGACAGATACAGAATGACAGATACACGTGGGCGAAGCCCCTTAAGAATCCGTGTCATCTGCGTCATCTGCGGATGAAAAATAAACGCGCGCATATAGCTGCCAGCTACTGTCTACCAGCTACTGGCTACTGCGAAGCCGCGTCATCCCAGCTGATGGTCGCCGTCGTCCTCCTCTTCGCCGCCGGTGCCGCCACTTGGGGCGGAGCTGCCGCCATCGTCCGTGCCGGGTTTCACATACTCGTCCTGATGCTTCAGCTTGGTGGCCAGCTTGAGGTTGCTGGTCGACAGCTTGCCGGTGGCACGAGAGCGCAGGCGCACGCCGGTCACGTGTTCCGAAGCCGAATATTCGTCCGGATTGTCCACCCCGGTGCCGCGCAGTCCTACGGAGAAGATGGCAAGGTCGTCTATCTTGACACACTTGCCGTCCAGCAGCAGTTCCTTGATGCACTCCACCATGTCGGTCAGTACACCCTTAATCATGCCGGCCGAATAGGGCGTGTTGTGGTCGCTCATGTGTTCCGACAGGCGGTCCAGGTCATACGTCTCGTCGTTCACGGCGTAAGCATACCATTTGCCTGCCGTGGCACCCTCCTTGAGGGTCGATTTACGAAGTTTGTAACGAATCATAAGGGTTAGAATTTAGAATCACACTGCAAAGATACCACCGCCCCACCCTCATTGGGAGGCTAATGGCAGGTTACCTGCCCTTATGGCGTTTTTTTGCGGGTTATTCTTGGGAAAGGCTTTGGTCATCAATAGTTTTTTGCTTATCTTTATGCTGGAAATCAAAAGATTGACAGCATGAATGAATTCAAAATACGCAGCTACGGACGCACCGAGCTGGCGCAACTTTACAATCCCGAGCTGACGGCTTACAGTGCCTATCGCAAACTGATGCAGTGGATAACCCACAGCCAACGCCTTACTGACCAACTCCGCGAACTGGGCTACGACCCGCGCCGCCGCACTTTCACCCCCTTGGAGGTCAAAGCTATTGTGGAGGCACTGGGGGAGCCGTAAGGAGTAGTCAGTAGATAGTTGATGGTAGTCAGTAGTTGCGAAAGCACAAGGTAGTAGCCGGAAATCAACTTGATTGCGTCGCCTAATCAAGCCAATTACGGGCTGTAATCAACTTGATTAAGTCGGTAATTCTACAAATGGGAATTTAACTATGTGTTTACGATGGCACGCAGATGACGCAGACAAGCGCAGATGACCGCAGATTCTTAAGGGCTGCGCCATGTATCTGTCATT
>CASELH010000097.1 GCA_949288715.1 uncultured Bacteroides sp. | reverse complement strand
AATGACAGATACATGGCGCAGCCCTTAAGAATCTGCGGTCATCTGCGCTCGTCTGCGTCATCTGCGTGCCATCGTAAACACATAGTTAAATTCCCATTTGTGCCGGGAGAAGAAAAACGGATTGCAATTTTTTTCAAAAGGTATTGCCGGGCTGAATATTTCTTTGTACTTTTGACCATGAAATCATTAAACTAAGTAGTATGATAACACAGCAAGACAAAGAGTTACTTTCCCGGAAAGGAATCTCGGAAGCGAAGATTGCAGAACAGCTGACGTGTTTTGAGAAAGGTTTCCCTTACCTGAAATTGTTTGCCGCAGCCTCGGTGGACAATGGCATTATGGCACCCGATGCCGATGAGCAGAAAAAGTATCTGGATACCTGGGAGGCATACACCCAGACAGACAAGACGGTGGTGAAGTTTGTGCCCGCCTCGGGGGCTGCCAGCCGGATGTTCAAAAACTTGTTTGAATTCCTGAGTTCGGACCATGATGCGCCACAAACGGACTTCGAGAAAACCTTCTTCGAGAAGATTGAGCGCTTTGCCTTCTATCCCGACCTGGACGAGGCTTGCCTGAAGGTGGTCGGCAAGCGCATTGCCGACCTTGTGGCCGAGGGCGGCTACAAGACCGTGGTGAAGACGTTGCTGGAGCAGCCGGGACTGAACTACGGCTCCCTGCCGAAAGGCTTGCTGAAGTTCCACCGCTACGATGACGGCAACCGCACCCCGGTGGAAGAGCACCTGGTGGAAGGCGCCCTGTATGCCACCAACCGCAACGGGAAGGTGAACGTGCACTTCACGGTATCGCCCGAACACCGCATCCTCTTCCAGGCACTGGCCGATGCCAAGGCACCCGTCTACGCCAAACGCTATGGGGTGGACTACAACATCACCTTCTCCGAGCAGAAGTCAAGCACCGACACCATTGCGGCGGACATGGACAACAAGCCCTTCCGCAACGACGACGGCAGTCTGCTGTTCCGCCCCGGAGGCCATGGCGCGCTGATTGAAAACCTGAACGACCTGGATGCCGACGTGATTTTCATTAAGAACATAGACAACGTGGTGCCCGACAAGCGCAAGGGCGACACCGTGCTGTACAAGAAGCTGATAGCCGGCATCCTGATAGACCTGCAGCAGAAGGTCTTTGCCTACCTGCACCTGCTGGACAGCGGGAAATATACGCACGAGCAAGTGCTGGAAATCCTGCAGTTCCTCCAGAAAGAGCTGCACTGCAAGAATCCGGAGACCAAGAACCTCGAGGACTCCGAACTGGCCATTTACCTGAAGAAGAAGCTGAACCGCCCCATGCGCGTGTGTGGCATGGTGAAGAATGTGGGAGAACCCGGTGGAGGCCCGTTCCTGGCCTACAACAGCGACGGCACCATCTCGCTGCAGATTCTGGAAAGCTCGCAGATAGATATGAACGACCCGGAGAAGAAAGCCATGTTCGAGCAAGGCACGCACTTCAACCCCGTAGACCTGGTATGCGCCGTGCGCGACTATAAGGGCCATAAGTTCGACTTGGTGAACTACGTGGACAAGGCCACGGGTTTCATCTCCCACAAGTCGAAGAACGGTCGGGAACTGAAGGCTCTGGAATTGCCGGGCTTGTGGAACGGCGCCATGAGCGACTGGAACACCGTGTTCGTAGAAGTGCCCCTCACCACCTTCAACCCCGTAAAGACTGTGAACGACTTGCTGAGGGAACAGCATCAATAAGAGTAGTCAGTAGTCTGTAGCTGGTAGGAAATCAACTTGATTGCATCGCCTAATCAAGCTGATTACGGGTTGTAATCAAGTTGATTAAGGGGATAATTCTATAAATGAATTTTATGCACTTTTTCTTTCGCTTGTCCGAAAGAAAAAGATGCCAAAAAGAAAGGACCCCGGCTGTGCCCGTCGGGCTACTCCGGTCAATGCCGGAGAGCCATGCGGCATCAAGCCGTGCAATGTAGAGACGTGGCGTGCCGCGTCTCTGTCCAACGCCGCATGGCCGCGCCTAAGCGGAGTAGCCCCGGAGATTCAGCGCTTGACTTTTTTCTTTTGGTATCTTTTCTTTTTGCGGCAAGGCAAAAAGAAAAGTACACAGATAAATTTAATTTTGTACACATATTTATGAAAAAAATACTGTTACTGGGTTCCGGCGAGTTGGGCAAGGAGTTTGTGATTGCCGCCCAACGCAAGGGACAATACATTGTGGCCTGCGACTCGTATGCAGGCGCCCCGGCCATGCAGGTGGCCGACGAATATGAAGTGTTCAACATGCTGGATGGCGATGCCCTGGAAAAGGCGGTGCGCAAGCATCAGCCGGACATTATTGTGCCGGAAATTGAAGCCATCCGCACCGAACGCCTCTATGATTTCGAGAAGGAGGGCATACAGGTGGTGCCCAGTGCGCGGGCGGTGAACTACACCATGAACCGCAAGGCCATACGCGACCTGGCCGCCAAAGAGCTGGGATTGAAAACGGCCAAGTACTACTATGCCAAGTCGCTGGACGAACTGAAGGAGGCGGCGGCCAAGATAGGATTCCCCTGCGTGGTGAAGCCGCTGATGTCCTCCTCCGGCAAAGGGCAGTCGCTGGTGAAGAGCGCCGACGAGTTGGAACATGCCTGGGAGTATGGTTGCAGCGGCAGCCGTGGCGACATTAAGGAATTGATTATAGAAGAATTCATCCGCTTCGACAGCGAGATAACCCTGCTGACCGTGACGCAGAAGAACGGGCCCACGCTGTTCTGTCCGCCCATAGGGCACGTGCAGAAGGGGGGCGACTACCGCGAGAGCTTCCAGCCTGCCCACATAGACCCTGCCCACCTGAAGGAGGCGCAGATGATGGCCGAGAAGGTGACCCGCGCGCTGACCGGTGCTGGCATTTGGGGTGTAGAGTTCTTCTTGAGCCACGAAAACGGGGTGTACTTCTCCGAATTGTCTCCCCGTCCGCACGACACGGGCATGGTGACCTTGGCCGGTACGCAGAACCTGAATGAGTTTGAGTTGCACTTGCGTGCCGTGTTGGGCTTGCCCATCCCCGGCATCAAGCAGGAGCGGATAGGAGCCAGCGCCGTCATCCTTTCGCCCATCGCCAGCCAGGAGCGTCCCAACTATCGCGGCATGGAAGAGGTGCTGCAGGAAGAAGATACCTATCTCCGCATCTTCGGCAAGCCCACTACGCGCGTCAACCGCCGCATGGGCGTAGTGCTGTGCTACGCACCGCTGGGCAGCGACCTCGATGCGCTGCGCGACAAGGCCAAGCGGCTGGCTGCGAAGGTGGAAGTGTACTAAGTTTTTATATGTACTTTTCTTTTCAAAAAGAAAAGATACCAAAAGAAAAAAGTCAAGCGCTGAATCTCCGGGGCTACTCCGAGCACGTTTTTGCTAAACGGCAGGAAATTACTTCGTGAAAGCCCTACGCTCGACAAAGAAGAACAAGTTCTTCTCTGTTCTCGCTTAAACGGGCTTTTCGCTTCGCTCAGACAACCTGCCGTTCTTTACGCAAAAACGCGCTCTCCGCTTCACGCCCCTCCGCTTAGGCGCGGCCATGCGGCGTTGGACAGAGACGCGGCACGCCACGTCTCTACATCGCACGGCTTGATGCCGCATGGCTCTCCGGCATTTGACCGGCGGGCGTGAAACGGAGGGCGGCCGGATGCCGTTAAAAAGGGCAGACTGTCTGAGCGTAGCGAGTTTCTGCCCTTTAGGCAGGAGGTCGGCCGGAGTAGCCCGACGGGCACAGCCGGGGTCCTTTCTTTTTGGTATCTTTTTCTTTCGGACAAGCGAAAGAAAAAGTACACTATATAACCCTGTCGTGGTAGCGATACTATCCTACCTCGCCAGCCTTCCTACCCCCGCCTCCGGGGGTTGGAACGCCACCGCGCCGGCCGTGCTGACGCGCAAAGATAAGAAGAAATTGCCGGAAGAAGGCGCGCCGAACGGGATTGTTTGCTATCTTTGCCCCCATAACCCCCAAAACAGCAACGTACCGTGATGAAAAACCAGGCCTTTTCGCAACGCATTGCCGCAGTGGACGTGCTGCGCGCGCTCACCATGTTCCTCATGCTCTTCGTGAACGACATTCCCGGACTGCGGGACGTGCCCCACTGGCTGTTCCACGCCCGGGCGGACGAGGACATGATGGGATTTTCGGACACCATCTTCCCCGCCTTCCTCTTCTGCATGGGCATGGCCGTGCCGCTGGCCGTGCAGGCGCGCTACCGCAAGGGCGACTCGACGCTGCAAGTCGCAGGCCACCTGTTCTGGCGCACGCTGGCGCTCGTGGTGATGGGCCTGTTCACGCTCAATGCCGGCGGCGTGGAGGGCGGACTGAGCTACGAATGGTTCTCGGTGCTGATGGTTGCAGGCTTTTTCCTCACCTGGGCCGTCTACCCCAAGGCCGCGGGCGGGCGGAAGATGCTCTACACCACCATGAAGGCCGCAGGCGTGACGTTGCTGCTGTTCTTGGTGATATACCGCGACGTGCACGGCTCGCCCTTCGAGACGGGCTGGTGGGGCATCCTGGGACTGATAGGGTGGACGTATGCCGTGTGCGCCGTCGTCTACCTCTTCTTTGCCAGCAAAAGCCTGCCCCATGCCCTGGCGGCGTGGGCCGCAGTGGTGCTGCTGGCCGTGCTGAACCACCTGCACGAGCCTCCGCAGGGCTTCGCCTGGCAGGTGCTGACGCTGAGTTTCGTGCCCGGCGACTGGACGCTGCACGCCCTGGGCATGTCCGGCCTGGTGGCCACGCTGCTGATGCAACGCCATGCCGCCCGGCGGCAGTCCGCCCGCTTCATCCTGCTGATGGTGGCCTTAGGCCTGGCCATGCTCGGGCTGGCCCTGCTGTGCCATCCGCACTGGATTATCTCGAAGATACAGGCCACGCCGACGTGGCTGTTCTACTGCCTGGCACTGAATTTCTCGCTCTTCGCCTTCCTGTACTGGCTGACGGACACGGAGGGCAAGGCCTCGTGGTTCCGCCTCATCAAGCCCGCCGGCACCGCCACGCTGACGTGCTACGTGCTGCCCTACCTGTGGTATCCCCTGGAGAGCCTGCTGGGCGTGCACTACCCCGCCGTGCTCGACGCCGGCGTGCCGGGGCTGCTGAAGTCGCTGGCCTTCGCGCTCGTCATCGTGCTGCTGACGGGGGTGCTGGTGAAGATGAAGGTAAAGTTGAAGATATAGAATAGTGTACTTTTCTTTTGCCTTGATGCAAAAGAAAAGATACCAAAAGAAAAAATCAAGCGCTGAAGCTCCGGGGCTACTCCGCTTAGGCGCAGCCATGCGGCGTTGGACGGCGTGATGCCGCATGGCTCTCCGGCATTGACCGGCGGGCGTAAAGCGGAGAAATCCCTTCAGGCGTATGAAACGGCAGGTTGTCTGAGCGAAGCGAGTTTCCTGCCGTTTAGCCTGAAGGGGTTTCGAAGTAGCCCGACGGGCACAGCCGGGGTCCTTTCTTTTTGGTATCTTTTTCTTTCGGACAAGCGAAAGAAAAAGTACAGTGTTAAAAACATAATGTTATGCTGAAAATACAATCCCCCCACCCCGGCGACAGCCGCGTGTTGCTGCACTCGTGCTGCGCCCCTTGCTCCGGCGCCATCGTGGAGTGCATGGTGCAGAACGGGCTGCGCCCCACCGTGTTCTACTACAACCCCAACATCTACCCCCGCGAGGAGTACGAGGTGCGCAAGCAGGAGGCCATGCGCTTCACCGCCTCGCTGGGGCTGGACTTTGTGGACGCCGACTACGACCACCCCTCCTGGCTGCACGCCGTGTGCGGGCTGGAGGGCGAGCCCGAGCGCGGACGACGCTGCCTGCAGTGCTTCCTGCTGCGGCTGGAGGCCACCGCCGCCTACGCCCGCGAGCACGGCTTCCGGGTGTTCACCACTACCCTGGCCTCATCGCGCTGGAAGCGCCTCGACCAGATAAACGAGGCCGGACGCCTGGCCGCCGCCCGCCACCCCGGCACCCTCTTCTGGGAGCAGAACTGGCGCAAGGGCGGACTGCAGGAACGACGCGGCGAGCTGCTGCGCCAGTATGGCTTCTACAACCAGCAGTACTGCGGCTGCGAGTTCAGCCTGCGGGCCAGGCAGGAGCACGACAATCCGAATAACCCAATCCCCACAGCCCATGAACTCCGCTAACCCCCACCCCACAGCCGCCCGCGGCGTTGCCCGGCGGATATTCCTGCTGGCAGGCATCCTGCTGCTGGCAGGCGCAGCGGCCGGCTTCGTCAGCCTGGCCCTCGCCGCGAAACACTACCTCAAGGCCGAAGGCACCGTCACCTATTCGGCCGACCGCCGCGAATACCGCCACCGCCGCTACACGCACAACTACGACGTGCGCATAGCCTTCCCCACCCCCGACTATGGCACGCGGCACATCTCCATGTCGCCCCCCATCCCCCTCTTCCTGGACAAAGGCGACCACGTCGGCCTGCTCTACCACCCCGAACTGCTGGAAGACGACGTGCGCTACCCCGGACTCGAAACACGGCTCTACATCGTGCTGCTCATCGCAGGCGCAGGGCTGGCCTACCTCGGACGCAAAAGCCACAACCACACATCGAAGAAAGAAAAAACTTACTACTAACTATAAAAAAACATACGACGCAATGAAAACAAAAAGCAAAAACCTCCTGAAAACACTCGCCCTGCTGCTCTGCCTGGCAGGAAGCCTGCAACCCGCAGCCGCACAGTTCAACCTCAAGAAAGCCCTGGGTGGGGCTGCCAAGGCCGTGAAAGCCGCCACGCTGACCGACGAACAGATGACCGAGTACGTCAAAGAGTACATCGACTGGATGGACGAGCACAACCAGGTGTGCCCGCCCGACAATCCCTACACCCTGCGCCTGGACAGCCTGACCGAGGGACTGACCGACGCCGACGGCATCCCGCTGAACTTCAAGGTGTACTACGTGACCGACGTCAACGCCTTTGCCTGCGCCGACGGCAGCGTGCGCGTGTTCTCCTCGCTGATGGACATCATGACGGACGAAGAGCTGCTGGGCGTCATCGGCCATGAAGTGGGACACGTGGCCCACCGCGACTCCAAGAAGGGCTTCCGCACCGCCCTGCTCACCTCCGCGCTGAAGGACGGCATCGCCTCGCAAGGCGGAAAGGCCGCCACGCTGACCGAGTCGCAACTGGGCGACCTGAGCGAGGCACTGGTCAACGCCACCTACTCGCAGAAGCAGGAGCGCGACGCCGACGACTACGGCTACGACTTCCTGAAGCGCGCCGGAAAGAATCCCTGGGCCATGGCCCTCTCCTTCCGCAAGCTCAAGCTGCTGCAGGAAGAAGCCGGCGGTGCGCAGAAGGCCAGCAAGCTGAACCAGCTGTTCTCCACCCACCCCGACCTCGACGCACGCATCGAGCGCATGGAGAAGCGCGCCACCGACGACGGCATTGCCCGGCCCGAATGACCGCTTATTTTTGCCGCCCCATCGCTACCAAGTGTAAGCAGAAATGCGTACTTTTGCAACCATTATTCTTAATATGAAGCTTATGCGCACACTTCTGCTTACTCTATGGGGAGCCCTCGGAGCCTCCCTCCTGCCCCTGGCCGCACAGCAGGCCGACGTCAGCCCGCGCACGCAGGCCATGCAGACCATCACGCAAGAACGCGCCCGGGCCATCGTAGGCTTCCTGGCCGACGACGACCTGCAGGGTCGCGAAGCCGGGCAGCGGGGAGCCCGCATAGCCGCCCGCTACCTGGCCGGCGAGCTGCAAGAGGCCGGCATCCGCCCCCTCTATGCCGACGGCTACCTGCAACCCTTCGAGGCCTGCGCACGCGAGCGCCAGCAGCCCGCACGCCGCTGGCAGGTGCACCCCGACTCCATTGCCCTGTTCAAGACGCTGCCCGCCCACCGCTCGCTGCGGCTGGCCAACGTGCTGGGCGTCATCCCCGGGCAGAGGGCGGACGAGTATGTGGTGGTGGGCGCGCACTTCGACCACCTGGGCACCGACCCCACGCTGCAGGGCGACGCCATCTACAACGGGGCCGACGACAACGCCTCGGGCGTGTCCGCCGCCTTGCAGATAGCCCGCGCCTTCGCGGCCTCGGGGCAGAAGCCGCTGCGCACGGTCGTCATAGCCTTCTGGGACGGCGAGGAGCTGGGCCTGCTGGGCTCGGAGGCCTTCCTGCAACGGTGCCCCTTTGCCGGGCAAATCAAGGGCTACCTTAACTTCGACATGATAGGGCGTAACAACCGTGAAGACCGTCCGCGCCACGTGGTGTACTTCTACACCGCCGCCCACCCCGCCTTCGAGCAGTGGCTGCGGCGCGACATCGACCGGCACGGCCTGCGCCTGGAGCCCGACTACCGCGCCTGGGAGCGGCCCGTGGGCGGAAGCGACAATGCCTCGTTTGCCCGGAGGGACATCCCCGTCATCTGGTATCACACGGACGGGCATCCCGACTACCACCAGCCCACCGACCACGCCGACCGCCTGAACTGGGAGAAGCTGACGGACATAAGCCGCGCCGCCTTCCTCAACGCCTGGGACCTGGCCAACGAGGTCGACTACTAAGTATTTTATACTATAAATGGGAATTTGACTATGTGTTTACGATGGCACGCAGATGACGCAGACGGGCGCAGATGACCGCAGATTCTTAAGGGCTGCGCCATGTATCTGTCAT
>CASELH010000096.1 GCA_949288715.1 uncultured Bacteroides sp. | reverse complement strand
CCACGATGGCCTTGTTGGGCTGCACGGGCATGTTCATCAGGCTGGACACCATGCGGCTGGTGGGGTAAATCTTCTGCGTGTTGATGTTCGTCTCGATGTCGATGTCCTTGTGGCACTTGATAATCATGGCCACCTCCTCGAGCGACGTGTTGCCTGCCCGCTCGCCGATGCCGTTGATGGTGACCTCCACCTGCCGCGCGCCGTTCAGCACGCCCGCCATGGTGTTGGCCGTGGCCATGCCCAGGTCGTTGTGGCAGTGCGTGGAAATGATGGCGTTGTGTATGCCGTCCACGTGCTCCATGAGGTACTTTATCTTCGCGCCATACTCCGAGGGGAGGCAGTAGCCCGTGGTGTCGGGTATGTTCACCACCGTGGCTCCCGCCTTGATGACGGCCTCGATGACGCGGGCCAGGTACTCGTTGTCCGTGCGCCCGGCGTCTTCGGCGTAGAACTCCACGTCCTCCACATACCGCTTGGCATACTTCACGGCAGCCACTGCCCGCTCTATGATTTCCTCGCGGTTGGAGTTGAACTTATACTTGATGTGCTCCTCGCTGGTGCCGATGCCCGTGTGGATGCGCTTGTGCTTGGCATATTTCAAAGCTTCCGCCGCCACGTCGATGTCCTTCTGCACGGCGCGGGTCAGGGCGCATATCGTGGGCCACGTCACCGCCTTGGATATCTCTATCACCGAGTTGAAGTCGCCCGGGCTCGAGATGGGGAAACCAGCCTCTATCACGTCCACGCCCAGCAGCTCCAGTTGCTTGGCCACTTGAATCTTCTCTACCGTGTTCAGCTGACACCCGGGCACCTGTTCGCCGTCCCGCAGTGTCGTGTCAAAGATGAATAATCTGTCGCTCATATCTTATCTGTGTTTATAGTTTATGTCTTGGCATGTCCAACAAAAAAGCCTTTCGCACCGGGAAGTGAGAAAGGCTTCATATATCCGTCATCTGCTTACGCATATTCACGCACGACACTCACTTCCACTCAGCTTTGCCAGTAGAATAATAATGCCGCACAGTAGAATATATGTAAAGTTCTGAATCATCTTAATCTCGTTTCTGGTTAAAACGCTGCAAAGGTATAGATTAATTCCTAAGAAACAAACTAAATCGTAACTTTTTTCATAGGAAAAGCGACATTTTATTACCTTCCACCTTACAAAGGCTCCACTCCCTGCGCTTTCGTGCCCGAAGCGTGTTTGCTTCGTTTCCCCTTCGCTCCATAGAGCCCATCTGTGAGCGAAGCAGTACCGAATGAGGTACGAATGGGGTACGAAGGAGAGTCATGGCAATGCCGAGCGGAAAACTGTCACTTCACGGGAAGCCTCTCCCACAACCAGCGGGGTATCAGCCGCCAGAAGAACACGAGGAGGCGGTAGCGGAGGTCGATGGTGACCACGCGCTCCTTCCGCTCAATGGCCCTCACCAGGCGGCGCGCCACGCGGTCGGCGGGCATGGTCATGGGATAGTGGCGGCCCTTCAGCAGGTCGGTGTCCACAAAGCCCGGGCGGATGTCGGTGAAGCGGATGGGCAGGCGCTGCATGCGTGCCAGCTGGGCCAATGCGTCGAGGTAGGTGTTCTGGAAGCGCTTGGTGGCCGAGTAAGCGGGGGCAATGCCCAGTCCCTTGGTCCCGGCTATGGAGGTAATGGCGGCCAGGTGTCCGCCACCCTGCGCTTTGAAGTAGTTGAAGGCGGCCGTCGTCATCCTGATAAAGCCCTCCACGTTGGTCGTGGCGGTGCGGAGTTCGGGCTCGGGTTGCAGCGAGGGGTTTTGCGTACCGATGCCGGCGCAGAGCAGAAACACGTCCATGCCGCCCAGCTTGCGGATGAGGTGGCTCAGCCGGTCGGGGGCATCGGGGGCGGTGACGTCCAGCACTTGGGTTGCAAACGCGTGGGGCACGGCTTCTTCCAGCTGGCGGAGGAGGTCTTTGCGCCTGCCGGCCACGCCTACGCGCCAGCCCTTGCGGGCAAAAAGCAGGGCGGCCTCCTTGCCAATGCCCGAAGTGGCGCCGATGATGACAATGCGTTTAGCGGGGGCAATGCCTGCCCCGTTTTGCGGTGTAATGAAGTCCATATTGCGCTATTTCTTTCTGATTTCTGCCCAAAGATAGCAAAGCTTTTGCACTTTCCGGGAATATGAAGTATATTTGTTCCCCTTTTTGGAGCGATAGATGGAATAATTCTAACCAATAATAAATGTAAATAGGAAGCACTATGGAAAAAGTAGTAATCAATTCGTATGAAGATTTCGAGAAACTGGTGGGTAAGCAAATCGGTGTGTCGGAGTATGTGCCCATCCCCCAGGAGCGCATCAACCTCTTTGCCGATGCCACCCTCGACCACCAGTGGATTCATGTAGACGTGGAGCGCGCGCGGGCGGAGAGCCCCTTCAAGAGCACCATTGTGCATGGCTACCTCACCCTCTCCATGTTGCCCTACCTGTGGGGGCAAATCATCGAGGTGAACCACTTGAAGATGATGATAAACTACGGCATGGAGAAGATGAAGTTCGGCCAGGCCGTGCTGGCCGGGCAAAGCATCAGGCTGGTGGCCAGTCTGCAGTCACTGACCAACCTGAGAGGCGTAGCCAAGGCCGAGATAAAGTTCTCCATCGAGATTGAAGGCGAGAAGAAGAAAGCCCTGGAGGGCGTGGCCGTATTCCTGTACTATTTCGAATAACCGGTGCGACGAGGCTTATGTCGGTGCGGATAGGCATTACGGGAGGCATAGGCAGCGGGAAGAGCGTGGTGTCGCACCTGCTGGGAGTGATGGGAGTGCCCGTCTACATCTCGGACACGGAGACCAAGCACTTGATGCTGGCCGATGCAGAAATACGCGCGGGGCTGGAGGCCTTGCTGGGTCCCGAGGTATATGCCGGCGGGGAGTTGAACAAGCCCCTGCTGGCTTCTTATCTTTTCGGGAGCAAGGAGCATGCTGCGCGGGTGAACGGCATTGTGCATCCGCGTGTGCGTGCCGACTTCCGCCGATGGGTGCAGGCCCATGCCTCGTGCCCGGTGGTGGGCATAGAGTCGGCCATCCTGCTGGAGGCAGGCTTCCGCACGGAGGTGGACTACGTGGTCATGGTGTACGCCCCCAGGGAGGTGCGCATCAGCCGCGCGGTGCAGAGGGATGCCTCCACCCGCCGGCAGATAGAAGCGCGCATCAGCCACCAGATGGATGACGAGGAAAAGCGCAGGCAGGCCGATTACGTCATTCTGAACGATGGAGAAACGCCGCTCATTCCGCAGGTTTTAAACCTGATTGCTTCCCTATCTGAAAATATTCCCTTACCTTTGCCCGTCGAAAAAATAGTACCAACCATTAAAACTGAATAATTGAGTATGTTGAAGACTATCTTGTCTATTTCCGGGAAACCCGGCTTGTACAAGCTCGTTTCCCAAGGGAAAAACATGTTGATTGTAGAGTCGCTCATCGATAAGAAGCGCATGCCTGCCTACGGTAAGGAGAAAATTGTGTCGCTGGGCGATATCGCCATGTACACTGATGCTGACGATGTGCCCTTGCGCGACATCCTGGCCTCGATGAAGAAGAAGGAAAACGGGGAGCCCGTGGCTTTGGACATCAAGAAGGCCTCGCAGGAGGAGCTTCGCGACTACATGGCCTCTGTGTTGCCCAACTTTGACAGGGACCGTGTGCATGTGTCGGACATCAAGAAACTTATCTCGTGGTACAACCTCTTGGTAGCCAACGGGCTGACCGATTTTGAGGAGTCTGCCCCTGAGACGGAAGAGGCCGATAAGGCCGAGTAAGCGAGTGTGCTCCGAAGGGGGCGTCTTGCTTTAAGGATATTTATGGGAAAGCCAGCCTGTTCATGACGAACAGACTGGCTTTTCTGTATCATCGGGCAAGGTTGTCTGCGTCTTCCTTGCCGGGCGGAAGGATGCTGATGCACAATACTTTGCTGGTATTCTGGTCTATGCGGAAGCGTTCGTCTATCCTTTCGCCTACCAGCCACGCGATGTCCTTCCCGCTGCATAGCACCCATTGCTGCTCTTTCTGCAAGAGGGAGAATTTACGGTCGGTGAGGTAATCGCTCACCCTCTTCCTGCCCTTCATGCCGAAGGGAATGAAAGTGTCTCCCTGCTCCCATTTGCGCAAGTGCAAGGGGCGGGTCAGTTTGTCGGCGTCCAGGCAGGCCATGTTTTTATCTTTAGGGATGATGAAGTCGGGCGAATAGTCGTGCTCCTCCATGCGCAGCACGGGCCTTCTGTCGGTGTCGGTTTCCCATAATAAGAACTCCCGATCTTTCACGATGCGGGTGCGGGGCGAGGTGAACACTTTCCCCGGTTGCCCGTGCAGGGAGTGAAAAATGTCATCAATCTGCGACGCATTGAAGCCCCGGGGATGCAGCAACTCGAACAGAAGTGCCTGCGGGGCGGGCTCCTCCAGCAAGCGGGTTATGCTGATGCCGCGGGGGGTGCAGACGCGCTTCTCCCCCTGGGCAATGCCTTGGCGATATACGGCAAAGGCCTGGTCGAGGTGTGCGGCAGTCTGGGCTACGGTGGCCTTGAACGAGGGGTTGATGCTTTCCATCAGGGGGATGAGTTGCAGGCGGATTTTATTGCGCGTATAGTCGGCCTGCAGATTTGTGCTGTCGGTCACGTAGGGCTGGCCGATGCGTTCCAGATAGGCAGTGATGTCTTGGCGGCTGAGGCAGAGCAGGGGACGCACGATGTGCCCGTTCCGAGGACGGATGCCCCTCAGCCCGCCAATTCCCGTGCCGCGCAAGAGGTTCAGCAGGAAGGTCTCCACACTATCATCCATGTGGTGAGCCACGGCCACCACGCTGGCACCTGTTTCGGCGCGCAACTGTTCAAACCACTCGTAGCGCAGCTCGCGTGCCGCCATCTCAATGGAAATGTGGCGCTGGGCAGCCACTTGCGCCGTAGGGAAGCGGGTGACGTGCAGGGTGATGTGCAACTGCTGGCACAGGCGGCGCACAAAGGCCTCGTCGCGGTCGGATTCCGCCCCCCGTAGGGCGAAGTTGCAATGTGCCGCCTCACATGTATAGCCCAGTGACAAGAGTATGTGCAGCAAGGCCACTGAGTCTGCCCCCCCGCTGATGGCTACCAGCACCTTCTGATTGGCGGTAAAGAGCTGGTGCCGTTCGATGTATTGCTGTACTTTCTTCATCATTAGGCGCAAATTTAGCGAAAATCTCTAAGATTCTACATCAGCAAGATAAAGGAAACATTCTTTTTCTTTAGAGAAAAGGGATATAAAGAATTCAATTTTCCCCCAAGCTCAGAAAAGAAGCCGCAAGACCAAGAACAAAAAAGAAAGCCGCTTCCCCGCCCATAGACGGCAGAGGAGAGATGCCTCATATCCCGCCTCCAACCCCGCCGAGCAAGCCTTTCAAAGGCCGCGAGCAAGGGTTGAAACGCTCCCGGGCAGGCCCTTAATGCCTGCAGCGGCAACGCTCCATCACCCCCTCGCGCAGG
>CASELH010000095.1 GCA_949288715.1 uncultured Bacteroides sp. | reverse complement strand
ACAACTTGAATTCTTCACTGAATACTTTTCGTTCTTTCGACATAGTTATTACACATTTATTTGTTTCTAAATGTGTCTAGGTATGTCAGTAGAAGACACATACTCATTATCAATCACTTACGGAATCTTCATGAATACGGTAATAATATTATACACTGACAGCCTCCGTGGCCGCCTTCCTTTCCCCCCGGCGGTAGATGTACCAGTACACCAGCGGCACTACGAACAGACTGACGGCGGTGCCTATGACCATCGCCCCTATCATGGCTATGGAGAGGGGCTTCTGAAGCTCCGACCCCATGTCGTAGGAAAACAGCAGGGGCACCATGGCAAAGATGGTGGTGAGGCTGGTCATGATGATGGGCCTCAGCCTGCGCCGCCCCGCCTCGTGGATGGCTTCCAATAGAGGCCAACCGGCGCGCCGCAGCTCATTGATGGCATCGAGCTTGAGGATGGAGTCGTTGATGATGATGCCGCAAGTGACGATGAGGCCGATGGCGGACATCAGGTTGAGCGTATGCCCGCACACCCACAACAGCACCAGGGCGAAGGCCACGTCCACCGGAATCTCCAGCAATACGATGAGCGGCTGCAGGAAGCTCTCGAACTGGGCGGCCAGGATGAAGTACATCAGCAGGATGGAGACGAGGAGGATGACCACCATCTCGTCCAGCATCTGGCGGTTGGAGAAGAAGCTGCCGGTGAAGAGCGTGTCCCACCGTCCCGTCTTGTCGGCCTCCTGCTTCACCGCCGACATCAGGGCCGGGGCATCGTCCACCTGGTAGAAGCGGAAGGGGATGTACTCGCCGTTGCGCCCCGCGCTGATGGCTTTCAGGTCTTCGGCCGGCGACAGGCTCACCAGCTGGCTCAGGGGCACGTAGCCCACGCGGCCATCTTCGGCGGGACGGGTGCGTACCAGCGTCGAGGCCAGCACCTCGTCCACCGTCTGCTCCCCTCCGGCTATGCTGATGGGCAAGTACTGCTGGTAGGAGTGCAGCATGGTGACGCTGTTCTCCTTGAAGGCCGTCTTCAGCATGCGCAGCAGCTCGTCGTAGCTCACGTTGTAGAGCAACAGCTGCTCTTGCCGTATGCTGATGTTGTACTGATTCTCGAAGGCAATGCCTACGGGAGGCACGCCCGCACGCCGCGCCAGGTTGTCCTCCAAGGCGCGAAGCTCGTCGGCCGAGGGTTGTTGCTGCTTGTTGCGTGCATACAACTCGGCCACGATGTCCGCCTCTCCGGTCACGAACAACTTCTCAAACACCGTCTCCGGTGGGGAGAAGGAGATGACAGCCTGCGGGTAATGCTGCTTCACCCAGCCCTGCACCTTCCGGCGGAAGGGGGCAATGTCTTCGGGACTTTCCGTCTTGAAGTACAGCTCCGCTTCGGATGAAGACAGGGCCTGGTCGCGCTCCAGCAAGTAGTCCTGCTGGCCTACCTCGGCGGTCTGCTCCGTCACGTCGGCCTCCATGGCCCGGGCCAGTGCGTCCACGCGGGTACGATTCTCGTCCACATGGATGTTCTCGTTCCACTCCACCCTGGCCATCAGTTCGTTCTGGTCTATCTTGGGCATGCGCTCCTTGTCCAGAAAGTAGAACATGAATATGCACAACGGCACGGACAGCACACAGAACGTCAGGCTTATCCCCTTGTGGGCAAACACCCAGTCTACGCCCGCATCATAGAAGCGGTCCAGCGTATGTGCCTTCAAGGGGTTGTTGATGCGTATGCGCGACAGCCACGACTTGCGCCGCATGCCCGTGCCATACACCAGGTAGTAGAGCACGGGCAACAGCATGATGCCAGTGAAGTAAGACACCATCAGGCCCACCGTCACCGAGAATGCCTGGTCGAAAAACAGCGCCCCCGCAATGCCGCTCATGAATATCAGCGGCACGAACACCGCAATGGTGGTGAGCGACGAACTGAGCATGGGCGTTATCACCTCCGACGTGCCGGCCACGCAGGCACGCCGCAACGAGTAGCCCCGCTCGCGGTATTGCGATATGTTTTCCGTCACGATGATGCTGCTGTCTATCATCATGCCCAATGCCAGAATCAGACCCGACAGCGAGATAATGTTCAGCGACATGTTGAACAGGTAGAAGAAGATGAAGCTGGCAATGAGGGACACCACCATGCTCAGTCCGATGATGAAGGGCGACTTCACATCGCCCAGAAACAGCATGGCCACAATGCAGATGAACAGGAATCCCTGCGAAAGATTCTGCTGCAGGTTGGAGATGGTATAGTCCAGCAACTCCGTCTGGTTGCGGCTGACGTGGAAATCAATGTTGGGATAGACGCGCTTGAAGTAATCGGTCGTCTCGTTCACCGCCTGCTTCATGTCGTCCATGTTCTCGTCCGCCTGCTTGATGACGGCCAGCACCACCGCCTGCTTTCCGTTGCACATGGCTATGCCTTTGCCGTCTACCGGCACCACCGCCACGTTGCAGAAGTCGCCCAGCCTGACGATGCGTTCCCCCTTGCGCAGCAGGATGTTGCGCACATCATCTTCCGTCCGCAGCAGGGTGGAGAACTTGATGTTATACTCGTAGTAGCCGTCGCGCACCGTCATGCTGCCCGGCTCTACGTTGTTCTGCACCAAGGCATTCTCCAGGTCTTCTATCGAGAGTTCCAGCACAGCCAGCTTATCGGGGTCGGGGGTGATGCGCAGTTCGCGGTCCAACACGCCCGTCACGTCCACCATGGCCACCTCGGGCAACTGTTCTATCCGCCTCTTGATGACGTTCTCGGCAAACTCGCACAAGTCCAGAAAGGCCTTCTCGTCCGTGGCCCGGTAGGCGCTGTCCGACTTCAGTGTAAGGTTCAGGTAGAACACCGGCACGTCCGTGGCACTGGCTTTCACCACCTTGGGGCGCTCGCAGTCCTTCGGCAGGTAATTCATGGCCGCGTCTATCTTCTCGTTCACCTCTATGAAGGCCAGGTCGGTATTCGTGCCGAAGTCAAAGCCCAGGCGTATCAGCCCCGCCCCATCACGCGTCTCGCTGCTCAGGTCTTTCAGCTTGGCCACCTGTATCAGCTGCTGGCGCAAGGGCTTCACCACGGTGTTCTCCAGCTCGCGTGCCGAGGTGTTCTGCGCCGACACCTGCACCGTGATTTCTGGTATGGCAATGTCCGGCAACAGGGATACCGGCAACGTGAAGTAAGTCACCAGCCCCACAATGAAGCATGCCGTGAATGCCATCAGCACAGCAATGGGACGACGTATCAGAAAGTTTATCATAAGTTATCGGTCTCTACTGAGTTCATACCTCCGTTCTTACTCTCTCTTGGTGTCCACTACGGTCACGGGCGACTCATGCGCCAGGTTCACATTGCCGGTCACAATCACCGTGTCGCCTTCCTTCAGTCCGTCGGCTATGCTGTAGCTGTCCGCATTCTCCAAGGCCGTCTGCACATAGTTCCACTGCGCCTTGCCGTCTTTCAGCGTGAACACCACCTGCTTGCCCGAACGCAGCACCAACGCGCTCTTGGGCACCACCAGCTGCTCGCCCAGCGAACGGTGCACGCTGATGCGCACATTCATGCCGCTGAACAAACGCCGGTTGCCATCCACCACAGCCTTCACCTTCACCATGCCTTCATCGTCCACCAACGGATTGATTTGCGAGATGCGCCCCACGCACTGTGCAGCCGCATCGGCATAGGGAGTTACCACCACCTTGTCGCCGGCCTTAATCAGGGGCAGTTCGCTCTCCAGCACGGTGAAATCCACCTCCATGCCCTCCGTGCCCACTACGGTGCAGAAGGCCTCCGAAGCATCCGTCTCATTGTATGGCTTGGCAAAAAGGTTGGCCACCACCCCGTCGAAAGGAGCTTTCAGCGAGGCATGTTCTTCCTCATATTTCGCCAATGCATATTGGGCCTCAGCCTGGTCATAGCCGCTTCTCACCTTGGCCAAGCGCATTACGTCGGCCGGCACTTCCTCTTGCGCATCCGCCGCATAGCCCTGGCCTATCAGCACGTCCTGCAGCTCCAGCCGCGCCTTTTCAAGGGCATCCTTTGTCTGTGCCACCTGGTTGGCGAGGCGGAATTTGTCCAACTCCGCTATCACCTGCCCGGCCTGCACCCGTTCGCCGTTCTTCACATGCACGGCCACCACCACGCCTGCCGTTTCAAAGCGCAGGTCGGCCTGCTTGCCCGCCACCAGCTTGCCGTTGCTCACCAGTTCGTGCTCAAACACCTTCTTTTCCAGCACCTGCACGGTTACCTCGTTGCTTTCGTCGGGCAACACCGTGGCCACGCCTGCCTCGTCCTCGCCTGCGGTCTTTGCCCCCGAGCAGGCCATCAAGGCCAATGCGGCCACACAGGCTATGCTTTGCCTTAAAAATCTTCTGTTTTCCATGTTATTTCAGAACTGTTTCATTCCACCCCGCAAAGGTAGCATTTATATTCATCTTCGCAACATTTTACGGCATTTTAGTAGTCGCCATTCAATAATTGTACCTCACTATCGGTTCATCCTGATTGATGTCCGTGGCCACCAGCACGCGGTTGGCCTCGTCCACCCACAAGCCGCAGATGTTGTGGTCGAGCTCATACCGGCAAAGCGGGTCTCCCGTCAGGCTGAACACATATACATATTGGCTGCCGTCGGGCAAGTCCTTCCCTTCTTGGGCGCTCTTGGCCATTTCGCGGAACGACAGCCCGCTGAACACGGCATATATGGCCTCGTCTCCCACCTGCACGTCGCTGAATCCCATGATGCCCGTGGGTATGCCATAGCCTTCCGCCACCTGAAACTGCGGCTCGCCATTAGGCCCTGTGCACACCACGTGGGTACTGTCTCTCAGGTTCCACACCTCCAGCACCTCACCCAGCTGGGTTGCGGCTGCCAGCACGCCGTTGCGCGGGTTGTAGTCTATGAAACTGCGCCACGCCTGCGCCAACGCCGGACGGGCATTCTGCAAAGCGTCTTCATCAGAAGAGGGTATCTGTCCCCACTTGCCCAGCAGTTTTCCCTGCCTGTTCACCCGGCACAGGCGGCTGTCGCCCGAGTAGTCGGGGATGATGAACGTCGTGTCGTCATACTGCACAAAGTCCAAGGGGCGCAGCACATCCTCGTCCAGCCTCACCCTTTCTTGCTGCACCAGCGAGTCTCCGCCGGCCGAAAAGCCCCAGCGCGTCATTTCCACCTTGTTGGCATCCAGCGTCCACAGCCCCTCGTTGCACCAGCGGATATTCTCTGCCGACAACATCTCCCCGGGTGCCTCGCCACGCCTGCCTCCCGAGGCCAGATGGTGCATCTCCGGATAACTGAACACGTGCAGGAAGCAGTCCGCTCCATGCAGGTCGAGCATCGCTACCTTGTCCCCCTGCACCTTCACTCGGAAGGGGTAGCGGAACAAAGCGGTATCCAGTGGCAGTGTTTCCGCCACCAACTGCCGTGTCTCCGGAAAATCCTTATACATTTTTCCCTCCTTGCTGCCCGAAGCGCAGCCTGCCAGCACGGCCAAAGTCATTACTAAAAATCCTTTTTTCATTTCTATTTCTGTTTTAATGTTCGATCAACATAAATGATAATTTAGCGGGCTGCGCTATGCATTTGTTGGCACGCAGATGACGCAGACAAGCGCAGATTTACGCAGATTTACGCAGATTTATTTCTTTTCGTCATGCTGAACGTTAGTGAAGCATCTCCTAAAAGCAGGAGCAAGTAGGAGATTCTTCGCTTGCGCTCCC
>CASELH010000094.1 GCA_949288715.1 uncultured Bacteroides sp. | reverse complement strand
TATAGTTGTGTCTATCGTTTTAGTATCGCGCATCTGAACGCGTCTATTATTTTAGTTTATGAACAAAGAAAGTGTCTAGTGAAATCAGGAAAAGACAATAATAAGATTCTTTACTCGTAGAATAACGTCGATCAATCGTCCCGATTAATGGGAAATGAGACAAAATCTCTGTTGTTTTACGGGTATCTTCTGCAAAATGTGATGCAGCTTTCAAACCCATATTAGAAACATACCAAGCGCTGATTGCATCAAAATGCCGCTGCGCCCTCTTATACCACTTGACTTTCAAATTTTCCATTTTGCATACATCGCTTCTACTTCTTCATCCGAAGCTATCCCGCTCTCCTCCGACAAGCGCAGCTCCTCTTCAAACTCCTCGTCCGTAAACACGCAAGGCATGTCGTCAGCATGAAGCACCTCCCAGCATTGCTCCAGCTTGTGCATATCGCTACTGGCGTCAATAGTTGCTATCAGCCTGTTCTTCAAGCGCTGAAGCTCGGGAGTATTGTATGTGGCAATGGGTTCTGAAACTTTCATAACGGCATTTCGTTTGGTTAATCGTCACACAAAGATAAGCTTTCCTAAGCTAACAGACAAGCCGTTGCTAAGAAAAATCCTTTATCTCCCTCCTCTTTATCACCCTCGCCGGATTGCCTCCTACCACCGTCCACGGCTCCACGTCCTTGAACACGGCTGCGCGTGCCCCTACCACAGCCCCTTGGCCTATGGTGACGCCCATGCCTATAAATGCATCGGCAGCTACCCAAGCCCTGTCTTTTACCGCAATGGGAGCAGTGATGAGAGAATGGCGGGAATCTGTGATGTCATGCGAAGCGGTGCACAAGAAAGCACCTTGCGATATGACCGCATTATCTCCAATCACTATCAATGCCTTGTTGTATAGCTGCGTACGAGGCCCGATACAACTGTAATGCCCCACTTCAAGATTCCACGGAGCCCATATCTTACACGTAGGATAAACTAATGACTTTAGCGGAATCCGAGCACCAAAAGCCCGAAGAATGACATTTCTCGCCATACGCAGCTGCCTGCCGACAAGTATGCGGAACAGCGTAGCATTCACCGCTGTCCATACAATTCTCCGCAAATAGTGCGGCTTTTCCTCTTTATATTCTGACAAGTTCATGACTGAATACGTTTGAACAGTTCTTCCCATTGATCGGCTATCGCTTTCAGAGAAAACATTGAAGCCGATTTCCTTGCATTGAAAGCCATCGTCTCTCGCATATTTGAATCATCCATCAGTTTCTTCACTTCATCGACAAACTTTGTCTCCGAATACGGATATGATACGATAATGCCCGAAACTCCATGCTCAACAATATCGTAAACGGCAGCATAGCTTCCCAAAACAACAGGTACGACACCATGCATCATACCTTCGTTCAACACTAAGCCAAAACCTTCATACTCGGAAACCAGCAAAAGTATGGCAGCCCTTGCATAATATTCCGCCGGATTGCGGAACCCCTCCACGCTTATTTGTTTCAGCCCCTTAGTCGAGATTCTTTTCTCCAAATCATTCCGATCAGGTCCATCGCCTACTATAGTCAGTTTCCAGTCTGGGAAAAGCGGCTGTAAATGCTCCCATATTTCAATCAGTCTGAATGTCCTTTTCTGGTTGTATTCTATCCTGCCCACATAGACTATTTCTTTCTGCTTGGACAACAAGTCTATGCTGTCTGCCTTTATCGTCACCGGATTGAAAATTGCTTGCAGTTTGTGCTCGTTTTCCCCAATCCACATGTATCTCTTGGCTATTGGAATAAAACTCGGCGACAACACAACAAAAACATCGCTTCTTGTATATGACCACCGCAGGCTCAATCTCGAAACAAGCCTCACCATAGTGAGTTTGACTCCGTTGAGCAGTGTATTGTGCCCTGCTTTTAGTTCCATTTTTACAGCTTGAATCCGTGCATTAGTGTCCGGCAGATTGTGATGAACCGAAATGAGTTTACACCGACTTCCCTTCATGGATCGCCTACACAGTTCGGTCACATAGTACGGCACACACCACTGGTTTATTAAAATATCTGCGTCAAACTGTCTGATAATTTCGCTCAGCCTTTTCCTGTTTTCAGCCAAACTTACAGGCCGGTCCAACTTATAAAGCCGGACAGATGAATTCAGTTCCGATGCCGCCAGTTCCGGATGCGGTTGTTCAAATGATATGATGGCTACTTTATGGCCTCTCCTGACAAATTCATTCGACAAGACAGTAGAAACCTTTTCAACTCCTCCATAACTTGGGTAGACACCCATTAAAAAAAGAATGTTCATAAGGCCTCTCTCTACGCCCCCTCCTTCCCCCGCCTCCGCCTCGCGGCCAGCATGTTGTTTATCTGTTGCCGCACGTTGTCCACCTTGCCGCCCGAGGTCAGGTTGGTGGCAAAGGGCAGAAGCACCTGGATGAAGGCCGCCTTCACCACGGTGTGCTTCTCCACAAAGCCGTCGTCCAGCATATTGCCCACCACCTGCGCCAGTTCGTGCGCCGTGTTGCAATCACCAAGCAGCGAGATGTAAATGGACATTTTCTCCACATCGTGTACATATTTATATAAATTCCGCTCCTGTTGGGACAGACTGCTCTCCAGTCGCACCAATTGTTTCTCCGGACCGGCTTGCTCGGTAAACCGGTCATTATAAAAATTCTGAATCGCAGAGGTTGCCGCAGGCATAATCATCGTAGTTCCTCCGTTAATATTAATCACAATTTTCGGTTGTTCTTCCATGTTTTTTTACTTGTTTTATTTCAGCCCCTCCCCATGAGGGTGTATCAAAACAAAAAAGAATAATCTTTTAGACTCGGATTCAGCGGATTGAGCGGATTTCACAATTAATTATCCGCATCATCCGCGTCTAAAAAATATCAAATTGTCACTTCCTTCTCATTTTGTTACACCCCTGGTTTCAGAGCATGCAGTTTATTATAGTTATAAATGTGAATTCAAGCGGGGTCCCCTCCCTACTGGGGAGGGTTAGGGAGAGGCTCAACCATTCCTTAACGTACATTCAACAGAATATAAATGCTTTTCAACGGACTTCCTTGCATCGGTATTTGTGTATACATTTGCGCCAAAGTTTTATTACAAACAAACATTACACAACAATGAATGAAAGTATCATGAGTTTTTTCCACGCCCCCGTCAGCAACAAGGTTCCGGCGGGGGTGTGCAACCTGGACGGGCTTCATGCCTACATCACTGCCGACAAGCGGCTGCAACAACTGACACGCGACGTGCGCACGGCTTGTGGCGACGAAAAGCTGTTTCGCAAAAAGAAGCAGTCCATGCTGCCCTACGTCACCCCCCGCAGGCATCTTCCCCTACTGCAAGGAGCTGTGCCTGACGCTGCCTTCGGGCCTCTTTGTCATCGACATCGACCACCTCGACACCGCCGCCGAGGCGGAGGAATGGCGCAACCGCCTGTTTGCCGATAGCGTGCTCTGCCCCGACCTGGCCTTCATCAGCCCCGGGGGCAAGGGCGTGAAGCTCTTCGTACCCTACAGGCTGAACCCCGCCGAAAGCATCAAGCAATCCTTCAGCAACGCCCTCCATGCCGCCTGGGACTACATAGGCTGGAAGTACGGGCTGGCCGTAGACACCGCCAACGCCGACATGTCCAGAGCCTGCTTCCTGGCCCACGACGAGGGGGCAAAGCTGGCCGGAAGGTGAGTTTTTTTCGTCTGGAAGTCAAGGAGTTAAGAAGGCAAGAAGTCAAGAAGAAGGATGGTAGTCATAAATATTGACTTACGGGATTCTGAAATCTTTACTTCGCGATTCTTAACTTCCACCGACAGGCCGTCCGGGAAATCTTGCACAACTTTTTTCATTTTGCGCTGTCATCCTGAGCGCAAGCGAAGGATCTCCCGCTTGCTTCTGTTGTCAGGAGATGCTTCACATACGTTCAGCATGACAGAATGATAAGACGTTAATGCTTCTCGGACAAGCCCCCCCTTCTTGACTTCTTGACTCCTTAACTCCTCACCTTCCTATTTTTTAATTTTTAATTTTTAATTTTTAATTTTTAATTTACCAATGAACCCTACTACAGAATCATTGCAGCAACTTGTAGCTGCCGTAGAGCAATCGGGAGCCAACCTGGCCCCCACGTACCAAGAATACATGCCGCTGGCCTTTGCCGTGGCCAACAGTTGCGGAGAAGAAGGCCGGAGCTGGTTTCACCGCCTGTGCCGCATCTCCGAAAAGTATGAACAGCAAGAGGCCGACCGCCTCTACGACCACGCCCTGCAGACGGGACGCGGAGGGAACTCGCTGGGCACCGTGTTCCACCTGGCCGAACGGGCCGGGGTGAAGCTGGACCGCAAACTTGCAAACTTGCAAAACTTGCAGCCCCCTCACACACACACGCAGGCGCGTGCGTGCGAGGCCAATGCCCCCTCGCCGGTGGCAGCTTGCGAGGAAGAAGCCCCTGCCACCCCCGCCCTGCCCTGCTTCGACGCCTACGGCTGGCCGGGATTCCTGCAGCAGGTGGTGGACTGTGGCGACTCGCCCGCCCAGCGCGACATACTGCTGCTGGGCTCCGTCACCGTGCTCGGCGCCACCCTGAACAGGCTGATGAGCTTCACCTACGGGCGCAAGCACAAGTATCCCTGCCTGCAGACCTTCGTAGTGGCCCCGCCCGCCTCGGGCAAGGGAGCGCTGACCTGGGTGCGACGGCTGGCCGAACCCATACACGACGAGCTGCTCGACACCTACAACCGCAAGATGCAAGAGTATCGCGCCGAAAAGGCACGCCGCGAAACGCTGGGCAAGGAGAAGGCCAACACCCCCGAACCCGAACAGCCCCGCATGAAGATGTTCCTCATCACCGGCGACAACTCGGGCACCGGCATGCTGGAGAACTTGATGGACGCCGACGGCGCCGGACTTATCTGCGAGACCGAGGCCGACACCGTGAGCAACGCCATAGGCAGCGACTACGGCCACTGGAGCGACACGCTGCGCAAATGCTTCGACCACGAGCGCCTGGCCTACAACCGGCGCACCAATCACGAGTATCGCGAGTGCAAGCGCTCCTACCTCAGCGTGCTGCTCAGCGGAACGCCCGCCCAGGTGAAGCCACTCATACCCTCGGCCGAAAACGGACTGTTCTCCCGCCAGGTGTTCTACTGCATGCCCGCCATCGACGAGTGGACCGACCAGTTCAACCTGGCCGACACGGCCGACTACGACAGCACCTTCACCCTGTGGGGGCAGCACTGGAAGCGGCTGCTGGACAGCTTGGAGGCCAACGTGAGCGGCATACGCCTGGAGCTGACGCCCGGGCAGATAGATGCCTTCAACCAACACCTGGCCAGCCTCTTCGTGCGAGCCGGAGCCGCCCATGGCGACCCCATGAAGAGCACCGTCACCCGCATCGCCATCAACCTGTGCCGCATCATGAGCGTCGTGGCCCTGCTGCGCTCCCTGGAGCAGCTGCTGCCCACAGGCACCCGGAGCGACGAGCGCGACTATAGCCACATCACCCGCCAGCTGCTGCAGTGCCCCGGACTGACGCCCGCCCCTGACATTCTGCCCGAGAACGTGCGCGACGGCGTGATACCCCACTTCCGCCTCGCCATCACCGACGACGACTTCCAGGCCGTCCTCTCGTTGGCCTCGCCCCTCTACCTCCACGCCTGCCACGTGCTGGCCCTGCTGCCCCCCACCGAAACGGTGAAGCAGCCCCCCATGTCCACCGCCGCCTTCCTCGACCGCCTGCCCCAGCGCTTCACCCGCCAGGACGCCCTCGAAGAAGCCCAGCGCTGCGGCATAGCCGACAACACGCTCGACTCGCTGCTGAAGCGCATGACCTCGCGCGGCATCCTGGCCAAGGCACAGCGCGGCGAATACCGGTTTGCCTCCCGCGTGCGTGCGTGTGTGTGTGAGGCCCCTGCAAGAAATGCAAGTTTGCAAGATTCCGACCATACTTCGGGTCAAGGCTAAGAGCACCCCGCCCCATTTTTCCCAGTTAGGAAAAAATTCCCGCCCAGGCAGGAAAATATTTCTTCCTAACCGGGGAAAGGCGGGGGAGTTTAGCTGTGTGTTTACGATGGCACGCAGATGACGCAGACGAGCGCAGATGAACGCAGATTTATTTCTTTTCGTCATGCTGAACGTTAGTGAAGCATCTCCTAAAAGCAGGAGCAAGTAGGAGATTCTTCGCTTGCGCTCAGAATGACAGA
>CASELH010000093.1 GCA_949288715.1 uncultured Bacteroides sp. | reverse complement strand
ACCCCCTCTTGCCTCCCCCGTTCTCGGGGGAGAACAATGTTCAGAATGACAGATACATGGCGCAGCCCTTAAGAATCTGCGGTCATCTGCGCTCGTCTGTGTCATCTGCGTGCCATCGTAAACACATAGTCAAAATCCCTTTTTCCTTGCAAAGGAACGAAAAAAGCATCAATTCCTGGCGTTTACCGGAAAAAACAATCGCGTTTAGATTCTAATATACTATTTTTTGACGTATATTTGCCGAAATATTCAACCAAAACACATTAATCGACCTAATGAAAAAGACATTGTTATTGGCCGCAATAGGGTTGGTAAGCCTCAACCTGGCGGCACAGGATGAGAAGAAGAATGAGGAGGGCTTTGTATTTACTACCGTAAAGGAGAACCCCATCACCAGTATCAAAGACCAAAACCGCTCGAGCACGTGCTGGAGCTTTTCGAGCCTGGGCTTCCTGGAAAGCGAACTGCTGCGCATGGGCAAGGGCACGTATGACTTGTCGGAGATGTTTGTGGTGCACCACACCATGGTAGACCGCGCGGTGAACTACGTGCGCTATCACGGCGACGCGCCTTTTGGCCCCGGAGGCAGCTTCTACGACATCATGTATTGCATGAAGAACTACGGACTGGTGCCGCAAGAGGCCATGCCGGGCATCATGTATGGCGACTCGCTGCCGGTGCACAATGAGCTGGACGCCGTGGCCGAAGCTTACGTGAAAGCCATCGGCAAGGGACGCTTCAGCAAGCTCACCCCGGTGTGGAAGAAAGGCTTGAGCGCCATCTATGACACCTACCTGGGCGAATGCCCCGAAACCTTCACCTACCAAGGCAAGGAGTACACCCCCAAGACGTTTGCCGAAAGCCTGGGCATCAACCCCGACGACTACGTGTCGCTGACGTCGTACACCCATCACCCCTTCTACACCCAGTTCTCCATCGAGATTCAGGACAACTGGCGCAACGGTCTGTCGTACAACCTGCCTATCGACGAGCTGATGGAAGTGATGGACAACGCCGTGCGCACGGGCTACACCTTTGCCTGGGGAAGTGACGTGAGCGAGCAGGGCTTTACACGCGACGGTGTGGCCGTGATGCCCGATGCTACCCGTGGTGCCGAGCTGACCGGAAGCGACATGGCCCGCTGGACAGGACTGACTGCCACCGACAAGCGCAAAGAACTGACTTCGCGCCCCTTGCCCGAAATGGAAATCACCCAAGAGATGCGCCAAGAGGCTTTCGACAACTGGGAGACGACGGACGACCACGGCATGGTAATCTACGGCATTGCCAAAGACCAGACCGGCAAAGAGTACTTCATGGTGAAGAATTCGTGGGGACTGAGCGGCAAGTATGACGGCATCTGGTATGCCAGCAAGGCTTTCGTGGCCTATAAGACCATGAACATACTGGTACACAAAGATGCCGTGCCCAAGGATATCCGCAAGAAGCTGGGCATCTGATGCGCCGCTGAGGCATACATCCTAATCCTTTCTTTTTAGGCACGGATTACGCGAATTTCACGGATTAAGCTTATTTAAATCCGTGTTATTCCGCGTAATCCGCGCCTAATATATAACATTTTAAAAGTGTTCATAGGGTTTTGCCCCCCTACCCTCTTTTCCATTTCAATAGTTCAACCCGAACCACCACAAAGGCAGGATGTTGCCGGAAGAAAACTCTATGTTGTCCTTGACCACATAGCCTTCATCCGCCATTTCTATTTGCCGTTTGCCTTTCGACTTGCCCCCAATCTCAAACGTGCGTGAGCCAATTTCAAAATCGGCAAGGGAAGAAGAAGAAACCACATTCCTTACCCGCATCTGATTGACAAAAAACGTCTCGCGCAGATTGCCAATATTTACCTCACCATCGGCCAACGCATAAATCAAATTACTGTTGTCCAAATAGACTTTTTCCACCTTTCCCAGGCTACGGATACCTCCGGTATCGTCTTTCAGTTGAATAATCATTCCTGCGTCTTCAATGTAGCGCAGATAGTCCCCCATCAGGTTACGGCTGGCTCCTATCAGCTCTGCCAGTTTGCTCATATTGGGTTTAAAGGGAACGCTTTGAGCAATGATAGAAAGCAGTTTTTTGAATTTGCGCCCCATTGTGGCAGACATTTCCGCAAATACAGGTATATCGGTTTCCAATGTTAAATTGATGATTTGCCTTAGTTTCTCATCGAAACTGCCTTCGCGAGCAAAGGGGTAATAGCCTTGGCGCAAATATTGCTCGAAAAATAGTAACGGAGTTTTCAAGGACATGTTTTCCACCTCCCCCTGCACAATCTCGTCCAATGAGAATACCGGGACATCAATGCCTTGCACCATAGCCAAGTATTCACGGAAAGACAAGCCATACAGGTGATAGACTACGGCACGCCGGCTCAAGTCAGAACTTCCTCTATTCAAATCGAGTACGGAAGAGCCGGAGAAAACTACTTGCAACTCGTTGTAATAATCATATATCAATTTCAATTCCCTCGACCAATCCTTGTATTTATGGATTTCGTCAATAAACAGATAGTGCACTCCCCGCTGCACCAGCCTTTCGGCCAAGTCCAACAAGCGATGTTCGCTGAAATAAATATCGTCAGCATTGACATAGAGCACATCATTGGCATCCAAATCCTGCTTAATGCGTTGCAGCATCAGGGTTGTTTTGCCCACTCCCCGTGGCCCCCGGATGCCAATCATACGATTATTCCACGCGATATCTTTGTAGAGATAGCGAAAGAAGCCTGTGTCGGTCTCACGCAACAATTTCTTATAGATTCTAACCAGATGTTCCATATCCCAGCTTGCTTTTGCGACAAAGATACGAAGATTCTGCACTCTATGAATGCAAAGCACAGAAGAATTTGCACTTGGAGAATGCAAAATAGCATAAGAAAGAATTACTCGGGCTCGTTGGACGATAATTGCTCATGGGAAAACTAAAAGCATTCATCAATTTTATGCCTCCCCCCGCTTCTCCCATCCAAAGAAAAGCAGTATATTTGTAAGCCATATTAACCCCCACAAACAATACAAAGTATGCAAACTGCGGACAGCATAGTCATCATCCCCACGTACAACGAGCGGGAGAATATAGAAAACATCATCCGTGCCGTGCTGGCACTGGAGCATGGCTACCATATACTTATTATAGACGACGGGTCGCCCGACGGGACTGCCGCCATTGTAAAGACCTTGCAGCAGGAGTTTGCCGGACGCCTCTTCCTGGTGGAACGCCGAGGCAAGCTGGGACTGGGCACTGCCTACATAGCCGGCTTCAAGTGGGCATTGGAAAGAGAGTATGCCTACATCTTCGAGATGGATGCCGACTTCAGCCACAACCCCAACGACCTGCCGAGGCTGTATGAGGCATGCGCGAAGAAAGGTGCTGACGTGGCCATAGGTTCGCGCTACATCAGCGGCGTCAATGTAGTGAATTGGCCAATGGGGCGCGTGCTGATGTCGTACTTTGCCTCGAAATACGTGCGCTTCATCACCGGCATGCCCATACACGACACTACGGCAGGCTTCGTGTGCTACCGCCGGGAGGTGCTCCGCACCATCAACCTCGACACTATCCGTTTCAAGGGCTACGCCTTCCAGATAGAAATGAAGTTCACGGCCTATAAATATGGCTTCCGCATCGAGGAAGTGCCCGTCATCTTCATCAACCGCGAATTGGGAACTTCAAAAATGAACAGCAGCATCTTCGGGGAAGCCGTGTTCGGCGTCATCCGCCTGAAGTGGGCAAGCCTTTGGCGGAAGTATGAACGGAAATAGTGATAGTGAAATCAACTTGATTGCATTGCCTAATCAAGCTGGTTACGGGCTGTAATCAACTTGATTAAGTAGGCCATTCTACAAATGGGAATTTATGTGCTTATTTATTTTTCATCCGCAGATGCCACGGATTTTTAAGAGGCTTCGCCCATGTGTATCTGTCATTCTGAGCGAAGCGAAGAATCTCCTACTTGCTCCTGCTTTTAGGAGATGCTTCACTAACGTTCAGCATGACAAAAGAAAAATCTGCGTTATCCACGTCATCTGCAGATGAAAAATTCAACTACGTGCACAGCCCGATAAATTATTAACAATGAAACGCATACTTATCTACAACGCGACGATTGTCAACGAGGGGCGGATGGAACCGGCCTCGGTACTGATAGAGAACGACACCATTGCCCGCATAGCGGCTCCCGAAACGCCTGTTCCCGAAGGGTATGACGAACGGATAGATGCCACGGGATGCTACCTGCTGCCCGGCGTCATCGACGAGCATGTACACTTCCGCGAGCCGGGCATGACGCACAAGGCCGACATCTGGAGCGAGAGCCGCGCCGCTGCCGCAGGAGGAGTGACCTCCATTATGGACATGCCGAACAATAATCCGCCCACCGTCACCCTGGAAGCCTTGGAACAGAAACAGGCGCTGCTGGACGAGAAGTGCATTGTGAACCACTCTTGCTACTTCGGGGCAACCAACAGCAATTACACAGACTTTGCCCGCCTCGACCCTAAACGGGTGTGCGGCCTCAAGCTGTTCATGGGCTCGAGCACAGGCAACATGCTGGTAGATCGAAAGGACAGCCTGCGGCACATTTTCCACGGCACAGACCTGCTTATCGCCGCCCACTGCGAAGACTCGCAGCTGATACAAAGCAACGCGGCCAAATATCGCGAGCTATACAAGGACGCCCCGGAAGTGCCCGTGAGCAAGCACCCTTGCATACGGAGCGCAGAAGCCTGCTACCGCTCGTCGCACCTGGCTGTGCAGCTGGCCCGGGAAAGCGGGGCACGCCTGCACCTGCTACATCTTTCCACCCGGCGCGAACTGGCATTGCTTACAGCCGGAGCACCGGACGGCAAGCGCATCACGGCGGAAGCCTGCGTGGCCCACCTGCTCTATAGTGCAGCCGACTACAAGGCGGAAGGAGCACGCATCAAGTGCAACCCGGCCATCAAGCGCACAAGCGACCGCGATGCCTTGCGCCAAGCCGTCGGCGCAGGACTGATTGACACCATTGCCACCGACCATGCCCCCCACCTGCTGCACGAAAAAGCGGGAGGCGCGCTGAAGGCTGCATCGGGCATGCCGATGGTGCAATACTCGCTGGTATCCATGCTCGGATTGGTAGATGAAGGCATCTTCAGCCTGCCCACCGTCGTAGAAAAGATGTGCCACGCCCCTGCCAGACTATATCAGATAAGCCGGCGCGGATACCTGCGTCCAGGTTACCGGGCAGACCTTGTACTGGTGCGCAAGGGAGAGCCTTGGACCGTGACTGCCGACGGCATACTCAGCAAATGCGGCTGGAGCCCGCTGGAGGGACACGCCTTTGCATGGCGCGTACTGCGCACATGGGTCAACGGGCACATGGTGTACAACGGCCGGGAAGTAGACGAGGCTTACCGGGGCGAACCTTTACTCTTTGAACGCTGATGGATGCCGTTATTCTGTCTTACGCGGTGGACGAACTGGTGCCCTACATTGATTGGGTTTACTTTTTCCATGCCTGGGGGATACGCCCTTCGCAACAGCATACCGACCTGGCCGAATCGCTGCTACGCGATGCCCGCAACACCTTGTCTGTTCTTGACGGCGAGGTGAAATGCCAGGCCATAGTGCGGCTGTGCCGCGCCAATGCCGAAGAAGACGACCTGATCATAGAAAAGACACGCATCCCCCTGCTGCGCCAGCAAATGCACCGGGATAAAAGCGAACAGCCCTATCTGTGCCTCAGCGACTTTGTGCTGCCGTCGTCGTGTAGGAAGGCGGACACGGTGGGGCTCTATGCCACGTCTGTCAGCCTACCAACCGCAGCAACGGCGTCAAGCGACCCCTACCACAGCCTGATGATTCAAACACTGGCCGACCGTCTGGCGGAAGCTACCGCCGAAAAAATGCACCAATACGTGCGCCGCGACCTGTGGGGCTATGCCCGGCAAGAACGCCTCGGCATAGACGAACTGCTGAAATGCCATTACCAAGGCATCCGCCCTGCCATAGGTTACCCCAGCCTGCCCGACCAGTCCGTCATATTCCTCATAGCCAACCTGCTGCCCATAGAGCAGATAGGCATCACCCTTACCGAAAACGGCGCCATGCACCCGCATGCTTCTACCTGCGGGTTGATGCTGAGCCATCCCGCCGCCCGCTATTTTGCCGTAGGCACCATAGGCGAAGACCAGCTACACGACTATGCCCGCCGCCGCAAAATGCCGGTTGACGAGGTAAGAAAATTCCTGCGCTCGAACCTGGCATAAGAGCCTGTTTAAATTTTCCTCTTTAAGACTTTTATTCAGCCCCTTTTGAGCCTCTTTCCGGTCTCTTTTCCTATTGTTATTCGTCACGTAGCCCGCTACGCTCCTCATAACAACAGAAAAATATCCTC
>CASELH010000092.1 GCA_949288715.1 uncultured Bacteroides sp. | reverse complement strand
TATAGTTGTGTCTATCGTTTTAGTATCGCGCATCTGAACGCGTCTATTATTTTAGTTTATGAACAAAGAAAGTGTCTAGTGAAATCAGGAAAAGACAATGTATAAAGATGAGCCTACATCAGTCCAAGACTGATGCCACATGAGTCCAAGACTGATGCCACATCAGTTCAAGACTGATGTACCCTCAGTCCGGGACTTATCTAAGAAGAACTTTAATTTGTAAACAATAATAACCAATGAAGAAACTCCTCATACTTGCCCTCCTGCTGGGCGCCCTGCCCGTCTTGGCGCAGCAACGCCTGACGCTGGACCTGCAGCAGACCATCGCCCTGGCCAACGACAGCTCGCTCGAAGCCTTCCGTGCCAAGAACATGTACCTCAGCGGCTACTGGGAGTGGCGCACCTACAAGGCCAACCGCTTGCCCAGTCTGACGCTGGACCTCACCCCCGCGCAGTACTATCGCGACATCACCCGCCGTTACGACTCGGAGGCCGACATCGACGTCTACCGCAGCCAGCAGTCGTTCTATGCCTACGGCAACCTCTCGCTGCAGCAGAATTTCGACCTCACCGGCGGTACCTTCTATGCCAACACGTCGCTGGGCTATATGCGAAACTTCGGCGCCAACAAGTACACGCAGTACACCAGCGTCCCCTTCCAGGTGGGCTACACGCAAGACCTCGTGGGCTACAACGCCTTCCGCTGGGAGCGCAAGATAGAGCCGCTGAAGTATGAGAAGGTGAAGAAGGAATACATCTACAACGCCGAGCAGGTGTCCGAACAGGCCACCACCTACTTCTTCCAGCTGGCCATGGCACAGGCCGAGTATGACCTGGCCAAGGACAACGCCCTGAGCACCGACACCCTGTACCGCATAGGCCAGGAGCGCCTGAAGATAGCCGCCATCAGCCGTGCCGACCTGCTGACGCTGAAGCTCGACCGGGTGAATGCCGGCAACACCCTGCAGACGGCCGCCAGTGCCTTGAAGCGTGCCAAGTTCTCGCTCGCCTCCTTCCTCAACCTGCCCAAGGACACCGACATACGCCTCGTGCTGCCCGGCCGCCCGCAGATGCTCACCATCCCCCTGGACCAGGCACTAGCCATGGCCCGCGAGAACAACCCCCAGTTCCTTTCCCTCCGCCAGGACATCCTCGAGGCCGAGCAAGAGGTGGACCGTACCCGCAAGGAGTCGCGCTTCAATGCCAGCATCAATGCCAGCATCGGTTTCAACCAGGTGGCCGAAGACTTCGGCAGCGCCTACCGCAAGCCCCTGCAGCAAGACATGGTGTCCGTCAGTGTTTCCATCCCCCTGGTGGACTGGGGCGTGCGCAAAGGCAAGTACAACATGGCCAAAAACAACCTCAACGTGGTGCGCATCTCCTCCCGCCAGAGCGAGATAAGCATCGAGGAGGAGGTCATTATGACCGTAAACGACTTCAACATCCAGCAGAGCCTGGTGCAGAGCGCCTCCGAGGCCCTGGACCTCGCCATCCTGGCCTACGAGGAGACGCGCCAGCGCTTCATCATCGGCAAGGCGGACATCAGCAGCCTCACCCTCTCCCTAAACCGCCAGCAGGAGGCGCAGCGCAACTACATCTCCGCCCTGCAGGATTACTGGCTGAATTACTACAAGATACGGAAGCTGACGCTCTTCGACTTCGCTTCCGGCTTCTCCCTGTCCGACAAGTTTGACTACGCACAATGAACCGCAAGACGCTACCTTTCTCCTCGTTCACCCTCATCGTGGCCTTCGTCTGTCTGTCACTGGTGGGGCTGGCCGTCATACCCCTGCTGCCCGTCAAGCTCAACCCTTCGCGCAGCCTGCCCGGCTTCACGCTGAGCTTCAACATGCTGGGAGCCTCGTCGCGGGTGGTGGAGATGGAGGTCACCAGCCGGCTGGAGGCCATGTTGGCGCGCATCGTGGGGGTGGAAAACATCAGTTCCACCTCGGGCAACGGCTATGGCTACATCACGGTGGAGCTGGACAAACATGCCGACGTGGACATGGCGCGCTTCGAGGCCTCCACCATCGTGCGGCAGACGTGGGCCGAGCTACCCGACGGCGTGAGCTATCCCGTCATCCAGGTCAAGACACCCGATGAAGAGGCCATGCGCCCCTTCCTCTCCTTCACGCTCAATGCCCCCTCGGCGCCCATACTCATCCAGCAGTATGCCGAAGAGCACATCAAGCCCCGTCTGGTCCGCCTGGACGGCATCTACAAGATAGAGCTGAGCGGGGCCACCCCCATGGAGTGGAGGCTGGAGTATGACAGCGAGCAGCTTCGCCGTCTGGGTGTCAGCGTGGACGACATTGCCACGGCCATCGACCGCCATTACCACCGCGAGTTCATGGGCATCCACAACGTGGAGACCGGGCAGGGCGGCGAGCAATGGATACGCCTGGCCTTGGTGCCGGAAAGGGAGGAAGACGGGCGTTTCGATGCCTCCCGCATCGCGGTGACGACAAGGGATGGCGAACTGATGCGGTTGGACAAGCTGGTGCGCGTGGCCCATGTCGAGGAGGAGCCCCAAAGCTATTACCGCATCAACGGACTGAATTCCGTCTACCTCTCCATCACGGCGGAAGAGTCTGCCAACCAGCTTAAACTCAGCACGCAGGTGTACGACGAAATGGAGAACATCCGCCGGGTGTTGCCGCCCGGCTATGAGATGCACGTCAGCTACGATGCCACCGAATACATCCGTGCCGAGCTGGACAAGATATACTATCGCACGGCTCTTACGGTGGCCATCCTCTTGGTGTTCGTGTGGCTCATTACCCGCCGACTGAAGTACCTGTTCCTTATTGTCACCAGCCTGGCGGTCAACATCTCCGTGGCGGTTATCTTCTATTACCTGTTCGGGCTGGAGATGCAGCTGTACTCCCTGGCGGGCATCACCGTGTCGCTCAACCTGGTGATAGACAGTACCATCGTGATGACCGACCATATCTTGCACCGCCATAACCTGAAGGCCTATATGTCCGTGCTGGCCGCCACCCTCACCACCATGGGCGCGCTGGTCATCATCTTCTTCCTCGACGAGGAGATACGCCTCAACCTGCAAGACTTTGCGGCAGTGGTCATTGTCAACCTGGCCGTGTCGTTGCTGGTGTCGCTCTTTTTCGTTCCCTCCATGATAGACAAGATACGGCTGGTGCAGACGCGGCCTGCCAAGCGTCGCCATCGCCTGTGGCGCAACCTCTTCCGCAGGGCAGTGCCCCGAAGGGTGCGCCAGTGGTCGGTCCGCTATGCCGGCAGGCGCGTGGTGGTATATTTTACGCGTTTCTATCTGCGCATGACCGGCTGCCTGGTGCGCCGCCTGCGCTGGGCGGTGTGCCTGGTGCTGGTGCTGGCTTTCGGCTTGCCCGTTTTCCTGTTGCCCGAGAAGCTGGAAGGCGAGGGGCGGTGGACTGACTTGTACAACCGCACGCTGGGCTCCACTACCTACAAGGAAGACATCAAGCCCATTGTAGACAAAGCCTTGGGAGGCTCCCTGCGGCTGTTTGTGCAGAAGGTGTATGAGGGCAGCTACTTCACGCGCAACGAGGAGGTTGTGCTCTATGCCAACGCCAACCTGCCCAACGGCAGTACCCTGGAGCAGATGAACGCCCTAATGAAGCGCATGGAAACCTACCTGAGCCAGTTCAAGGAAATCCGCCAGTTCCATACCTCCATCTACAGCCCTCTGCGCGCTTCCATAGCCATCTACTTCAAGAAAGAATACCGGCACAGCGGCTTCCCCTACACCTTGAAGGCCAACATGATAACCAAGGCTCTCCAGCTGGGGGGCGGCAGCTGGAGCATCTATGGCCTGCAAGACCAGGGCTTCAGCAACGACGTGCGCGAGAATGCGGGCTCATACCGGGTGGTGATGTACGGCTACAATTACGATGAACTGTATGAGTGGGCCGAGCGGCTGAAAGAGAAACTGCTGGGCCACCGGCGCATCAAGGAGGTAAACATCAGCTCGGAGTTCTCGTGGTGGAAAGACGACTACCAGGAATTCTATTTCAACCTCGACAAGCAGCGGATGGCGCAGGAGGGCATTGATGCCGCCACGCTCTTTGCCGCCGTGCGCCCCATCTTCGGGCGCGACATGGAGGTGGGCACGGTGACCACCGAGGCCGGCAGCGAAAAGATAAGGCTGTCGTCCCGCCAGTCCGGCGAATACGACATCTGGGCCATGCAGTTCTACCCCTATGGCACGGAGGGCGGCAAGCACTACAAGCTCTCCGAACTGGCCACTGTGGAGAAAGGCCAAATGCCTCAGCAGATAGCCAAGGAAGACCAGCAATACCGTCTGTGCCTGCAATACGAGTACATCGGCTCCAACGAGATGGGCAAGCGCATCCTGGAGCAAGACCTGAAAGAATTCAACCGCACCCTGCCCATGGGCTATACCGCCGAGTCAGAAGATATGTACTACATGTGGGGCGACAAAGACTACCGCCAATACCTGTTGCTGGGGGTGGTGATAGCCATCATCTTCTTCATTACCGGCATTCTGTTCAACTCGCTGCGTCAGCCGCTGGCCATTATTTTCATCATCCCCGTTTCCTACATCGGGGTGTTCCTTACGTTCTACTGGTTCCGCCTCAACTTCGACCAAGGCGGCTTCGCCTCGTTCGTGCTGCTGTGCGGCATCACGGTGAATGCCAGCATCTACATCCTAAACGAGTACAACAGCCTGCGCCGCCGCTTCCCCCGCCTCACTCCCTTGCGGGCCTACGTCAAGGCGTGGAATGCCAAAGTCGTTCCCATATTCCTCACGGTGGTGTCCACTATCCTGGGCTTCATCCCCTTCATGGTGGGCACGGACAAGGAGGCCTTCTGGTTTCCCCTGGCCGCAGGCACCATCGGCGGGCTGGCGATGTCCGTCATAGGCATATTCTTCTTCCTGCCTGTGTTTGTGCTGAAGAAGAAGAATGTACGTACCCCAAAGGACGAATAGGTTCCGGGGGGTATAGGAATATGGGAAACTTTTACAAAAAATCCCATTTTAAAGGCCATTACCCCCCTATTTCCTTCCGGCCATGTCCGTATTTTCTACGGTCCACCTCCTTTCCTATACGCCGAAGGATAATAGGAGTTGGTAAGGACTTGTATAGGAGGAGAATCGAAGGTGGTACGTAGCAGGGGTGGTTTTGGTATAGTAATGCATTGATTTAGAATATGATACGATTGTATTGGGAGCTGATTTTTGTAAGGAAATAAGAATATTCAAAGTTTTTCATGTAAACATTTATAGATTATGGTGCGGAAAATGCAGAAATTTCAATATGTTTACATAAGGAATCAAAACTTCTATAGTCGATACTGTTTTTAATGTCATTAATAAGTAAGTGTACAGAATTTAATGACAATTTAGCGGGCTGCACTGTATGTGCGATGGCACGCAGATGACGCAGACGAGCGCAGATTTACACAGATTTTTTCATTTGTCATGCTGAACGTAAGTGAAGCATCTCTCACATAATAGGAGATTCTTCACACCCCTCTTGCCTCCCTCGTTCTCGGGGGAGAACAATGTTCAGACTATACCTTAATGAAATAATCAAAAGAGGTTTTGAGCGAAGCTAATGGCAGATACATGACGCAGTTATTAAAAATCTGCGTACCATCGTAAACACACAATTAATTCCCATTCATCATATAAACTAAGTATGATTAGCCACTTATGATGAATTACTTACTCGGTTTTGCCTGCAAAGTAAAAGGGGTATCGGGCATCAGACAATGGGGTGGCAGTTTCGTGGAAGCATTTGGCGGCGATTGGCGTTTTTGCGACTGCATAATAAGAACGTTTGTCAAGCTATCGGAGAATATGCGGCGCAAAAGGGCAAATTTTACGCTATTCGTTCCGGCTCAAAGCAAATTTGAAGTAATTTTGCGAGGTATAAATCACTTGACACAGATATATGAACCATATAAAGCATTCAATTCTCCTGATAAGCCTGTGGGCATTTTTGCTGCTCTCCGCCTGCCATGCCGGGCATTCCGGTACAGAAACGAACGGGCGGGACAGCCTTTACACCGCCGAGTACATACAACGCATCGCCTTTGACGCGCCGGAGAAAGCCCTCGCCCTGCTTGATACGGCAGAGGAGAGGCGGCTGCTTCCCCCTTTCGACATCAGCGACCTGCGCTGCATGGTCTATCATAACGGCCTGTCGCACTACAAGACCGCCTATACCCATGCGCTCAAAGCCTATAACGACCCGGAGGCACGGAAGAATCCTGAAAAATTCCTGTCGCTGGTAGGCATTATGGCGGAGGAATGCCACAACAACGGCAATTATACGGGGAGTGTGGACTATTGCGCCGAAGGCTTGGCCATGGCGCAGAAGATAGGCGACAAGACCGCAGAGGCGAACCTGCATATCACTTGGGGACTGAACCTGCTGGAAATGGAGCAGTACGACGAGGCTTTCCGT
>CASELH010000091.1 GCA_949288715.1 uncultured Bacteroides sp. | reverse complement strand
CACAGATGACACAGATTCTACGTGATGACCACAGATACATAGTGAAAAAATAAAAACTGTGTAAATCTGTCCCATCTGTGTCATCTGTGTGCCGCCCCGATAAATTATCATTTCATTTTGTACAGTCATTTATCTCCCTCCCGAAAATATTTTCAGCAAGCCCGGGGCAAATTTTCCCAGCGCGGAGTAAAGCAGCACGCCCGTCCCGGCAATGAAGCACGCCGCAAAGGCATAGCCCGCCACCGCCCCGCCGATGCTCTCCATGGGAAACACTAGGCGGGCAACGCTTCCACCCAGGCTCAGCAGGCTGCTGTGGCCCACCGGCACCATGTGTGCGGCAAATACGAAGAAACTGCTTTTCACTAGCAGCGGGTGCACGGCCACCCATTTCCGCTCTATTAAGGCCGAGGCCAGCAGGATGAGCACGAAAATCCCCGCAATGTAGAAGGCCTGGTGCAGCTGCTGCGCATACTTCTCCTCGTAGCAGGCCGTGGAGAAGACCAGCAGCACAAGGCCGGCCGTCAGCCATCCCCACCGGCTCTTTCGGGCAAACTGTACTACATCTACTCCTCGCAGCCGGAAGAAGGCTCCGAGACTGAAAAACAGCAAGGCATTGGTGCTGAGGCCGGGTAGGGTAGCGCCTGCCCCGCATACGTACAGCACCGCCACAAGCGGCAAGTAGAGGCGCGCGCCGTGCATCAGCAAATAATAAATGGCGGGCGACAGCAGCACCATCATCATCAAGTCGCGCACAAACCACAGGGGCACGTCGGCCGGATAATACAGTTGCATGCTGAAGCCCAACACGTTCGTCATGCCCGCGCAAGCCGTGGTGCTGTTCCAGAACTCGCCGATGAATGGCCAGGCCGACGGGTTGTCCCATGCCACCGTAAACGTCGGGTCTATGGCCTGCATCAGGTAGCTGTTGGCCGCGCTAACCAGATTGTAGGCCAGGTAAGGTACCAGCAGCGTGTACACGCGCCTCTTCAGCGTGCTGCGCCACGTGCCCCACGTCCATGCTCCGGCCTCCGTGAAAAACAGGAAACCGGAGATAAAGAAGAACAAAGGCACTGACACGTTGCAAATGACAAACAAGGCCGACACCCCGGCGGTGTAGGCTGCTTGTGCCGCAGTGCCGTCGGCCAGATGCCCCATGCCTACGAAGTGAGGGTTGGCATCGGGGTGCACATGCACCAGCAGCACCATCATGACCAGCGCAAAGCGCAGCCACGATATGGTTTGAGATTGAAGCTCATTCATCGTCGTCTGTTTTGGCCGCGAAGTTAAAGCCTTTTAAAATGCCGATATTGACTTATCTCCATCAATATTTGACTTATATTTGCAACATGAACCTCTATACTTTCGACCATGTAAAGCTGACGCCGGACAAGCAGATAGCCCTGCACTCGCAGGAGTCGTGGGAGCTGTCCTATGTAGTGACCGGCCGGGGGGAGCGGGAAATAGGCGACACCACCGAGCCTTTTGCCCCGGGCGACCTGGTGCTGGTGCCCCCGGGCGTGCCTCATTGCTGGCACTTCGACCCCCGCAGCACGGATAAGGGCGGGCGCATTGAAAACATCACGGTGGCTCTGGATGAGGCCTTCCTGGACAAAGTGGCAAGTGCCTTCCCCGCCTTGGCGGACACGGTGGACGCCCTGCGGCAGTATGCCGATGCCGTGACGTTCCCCAAGGCGCAGGCCCAGTATATAGCCTCCCTGCTGAAGCAGATGTGCGGCGAGACGGAGCCGGAAAGGGCGGTGTCCATGCTGGCCCTGCTCTGCGCCCTTGCCAGGCAGGGGCGTGCTTTAGGCCACTACCGCAAGCCCGACCTCAACCGCCAGCGCCTCATGCAGGTGCGCATCTACGTGTCGTGCAACTACAACCATCCCCTCAGTCTCGACGAGATTGCCCGCCACGTGGGCATGAACCGCTCGGCCTTTTGCACCTTCTTCCGCAAGCACACCGGCCAAACCTTTGTAGACTACCTCAACGCCTACCGCGTCAGCATAGCCTACCGACTGCTGGCCTGGGAAGGCATGCCCGTGGCCGAGGCCTGCTTTGCCAGCGGCTTCAACGACGTGGCCTACTTCTGCCGCACCTTCAAGCGCTACAAGGGCTTCCCGCCCTCGCAGGCCCGGAAGGGCTAAGGCATGTTTTCAGTAGCCCTGATAGTCCATCAGCCTGTCTATGGCATCGCTCGGGTCAACTCCGTTTCTTTTCAGAGCATCATAGTCGTCGCCACCCAGGGCATAGTAGGTGTCTCGGTCATAGTCATAGTCGTCGGGGCTGTTGTCATAATAGTCGTTTCTTGTCTTTTCGATGATGTCTTTCTCGGACAATAGCCTGTTCTCGCCGATGTTGTAGAAGTAGTCGCCGCAACAGAGGTAGCTGCCGGGTTTGATTTCCTCGTTGTATTTCAGGTCTATGTCTTCTCGGGAGAATTTGTATAGGGGGATGAAGTCGAGTTGCCCGTCGGCCAGGAATTCGACACAGACGTAGTCATCCGGGTCGTGGGAGCCGATGGCTTCGGTGCGTACAAAGAGGCAGAGATCGCTGCCTCCGTCGCGAAAGGTGAGGTTTTCGTTATCTCCATTATAGATACACCTCGGCACACCATCTTGCATGCGGAATATCTTGTTGCTGCCCACAAAGGTGGTGTCGTCCACCACATAGTGCACCTCTATGGGGATGCCTTGGTGGGTGAGCAGCGTTGTGGGGCGGGCACAAGTGGCTATGTATTTGCCATCGAAAATGAGGAAAGTTTTTTCAATCATTATGTCGTCCGTCTGCGTGGAGAAGGGGCGAGAACTGTCGGGCAGGCAGGCGTGAAGCTCGCTGCCCTTGCGCAGGATGATGGCGGGGTGGTATATCGTGCTGTTGGCGGAGTAGTAGATGGCATCGTATTCGGGCTGCAGCACGGTGCCGTCCGCCATCATCAGTCCCACCTTGTGCAGGCGGTCGTTTTCTATAAGAAAAGGGGCTTTGAGGCCTTTCGGAGCACCCTTCGAGGGCTGCCTGTACACGGTTTCGCCACTGAGGTTTTGGGTTTTGCAGGGTATGTTGCTCAGCCGGGAGTAGATAGGAGGCAGCAGGAGGTCGGTGGGGGTGGTGATGCCGTATTCCGTTCGGGCTATGCCATTTCTTAGATTGGGAGTGGACACTATGAAGGCGGCGAAGGGGAAGGCATTGGTCTCGACAATGTTGGCGTAGGCCGATTCCAGCAGCACTTTCTTGCTGTTGAAGTCGTAGATGCCGCTGTGCTGTATGATGCCATAGGCGGCATCGGGTTGAGCCTGGCACAACTGTCGGCCTGTGCGCCGGTCGTAGGCTGTTTTCTGCTTGTCCTTAAAGATGACGGCATCGGGCGTTATCTCGTCGGGCTCGGCATTCGTGGGTATGGACGAGAATTTGGCATCTATTCTCGAAAATTTTTCGTCTTTCTCGAAGGAATAGGTTATCAGGATGCCTTGCTTGCACGAATATTCATTTTCATACAGCCGTTCGGAGTATTCTAACAAGAAAGATACGGATTCTTCAAACTCGAAGAAGCGGCCTACGCGCGCGGTGATATGCTCGAAGCGGCTATCGAAATCCCTGTAGTCGGTGGGGATAAATTGTATCGTGGCGTAGCTTGCCGGAGCCCATTCGTTGACGAGGCATTGCAGTTTTAGCTTGATGTCGGTATAGCTTTCTGTATTGGTCAGCACGTCGGGGTAGTCGATGACCGCTACCCGCTGGTATTTGGCTATCCGGAAGAGAATCAGCCCATTCCGGGTCGTCATGAGCAGCCGGTTATCTTTCACTATGAGCCACTCCCTTGCTTGGGTAACGAAAAAAAAGTCGTAATAATAGTCATCACATGTCGTTCCCCAGTAACGTATTCCCTTGTCGGCAAAAGGTTGCAGGCAAGACTTGGGCGGCAGGAACAGCGTGTCCGATGTAAAGGCTTCGTCGTTATGGAGAATATAGTGGCAGGAACTGTCTGAGAGGCACGTTTTTATTCCCGATGTCTCCGCGAGGAAATAGCACGTTTCATGGATGGCGTACAGACGCAGGCGGGTGTCAATCTCCTGCACCAAGTCTTCTTTGACCAATGGGGCGCGTAGCACGAGAAACAGTCTTTGCAGCTTTCCGCACTCCGATTCCTCCTGGTTGCATTCCAATCCCCAGTAGGCTTCTCCATCGAAGCCTACGAGTGTAGCCATGTTGTTGCCATAGATGAGTTTGCGGGGCGGGATAGGCTTGAGTTGGTCGTCGCAAAAGCACAAGTTGTCCTCGTTGTCCAGATAGGCCCATGCATTGGAGACCGGGACATGCTTCAGCGGGTAAAAGCAGTTCATCCCTTTTTCCTTCAGCAGCATCTGGAGAATGGCATTTTTGTTATCGTTCTGTTCCATAAATATACACTGAATGCAATAAAACGTTGTACGCTAAAGACAAAGGTAAGAAAAGAATGGAAAACAAGGGGAATCTCCGGCAAGAAATGTGAGAACATAAACAATTCTTTTTTTGCCCGGCACGACTGGGCGAAAGTTTACCGGTGCTTTTCGGACAGCCTTCCCCGGTGACAAGCTGTGCAAGGACGAAAATGTAAACATATTAAAATCCTTGCATTCTCTGTTTCAGAATTTACGAATGTTTACATGAAAAATTTTGATTCTTCTCAGTTATTTACAAAAATACGTATTTGAATCATCCGTATCCTATTCTAAATCAGTATAATACCGTATCTCCTTCGACCCAACTGCCTACCACCTCCGATTCTCCTCCTTACCTGCTCCTTACCAAGTCCTATGCAACCTCGGCATATAGGGACGGAGGTGGACCGTAGAAAATACGGACATGTTAGGGAGGAAATGAGGGGGTGATGGCTATTGAGTCAGGTGTTTTTGTAAATGTTTCTTTTTCTTGTTATTTTTGGGGAGAAGGATAATGCCCCAAGGTCTACCTTCCCAAGCTGGTGGAGGTAGCTTAATTTTTGTTCCCTTAAAATTTTTTTTCTCAAATAAATGATTTTATATTTGCGGTATTTAATTCAATGTAATAAAGTCAGTTTAAAAAATTAAGTTATGAGAAAGCTAAATTTGTTTTGGGGCATTTGCCTTATGTTTTTTGCTCTTTCGGTAGCTGTCGTTCCGGCGGCTCAGTCACAGTCTAAGTCGGTAATTAAGGCGGCGAAGAAGGAAGCTAAGAAGGTTGCGAAAGATTTGGAAAAAGATGGTTGGGAGTTGGTCGGCATAGGCACAATAGAGGGTGCCGTGTACGACGCTTTATTAAAGACGAAGACTGGCTACAAGGATTATTCATACACGGTGTCTGGGCAAGGCAATCTGGGTATTGCGCAGAAAAATGCACGTATCAACGCGATGGCTGCTTATGCCGCTGAAACGGCTACAGACATTGAGGACGTGTTGACCAATGATATTGAAGGTATTCCGGAGGCTCAGGTGGAACAGATAAAAGATAATCTCACGGCTTACATGAAGATTGGCATCAGAAGCCAGCTCCGTGAAGCCTATACGCTGAGCCGGAAGGTGGGGCATACATATGAGGTGCAAGCCCACTACTTGCTTGATCCGGAGAATGCGTATGAAGTGAAAGTGCAAGCCTTGTTGCAAGCCATTTCTGTGGCCAACCTCAACAAGGAGGTGGAGCAGGTTTTGAAGGATAAAGTGGAAGAAGACCACCAGAAAGAAATGGAAGAAATAGAAAATGGTGAAGCTGAAGAATAATCCGGTACTTCGGGGCATATGGCTGTGCGGCCTGTTGGCAGCTTTCTGCCTTTCTGTGTCGGCGCAGCCCAAAGCTGTGAAGAAAAAGATAGAGGCCATCAAGGAGAATCCGGCTTACAAATACGGTGAAGCTACGGGGCCAACTTTGGACACGGCTTACAAAAGCGCGTTGGATAAACTGCTGGAGAATATCTATGTGTTTGTCTCATCCGATTTTTCGCAGACCGGCACTCAGCAGACGGTAGACGGCAAGGCGGTGTACAACGAACAGCTGTATAGCAACCTGTCTACTTTCTCCATTGGGACGTTACAGGACGTAGGACGCATAGAGTATGGAGAAGAGCCGGAAGTGAGCGTGTTTGTGTATGTCACGGAGCAGTCGGTCAACCAGATGTTTGATGCCCGCCTGACGAAGGCAAAAAGTCTGATAGGCAATGGGCTGCAAGATGAAGAACGGTATCGCGTAGCCGATGCGTTGCGCTATTACACGTGGGCGCTTTGCCTGTTGCAGACGCTTCCGATGGGAGACATGGCCACATTCAGCTATCAAGGCAAGGAAGAAGCAGCCAAAATTTGGCTGCATGCCCGCATCAATGCCTTACTGTCAGATACGGATATCAAGGTGACCCGAGTTGAGGAAGTGGATGAGCCGGGAGTGAAAGACAGAGTCTACTTGCAAATGTCTTACCAAAATCAGTTGGTTGACAATTTTGCTTTTTCCTTTTACAACGGGATGCGTAACATTGGCCCTGTCTATGCTTCGGACGGGCGTGCCGTGGCCGAGTTCTCCGACGGTCTGGATGCGGACGAGTTGGATATCAGAATAGAATACCTGTTTGAGAGCCAGGCAAAAACGTTGGATCAGGAGATGGCGGCTGTGTTGCAGAGCATAGAACTCCCGAAGTTTAGCGCGGCAAACAAAACTGTGCTGCTGAAGGAGAAAAAGCTGTCGAAGAGGGAGTTGAAGCGTAAGCAGAAAGCCGAAAAGGAAAACTCCGTGTAGTGATAAATGTACTAACAAACCTTAAACGATTTCATCGTCCGGTAAGTAGTAGTCTCTCCATTTGATGTCCGATGTGTAAATGGCGGCAATCTTAACCA
>CASELH010000090.1 GCA_949288715.1 uncultured Bacteroides sp. | reverse complement strand
TATAGTTGTGTCTATCGTTTTAGTATCGCGCATCTGAACGCGTCTATTATTTTAGTTTATGAACAAAGAAAGTGTCTAGTGAAATCAGGAAAAGACAGTACGCATGTGTGCGCCCCCACATGTATGCTTGTGCGTACCCCCACATGTATGCATGTGTGCACCCCCACATGTATGCATGTGCGTACCCCTATTACGATACAAGTAGGTACCCCTATTACGGTACAAGTAGGTATCCCTATTACGGTACAAGTAGGTATCCCTATTACGGTACAAGTAGGTATCCCTATTACGGTACAAGTATGCACCCATCTTTGCCGGTTAAGATATACTGCCCATAAAGGAGCTATATACATAATACTAATTAATAATATTGTAACATTATGATTGAAACAAGAGTATCAAGAGGAATCGTAAGCACTTACATGGATAAGTTGCAACGGAATCTGGAGTTGGACGTGGCCATCGTAGGCGGAGGCCCGTCGGGCATCGTGGCCGCCTACTATCTGGCCAAGGCAGGGCTGAAGGTGGCCCAGTTCGACCGCAAGCTGGCCCCCGGCGGCGGCATGTGGGGCGGTGCCATGATGTTCAACCAGATTGTCATACAGGAGGAGGCAATGGACATTGTGTGCGACTTCCACATCAACTACCAGCCCCTCGACGAAGGCCTCTACACCATGGACTCCGTGGAGAGCACCTCGGCCCTGCTGTACCACGCCGTGCATGCCGGAGCCACCATCTTCAACTGCTATTCGGTGGAAGACGTCATCTTCAAGGACAACAAGGTAAGTGGAGTAGTCGTGAACTGGACCCCTGTGCTGCGCGAAGGGCTGCACGTCGACCCGCTGAACATCCTTGCCAAAGTGGTGGTGGACGGCACCGGTCACGACAGTGAGATTGCCGCCACCGTTGCCCGCAAGAATGGCATACGCCTCGCCACGGAGACGGGCGGCGTCATAGGCGAGCGTTCGCTCGACGTCGTTGCCGGCGAAGACGAAGTGGTGAAGGGCACGAAGGAGATTTATCCGGGGCTCTACGTATGCGGCATGGCTGCATCGGCTGTGTCCGGTACGCCCCGCATGGGCCCCATCTTCGGCGGCATGCTCATGTCCGGCAAGAAGGTAGCCAATGAGATTATTGCCCGCTTAGCCCGCTAAGCGCCACCCGGGCGTCGGCCACCGTGCGGCACTGTTGCCACACGGCACCCAGCACAGCCACGCCGCCAAAGCCCCAGGCTCGCACCTGGGGCATTTTTTGTGCCGACACGCCGCCCAGGGCCACCACCTTCCGGTCGATAAGGCCCGAGCGCGCCGCCTCGTCCAGCACCTGCGGGGGGAATGCGGCCCGGTAGCCGGTCTTGGATATACTGTCGAATATGGGGCTGAGGAAGAGATAATCCACCCCTGCCTTGTATCGCGCCACCTCGCTCAGCGAGTGGCACGAACGGCTCACGATGCCCCGGTAGCCAGGGGGAGGGACAGGATTCCGCCCGTTCAGGTGGATGCCGCCGATGCCATAGCGTTCCGCCAGCGCGAAGTGGTCGTGCAGGGACAGGCGGGGGTGGCAATGGGGCGGCAGCTGTTCTATCAGGCAGGCAAGCTCCTGCTCGCTGCACCCCGGTTTGCGCAGGTGGATGCGGTCGGCCCCATAAGCCAACAAGGCCTCCAGCAGGGAGGCCTCGTCCGGCAGGAACTGAGGGGAGGTTATCACCATTACCCTCATGCTTGTTCAGGTTGTAGCGGGTGGCTTTCGGGGAAGTGCCATACCGGCCCGTTGCCATGCCCCACGGCGAGGTGGGCGCCTGCGGCAATCACTTGGTTCATGTATTCCTTGGCCTGGGCAATGGCTTCCACCAGTTCGTAGCCCTTTCCCACATACGTGGCGATGGCCGACGACAGTGTGCAGCCGGTGCCATGCAGGTTCTTGGTCTCGATGCGCGGACAGCTGAAGTAGTGGAACTGTCCGTCGAAGAGCACGTCTACCATCTCGTCCCCTTCCAGATGCCCGCCTTTCAGCAGGAAGGCACAGTGGAACTGTTGCCACAGGGCAATGGCGGCCTGCTTCATGTCGTCGGTAGTGCGCACTTCCTTGCCCAGCAGCACAGATGCCTCGAGCAGGTTGGGCGTGGCTACCTTGCATTGGGGCAGCAAGAAGAGGCGCAAGGCTTCAATGGCCTTGTTCTCTGCCAGCTTGCGTCCGCCGGTGGCCACCATTACGGGGTCGAACACCACGGGTATGTCCTTCCGCTTGATAAGTGCATAGCTGATGGCTTTGACAATGTCATACTGTCCGGTCATGCCTATCTTTACAGCAGCCACGTCGAGGTCGTTGAATACTGCTTTGATTTGTTCGGTTACGACCACAGGCGGCAAGTAGTTTACTTTGGCCACTCCCCGTGTGTTTTGTACGGTGATTGCCGTAATGGCAGTGGCAGCATAACCTCCCAATGCCGATATGGCTTTGATATCGGCTTGGATACCCGCTCCTCCCGAAGGGTCGGACCCGGCAATGGATAATATAATGGGGGGTGTGTTCATAAGGTTTGTGTATTTGTTTGTTGATATAATTTCTCTTTCAGGAATTGTCCGGTGTAGCTGGCACCGCATTCGGCCACCTCTTCGGGTGTGCCTGTCGCAATGATGTAGCCGCCTTTTTCTCCGCCTTCGGGACCGAGGTCAATCACATAGTCGGCACACTTTATCACGTCCATGTTGTGCTCGATGATGAGGATGCTGTGTCCACGCAGAATCAAGGCATCGAAGGCTTTGAGCAGGGTGCGTATGTCGTGGAAGTGGAGGCCTGTGGTCGGTTCGTCGAAGATGAACAGGGTGGGGTCGGCCTTTTCCTGGCTCAGGTAGTAGGCCAGCTTTACCCGTTGGTTCTCGCCTCCGGACAGGGTAGATGAAGATTGCCCCAGTTTGATGTAGCCCAGCCCTACATCCTGCAAGGGCTGCAGCTTCTTGGCTATCTTCTTCTGCTTATGCTTGTCGAAAAATTCAATGGCTTGGTTGACCGTCATCTCCAGAATGTCGTAGATGCTGGCATCGTGGAATTTCACCTCCAGCGTGTCTTGCTTGAAACGCTTGCCGTGGCACGATTCGCACTCCAGCACCAGGTCGGCCATAAACTGCATCTCTACGGTGATGGTGCCTTCGCCCTTGCACTCTTCACAACGCCCGCCTTCGCTGTTGAAGCTGAAGTAGCCTGCCGTGTAGCCCATCTGCTTGGCAAGGGGTTGTTCGGCATAAAGCTTGCGGATGTCGTCATACACCTTGAGGTAAGTGACAGGGTTGCTCCGCGATGATTTGCCAATGGGGTTTTGGTCTACAAACTCCACATTGCGCAAGTTGTGCAGGTCGCCGCCGATGGAGACGAATTCACCCGGACGGTCGCTGCATTCATCCAGTTCACGCTTCAAGGCGCGGTAAAATATGTCGCGCACCAATGTGCTCTTTCCCGACCCGCTCACGCCCGTTACTACGGTCATTACGTTCAGGGGGAATCGCACATCTATGCCTTTCAGGTTATTCTCCCGTGCACCTTTTATCTCGATGTAGTTATTCCAGGGGCGGCGTTGCGCAGGGATAGGGATGGTCTCTTCACCCAAAAGATAGCGGACGGTGTAGCTATTTAACGAGGACTTAGTTGACAAGTTGACAAGTCCTTTGTCTCCTTGTCCCCTTGTCTCCTTGTCTCCTAATATGTCCTTCATATCCCCCTGATACACCACTTCGCCCCCCAGGCGTCCGGCTTTGGGGCCGATGTCGATGATGTAGTCGGCAGCGCGGATAATGTCTTCGTCATGCTCCACCACCACCACGGTATTACCCAGTTGCTGCAGTTGGCGAAGCACGTGTATCAGCTTGTCCGTATCACGGCTGTGAAGCCCTATGCTGGGCTCGTCCAATATGTATAGGCTGCCTACCAGGCTGCTGCCCAGCGAGGTGGCCAGGTTGATGCGCTGGCTTTCTCCGCCCGAGAGGGAGTTGCTCAGCCGGTTCAGTGTAAGGTAGCCCAAACCTACATCCAGCAGGAAGCGGATGCGGCTGTTTATTTCCGTCAGGATGCGGCGTGCCACTTCGGCATCGTGCTTGTCTAGTTTCAGTTGGTCGAAAAATGTTTTCAGTTCAGTGATGGGCAAGTCCACCAGTTGCGAGATGCTTCGTCCGCCTACCTTCACGTAGTTGGCCTCGGGCTTCAGTCGTGTGCCGTGGCATTCGGGGCAAAGCGTCTTGCCCCGGTAGCGCGCCAGCATCACGCGGTATTGTATCTTATATTGGTTCTCTTGCAGCATTTTGAAGAAGGCGTTGATGCCTTCGAAGTAAGGGGTACCTTCCCACAGCATGCGGCGTTGTTCGTCGGTCAGCTCGTAGTAAGGGGTGAAGATGGGGAAGCCTGCCTTCTCGGCTCCGCGTATCACCATGTCGCGCCATTCGCCCATCTTTTCGCCACGCCAGCACACCACTGCTCCATCGTATACCGACAAGGCGCGGTTGGGCACAACCAAGTGCTCGTCTATGCCGATGACCCGCCCGAAACCTTCGCACTTGGGGCAGGCCCCGATGGGCGAGTTGAACGAGAACATCTGGTCGGTGGGCTCTTCAAACGTCATGCCGTCGGCCTCAAACTTGGTGCTGAAACGGTATAGGCTGGTCGACCCGTCCGGCTGGTAGAAGCGTAGCAGGCAGGCACCGTCTCCCTCATACATGGCGGTTTCGGCAGAGTCGGTGAGGCGGCTGATGGCGTCTTTCTCGTGCGAAACCGTCAGGCGGTCCACCAGCAGGAACACCGTGTCGCTATCTTTGGGCGAGTACTCGTCTATGCGCAACATTGTGCCGTTCACCTCCAAGCGGTTGAAACCCTCCTTCATGTACACCTCCAGTTGCTGCTGCAAGGTGCGTCCTTCGTGCAGGATGATGGGGGTGAGCAAGGTGTAGCGTGTGCCGTCGGGATATTCAAGCATGCAGTTCACAATGTCTTCGGGCGTATGCTTCTTCACCTCCTGCCCGCTGATGGGGCTGTACGTTTTTCCCACCCGTGCATAGAGCAGGCGCAGGTATTCATATATCTCTGTGGAAGTGCCTACGGTGGAGCGCGGGTTGCGGCTGTTCACCTTCTGCTCGATGGCAATGGCCGGCGGGATGCCTTTGATGTAGTCACATTCGGGCTTGCTCATGCGTCCCAAGAATTGGCGGGCATAGCTGCTGAGGCTTTCCACATAGCGGCGTTGCCCTTCGGCATACAGCGTGTCGAAGGCCAGCGACGATTTCCCCGACCCGGACAACCCGGTGATGACCACCAGTTTGCCCCGCGGAATTTCCACGTCGATGTCTTTTAGGTTGTTGACCCGTGCGCCTTTTATCAAGATGGATGCATTTTCTGCCATAGCGATTGCTCTCGTAAAACTTATTTAGCCTGCAAAGATACCATTTCTTTGGGGATTTTACGGCATTTCTGCCTATGATTTTCATGCTGTTCAGGTTAAGTTTCTATTTGGGGGAGTATTATTGCCCTGCCCCGAACTTGTCCCGATAGCTTTGAGGGGATAACCCCGTATATTTCTTGAAGACTTTCGAGAAATAGGGGATGTCGTCAAAATTCAGCCGGTAGGCTATTTCCTTGATGCTTTGCCGGGTGGTGGAGAGGAGGTCTTTAGCCTGGCGGATTTTCAGCTCCAGGATGTAGTGGGCAGGCGAAAGCCCGGTGTAGTCTTTGAAAAGCTTCCTGAACCAAGAGTAGCTCATGTTTACGGCTGAGGCTACCTCTTCGGGAGATACGTCTTGCAGGAGGCGTTCGCGTATGATGACTTTTGCTCGGTCTATCCGTTCGGCAGACAGGTCGTCGAACCGGCAATTCTGCGAATAATACATCGTCATGCCCAAAATGAGGTTGGCAATCCCCGCCAGGTATTGTTGGCAGGCAGCTTTTTCTTCCATGGCCACCTCTATGGCCTGTTCGTACAACTTTACAATGGAGTCTTGCACCCCCACCCGGTAGATGGTTTGCTCCCGGTGGAAGAAATTGTTTTTAAAGCGGGTGTCTATGTTGATGCCTTCAAAACCAATCCAATATTCCTGCCACCCCGTCCGTCTGTCGGGAAAGTAGCTATGCCATCGGTGGGGTTGTAGCATCAGCATGTCTCCTTCTTTTATGTTTATGCACACATCCGGCGCGGTGTAAAACGAGCCTCTCCCGCGGGTGATGTAGAGCAACTGGTAGCTGTCCAGTTGGCGCCCTTCGGAGGGGGTGAAATAAAAGCTGTCCGGGTGTCCGCTGCGCGGAGGGTAGGTGTGGTAGCCCGGGGGGACGGATTCTTTCCCCACGGTGTTTACCGTAATGCCCCATTCCACATCGTGCGGGCTGCTTACCAGATACTTGTAATGGTGGGGAAGTGTGTCGTTCATGTGCCAATCATTTTCCGATGGGCAAAGATAAGCTTTATTGATAATATGGTATATAGAAAAGTCAAAAAACTCATAGTTGAAAATCATTTATTCCACTACTTTACGCTTTTTTCCGGCCATCTTTGCACTGCCTTCTCCTCGGGGAGGCGCAGCCTTCTTAATACATAGGCGATGCCTTCTTAATACATAGTGACAGCAAAGGTAATACTTTGGTGTTCCTCCTTAGAGAAGCATGACTGATGTTAAACTTAAACAGCGTAAGTAACTAATCATATTTAGCTTATATGGCAAATGGGAATTTAACTATGTGTTTACGATGGCACGCAGATGACGCAGACGAGCGCAGATGAACGCAGATTCTTAAGGGCTGCGCCATGTATCTGTCATTCTGAGCGCAAGCGAAGAATCTCCTACTTGCTCCTGCTTTTAGGAGATGCTTCACTAACGTTC
>CASELH010000089.1 GCA_949288715.1 uncultured Bacteroides sp. | reverse complement strand
TTATCGTTTTTTATGGCTGCTGTGAACCGCCCTGTCAATTCGTCAAGCGTCCCATCTTCCTTATCTAAGACTTCCAATATTGCGCTTTGGAGTGCAGCCATCTCATCGTCTATCAGTTCTTTATCATTTCCGCACAATGAATTCTTTAAAACGGATTGAATCTTGTCTTTGAACTTGGAATAGATTTCTGGGTTCGCTTCAAACCATTCCTTCATTTTCGCCTGAAAAGGATGTTCTTCATTGGGAAGCTCTCTCATATTATCTCCCATATAAACTGTTTCACTAAATGGTTAATCTTTGAGGCATGCCAAAGGAATTACTTTAACTCCGTCGGGGCGAGTGTAGGCCATAGTCCCACCTGTCATGACGATAAGTAAATCCGGCTCACGAATAGGAACCTGCTTCTCCGTTTTGTTGTGCTCCTGTATCAGTCTTTTGAGTTCAAGCAGATGTTCTGCACCATTATCTATTTCGCTACTACCGAGCTTGCACTCAATTAGAGCATAACGGCCATCTTCCAGATGCAACACTATATCCGCTTCCAAGTCGTATCGGTCGTGGTAGTAAGATACATGGCTGTTCAAATCAATGGTGTATGCTTTTAAATCGCGGATACACATCTGTTCAAAGATAAATCCAAATGTTCTGAGTTGCATACTTAATGCCTCAGGAGATAGTCCCAAAAGAGCAATCGGTATGGAAGGGTCACAGAAGCATCGTTTTACACTACTTCTGATAGCGGTTTTGCTTCGGATTGCAGGACACCATGCACTTATATTCTGAATAACAAACAATTTTTCCAACGCAGCAACATAGTCATCAAATGTGTCTACGTGGCAGCTTACTTCGCCAGACGAAGTCACATCATCTAAAAGAGACTTTTTCTTGACCAATGTCGAAACATTCCTTGCGTATGCCCGAAGTATCATACTGGTCAGCTTGGCATCTCTTTTCCTGCCATCAATGCCCGAAATATCATCAGAGCAAATAGTTTGAACATAGTTCTTTGCAATAAGTAATTGAGCCTTTGGAGTACGAGCCAACAAAGAAGCTGGCCATCCACCTCGGGATGCAGCAAAGATTAGATCTTCAATGGTCATTTTAGACATCTTTCCATCAATATCATAATCGGGATTATTGAAAAGTTCTTTCAAGGAAACCTCTCCTGTAGATTCTTGTGACTCCCACAAGCTCATAGGTAACATACGCAGTCTGGCAATACGACCAACTCCGGAATGGTGTATTTGAGACTTGTCAACAGCATTGGAGCCGGTAAGTATAAATTGTCCTGGGACTTGACGGTCATCGACAGTTGTTCGCACTGCATCCCACAGCATGGGAGCGTCTTGCCATTCATCTATAAGACGTGGTGTGTCTCCTTGTAACAGAATGGACGGCTTGGTTTTAGCGGTAACTAAATACTCAGCACGCATACTTGGATCTTGCATTCTCAAAATGCTATTTGCAAGTTGAGATGCGGTAGTTGTTTTGCCGCACCATTTGGGACCCTCTATCAATACTGCCCCAAATGCATCTAGTAGGTTTTGCAGTAGGGCATCTGCTGTTCTTTTATAATAGCTCATATAATGTACTTTTTTTCAAATACAAAGATAGTGAATTTCTGTGAAGTACATAGTGTATTCGTGTTTTTTGTGGTATTTTAATCCACTTTTTTGCGGTATATGATTCGGTATTTTTGCGGTTACTTGTTCCGTATTTTTGTGGCATTTCACTTGATGCTTTTGCGATAGTAAGAAGATTATTCTTCCGATAGCTTAGATATAAGTTCCATCCTTTCCTCTTCGCTCAAACCTTTTAGCACCTCCAGCAAGACTTTTTTATCTACCACAGAAGTACTTCCTTTCGGTTTCTCATTGAGTAAATAGTGATTGTATTCCAACATCTTTTCAAGAGGGTAAGCTCCAATATAATTGGAAGTAATGTCCCCGCCACCGCTATGCCCCATGCTGTCACTTATATATTTATAAGGTACAACGCCTGAGTTGTTGAGGTTGGTGGCGAAGCTATGCCTTGCCCAAGTAGGAGAAGGCATCTGTTCCATCCCCAATAGTTTGGCAATTTTTGCCATGTGCTCACGTATATATCTATTGTAGCGTTGGATAACCCATATTTCCTGTTCGGGTGTGATAAACTCACTCATTATTGGGAATACTCGCCTTCCGAGTTTAGGAACATTGCCGTATCGGTTAATAATCTCTTGAATCTCGGATGTAACGGGAAATATCACTTCGCTGGCACTCTCGTTTCTTTCACGAGTCTTGTGGCGAAGAAAACGTAACTGTTTGCCGTGAGTAGCATAGTACAATTCATCATAGGTTAGTCGTAATGTATCGGCAAGATTCTGCCCATCCCCCAAATACATGAAGAGAAACAAACCGAGGTCACGGAATATAGCGTGTTTTTCTCTACCCAGAAATAATTCGTTGCCGTCTTTATCTTTTGCCTCACCTGCTTTCCAAAAGTCATAAAGTCTACGCATGGTAGCCACATCAAGAAACTCATGTTTACGGCTTTGAGCTTTATTATAACCTGTATCTTTGAACATTTCCTTGGTATCTCCCTTCATCAAGCCATTTGCAATACACATATTAATAATGGTTCTTAGACTACGGAGTGCGATGGCAATGGTCGTGGTACTCAATTCGTTTTTCTTCATGATTTTTACCCATTTCAAGATAAAGTCACGGTTTATATCGGCAAACGATATGTCCGTTCCTAAATCTTTGACAAAACGGTTGCGTACATCCTTACTGCAACGAGCAGAGCCAGCCTTACCTTCATTAGTCTTAGATTGAATGTATGAATCCCACACTGTAATAATGGTGCTGTCATCATCCTTTCTACCCTGAAATCTGTCTTGTAGCTTGCGAAGAGAGAAGTTGTTTTCTGCGATAAGTTGATTGGCTATAAGCTCCACCCTGTCCATTAGATTCTTCATGTCGTTTCTCTCTGCCAGTTGAATACGACGACCACTTTTCTCGTAATCACAAAGAGCCAACCATTCTTCCATAGTGTATGTTTTACCCAAACGAAGAAAGATTTTCTGTCCGGCATGACACACACGTACAGCCACAGGAAGCGGTTGCGAATAATCCCCAGCTTTTCGTATGTCAAGAGTCAACGAACCATATACATTGCCATTAGAAGCTGTGAATTTAGCAAGGCATTTTTCACCTCTTGAAGTGGATTTTACCTTCTTATTCACCATTTCGGTGACCTTTCCTGTTTCTTCTTTCTTCATAATGCGTTAATTTATAAGCCAAACTTTACCCGTTTTGGTGACCTTGAGGTGACCTTTTCGGGAGCAAACTACTGCAAATGTATGTATTTCCTTGCAAACTGCCAAATACATTATATGCTGTAAATCAACACATTTATACAACACGGAATTTTATGAAATATTACTCAAAAAGACTCATAATCTGGAGGTCCCAGGTTCAAGCCCTGGATGGCCCACGTTGAAAAAAGCAGTTACGATATCCGTAACTGCTTTTTTCATGCCCTTTGCGAACATCATGCGGACACATTCGCGAAAGGCGATGGAACATGGATGCAACCTTTGTCCGGCATGCAAGAGTTTAATCAGATTGCATTTCATTTTCTGATTTTCATCCGAGACTTGTTTTTACATGCTGTCGTGCTTGCAGGATTTGCCTAACAAGTTTGCACTTTTGCGACCACAAAACTCCGTTTCGCTTTTACAAAAGCTACTTGTTGGCTGCTGCGCATCAGAACGAATCCATTGCTGTTCCGCCTTACGGAAAAAGCCAAGAAGCCTGCAAACAAGTTTTCAATGAAAGCCATTAAGGGCTTTGCATACAGCCGTTTCCATATTTGTTTGAACATTTGTGTACAACAATGAAACATTTGTTGACATGCTGAAACGCCGATATTACGAGCATTTTACATCAGTGGACACGTATTTTTCGATTAATGCCTAACTTTGCGGTGTCGAATAAAAAAGATTATCGTGAAAACCTTATCTAACAATCTAAAATTAACATCATGGGTAAATTAATTCTATTTAAAGTCGCATTGGCGGCAGTGATGTTATTCCCCATGTCGTGCCTGCTTCATGGTTCCGAACTTGAGGCCAAGGTCGTCAAGGGACAGGTGACATCGGCCACCGACGGCGAAGCGCTGATCGGCGCCACAGTGAAACTGGAAGAATCGACGGCGGCGACCGTTACCGACCTCGACGGAAACTTCCAGATTAACGCCGAAGACGGACAGCACATCGTCGTGTCCTACATCGGCTATGTTACGAAGACCGTCACAGTGCGCGGCGACTTCCTCGCAATCAAGCTGGACGATGAGGCGAGCACGCTTGAAGATGTCGTGGTAATAGGCTACGGCGTGCAGAAGAAAAAGCTCGTAACCGGCGCTACCACACAGCTCAAGGGAGAAGACATTGCCAAGCTGAACACCAACAACGCCCTACAGGCAATGCAAGGACAGACGCCAGGCGTGAACATCATATCAGAGTCCGGGCAACCCGGTTCAGACATGAAGGTCATCATCCGCGGCCAAGGCTCCAACACATCAAACTCACCTCTTTATATTATAGACGGCATTCCGGGCGACCTTAAGAACATCAATCCGAGCGACATCGAAAGCATCGACGTGCTCAAGGATGCGGCCTCGGCGGCCATCTACGGTGCGCAGGCCGCCAACGGAGTGGTGCTCGTCACCACGCGCATGGGCAAAGCGGGCAAGGCCCAGGTGACGTTCGACGGCTACATAGGCTGGCAGACGGCTTCGCGTAAGATAGAGATGTGCGACGCACGCGAGTACATGACTCTCATGGAAGAGCAGAACATCAACTCGGGCAGCGGCCCGATGGACTGGTCTGCCTACCCCAGCATCTACAACCAGCTGACCGGCGAGCTTAACAATACCGACTGGATGGGAGCCATGTTCAAGGACAACGCTCCGCAGCAGAGCTACACCATCGGCGTGAACGGAGGCTCTGAAACAGCCACCTACGCCGTGAGCCTCGGCTATTACAGCCAGGAAGGAATAGTGGGCGGCAAGCGCGCGTCAAACTATGACCGTTACAACTTCCGCACAAACCTCGAGCAAAAACTTTTCAACGGCCTTCTGCGCATCGGCGAGAACGTAAGCATGGCATACGTAAGGAACAACGGCATCGGCACAGGCAACATGTACAACAACGTGCTACGCCCCGCCTACGCCACATCGCCGCTGCAGGCAATGTACGTAAGCCAGCAGCCTGCACGCGACGACCTGAACAACGGGTACTCTTACTCCGTAGCCTCGGACTGGTCGCAATACGACGGCAACCCCGTTGCCAACCTCTACCGTTCAAAGAACATATCGGACAGCCAGAACTGGGTTGCCAACGTGTTCGCCGAATTGACACCTATCAAGGGGCTGAAGATACGCACCCAGCTCGGCTTCAACCACAACTCCAGTTCGTACCGCAGCTTCCTTCCCTCATACACGTCTACCACGACAGACGCGCGCAGCAACAACGTAGCACAGAACATGGAGAAGAGCTGGACGCTCACATGGACCAACACGGCGACATACGACTGGACCATGGGCGGCCACTCCTTCAACGCCATGCTCGGCATGGAGGCGGAGCGTTACCAGGGCGACAGGATGGAAGGCAGCAACTCGCTGCTCGAAATCTACGAGGACTGGGAGCACGCATACCTTGACAACGCCGTCAACATGAACACTGGCCGCCTTAGCGGACGCCCGCTCGACGACTACCGCCGCGTGTCTTACTTCGGCCGTATAGGCTGGAACTACAAGGAGACATATCTCTTCAACGCCACTCTCCGCGCCGACGGCAGCTCGCGCTTCGCCAAAGGCAACCGCTTCGGCTACTTCCCCTCGTTCAGCGCAGGATGGGTTATCACCAACGAGAAGTTCATGCAGGGCATAGCCAAATACATGGACTACTTCAAGCTCCGTGCAAGTTGGGGCCAGGTGGGAAACAACTCCATAGGCAACTTCCTCTACACTTCACCCATCACCTTGATAGACGGCGACTATAACTTCGGCACGGGCAAAGGCCCGGCCGCCAACACTACCGGCGCCTACCCCAACCGCATAGGCAACGAAGACCTTAAATGGGAAACGTCTGAACAGACCGACATAGGCTTTGACGCACGCTTCATCAACGGCCACCTCAACGTAAACTTCGACGCATACTGGAAGAGCACGAAGGACTGGATAGTGCAAGCCCCGATCATAGGTACCGCCGGAGCCGACGCGCCCTACATCAACGGCGGCGACGTGAAGAACACGGGCGTAGAGCTGGGAATGACCTGGAGCGACAAAATCGGCAAGGTACAGTACAACATCGGCGGCAACTTCGCGTACAACAAGAACGAAGTGGGCAAGATCAACACCGCCGACGGCATGATACACGGCTCTACCAACGTAATGTTCAACAACCAAAGCGAGTTCTACCGCATCAGCGAAGGGCACGCCATGGGCTACTTCTGGGGCTTCAAGACCGACGGACTGTTCCAGAACCAGCAGGAAATAGACGAGTGGGTGGCAGCCGGCAACGGCATCCTCTCGGGAGCGCAGCCGGGCGACATAAAGGTCATCGACCTCAACCATGACGGCAAGCTGGACGATGCCGACAAGGTAGACTTGGGCAACGGAATTCCAAAGTTCAACTTCGGCTTCAACCTCGGACTTACCTGGAAGGAGCTTGACTTCAGCATGGTGTGGAGCGGAGCCGCAGGCTTCAAAGTCGCAAACGGAGGCTACCGCAACTGGGGCAGCTCGTCGCAGTCGAACTACACCACCTACTTCCTCGGCCGCTGGACGGGCGAAGGCACAAGCAACTCGATACC
>CASELH010000088.1 GCA_949288715.1 uncultured Bacteroides sp. | reverse complement strand
CTTGGAAATCAGGAGTTTACTGCTATTTGCTTTTCTTCAAAGTGGTGCCACCAGGAATCGAACCGGGGACACAAGGATTTTCAGTCCTTTGCTCTACCAACTGAGCTATGGCACCGTTTTGTTTTTGCGGTTGCAAAGGTAGTGAAACTTTGCAAGTATGCAAGGGGTTGGGCAATAAAAAACGCTGATAAATGCTTATGTGGCTCATTATCAGCGTTTCTTTTTTAGTCGCTTTCGGGCATTTGTGCCGGATTATCCGGTGCTTTGAGCGGATTCCAGCCTTGTGCCTTGAGTTCGAACTCTTGCCCGTCGCGGGTGATGAGGGCACAACCCAGTTCAGGGCGGGTGATGTGTCCAATGAGTTTTACGCCTTCCATCTCCGAGATTTTCTCATGGTCGGCAATGGGGACGGTAAACAGCAGTTCGTAGTCTTCTCCGCCATTGAGGGCGCAGGTGGTGAGGTTCATGTTGAACTCTTCGGCCATGACGGCTGTCTGGTAGTCGATGGGGATGTGCTCCTCGTAGATGCGGCAGCCTGCGTGGCTTTGCGTGCAGATGTGGATGAGTTCGGACGAGAGGCCGTCGGAAATGTCCATCATGGCGGTGGGTTGTATGCCTGCCTCTGCCAGACGGGCAATGATGTCGCGGCGGGCTTCGGGCTTCAGCTGCCGTTCCAGCAGGTACTCTTTTCCGGCAAAGTCGGGCTGCACATCCTGGCCGGTGCCTTTCAGCACGGCTTTCTCGCGCTCCAGCAGTTGCAGGCCCATGTAGGCGGCTCCCAGGTCGCCGCTGACGCAGATGAGGTCGGTCTCCCGTGCCCCGTTGCGGTAGACGGCTTTGCCTTTCTCCACCTCGCCAATGCAGGTGATGCTGATGGTGAGTCCGGTGAGCGAGGAGCTGGTGTCGCCTCCCACGATGTCTACGTCGTAGGCCTCGCAGGCCAGGCGGATGCCGGCATAAAGTTCGTCCATGTCTTCTATGCAGAAGCGCTTGGACAGCCCCAGCGAGACGGTGATTTGGCGGGGACTGCCGTTCATGGCGTATATGTCCGAGAAGTTGACGACGGCGGCCTTGTAGCCCAGGTGTTTCAAGGGCACGTAGGTAAGGTCGAAGTGCACGCCTTCGAGCAACAGGTCGGTGGTGACGAGTATGTCGCGGTCGGCGGGGTAGGAGAGGACGGCTGCGTCGTCGCCTACGCCATACCGGCTGGAGGAATGTTTCAGTTCAAGGTTCTCGGTGAGGCGGCGGATGAGGCCGAACTCGCCAAGGGTGGCTATTTCTGTTCGCATAATCGGTTATAAGTAAGGTTTACATGAAGGGGAATCCATGGCACCCCATGTATGAGCGTACATCGTACCCCATGTATGAGCGTACATCGTACCCCATGTATGAGTGTACATTGTATCCCATGTATGGGCGTACATGGTATCCCATGTATGGGCGTTCAGGCCTGCTTGATGAGTTCGCGCATGATGGCTGTCATCTTGGGTTGTGCCTCGTCGGCAGCCTTTTGGACTTCCTCATGGGAGACTTCCACCACTTGGCCTTCGAGGCCGAGGTCGGTGATGACGGACATGCCGAAGACGCGGATGCCGCAGTGGTTGGCCACAATGACTTCGGGGACGGTGGACATGCCCACGGCGTCGGCGCCCATCACGCGGAACATGTGGTACTCGGCCGGCGTTTCAAACGTGGGGCCTTGGGTGCCGATGTACACGCCATGCTGCACGCTGATGCCCATCGCGGCGGCAATGGCATCGGCCTTGCGTATCAGTTCGGGGTCGTAGGCCTTGCTCATGTCCGGGAAGCGGGGACCGTAGGGGATGTTCTTGCCGCGCAAGGGGTGCTCGGGGAAGAAGTTGATGTGGTCGGTGATAATCATCAGGTCGCCGATGTGGAAGGCGGGATTGGTGCCGCCACTGGCGTTGGACACGAAGAGGGTCTTGATGCCCAGTTCGCGCATCACCCTGACGGGGAAGGTGACTTCCTGCATGGAGTAGCCTTCGTAGTAGTGGAAGCGTCCCTGCATGGCCATGATGTCTTTGCCGCCCAGCTTGCCGAATATCAGCTTGCCGCTATGCCCCTCTACGGTGGAGATGGGAAAGTTGGGAATGTCTTTATACGCTATTTCGTACTTCTCTGTGATTTCTTCTGCCAGGTTGCCCAGCCCTGTGCCCAGTATGATGGCGGTTTCAGGCTGAGTGTGCATCTTTTCCTTCAGGAAGTTGGCTGTTTGTTGAATACGTTCTAACATAATTAATGATGTTTTGGTTGAATAATTGTTGTTGGTTTTGCAGTATCTCAATCTCGACGGGCAGCATGTACAGGTGCGGCTTCAACGCCTCGGGCAGTGCGGAGTGATTCTTCAGCCTTGCCCCGTCTTTCTCCGTGGTGATGATGAGCTTGTGCGGGCCGGTCATCCGGCGGAACTCCCTGTCGATGGCTTGGAGGTCTTTCCGGCTGAAGTCGTGGTGGTCGCCAAACTCCAGCAGCTGTACGGATGCGGCGCGTGCCTCCACTTCCCGGAGCAGGGGGGCGGGGGAGGCTATCCCGGTCACCAGCAGCACCTGTTCGTCTCCCTTCAGCGCGAAGGTGCTGTTGCAGTCCGCTTGCATGGGGAATACCGGTATCAACTGCCCGTAGCGCAAGCCCGAGAAGTAGAGCTGCTGATAGGGGTACAGGCACAGCCTTTTGCCTATGATGTTGAAGTCTATGGGCTTGATGTCCGGCGGGCATTTGGTCACAATGACTATCTGTGCGCGGTTCTTCCCCTCGGTGGGTTCACGCAGGTTTCCGGCAGGCAGCAGGGTGTCGTCGCACCACAGGCGGCTGTAGTCGGTGAGCAGAATGTTCAGCCCGGCCTTCACCTTGCGGTGCTGGAAGGCATCGTCCAGCAGGATGACGTCGATTTTCGGCTGGCTTTCTTGCAGCAGCTTGCGGATGCCGTGTGCGCGGTCTTCATCCACGGCCACGCGTATGTGGGGATACTTGCTCTTCATCTGGTAGGGCTCGTCTCCTATCTGCTTGGCGCTGTGGCTGTCGTTGGCCAGTATGTAGCCTTTGCTTTTGCGCTTGTATCCCCGGCTCAGCACGGCCACGTGGAGGCCGGCTTGGGTGAGCATCCTTATCAGATACTCGGTGTGCGGGGTCTTGCCCGTTCCGCCTACGGCCAGGTTGCCGATGCAGATGGTAGGAACGCCGAAACTCCTTGACCGGAGGATGCCCCGGTCAAAGAGTTTGTTGCGCACGTGCACCGCTGCCCCGTACAGCCAGGAGAGCGGGCGTAGCCATCGTCGTATCTTGCTAAGGTGTTCTGCCATGCGGTGGAGTGTTATCTGATGCGTAGTTCAAAAGGCATGCGGGCTTGCAGGTAGTCTTGGCGGTCCAGCTGTTCCAGCATGTTTACTTGGTGGTAGATGTCTTTCATCCGTCCGTCCAGCAGCTTCATGCGTATGTAGTTGCCCGGGTCGGTGGCCATCAGCTCGCTCCAGAAGCTGAGCTTTCCGGGGTAGTTCATCAGCGTGTAGGCATCGATGCCGGCCTTGGCTGCGGCTATCTTGATGGCCTTGTCCAGCCCGCCCAGCTCGTCTACCAGCCCCAGCTCCTTGGCCATGGTGCCACTCCACACGCGGCCTTGAGCCCTGTCGGCCATGGCTTCCTTGCTGATGCCGCGGCCCTCCGAGCAGCGGGTGAGGAAGAGGTCGTAGCCCCGCTCCACGTAGGCCTGCATCAGTTGCCTTTCGCCCTCGCTCATGGGGCGGGTGATGCCCCCGAAGTCGGCATAGCGGTTGGTCTTGGCTACGTCGTAGGTGATGCCCAGTTTGTCGGTCAGTCCCTTGGTGTTGGGCACTTGGCCGAAGATGCCTATGGAGCCGGTCAGCGTGGTGGGCTGGGCCACGATGGTGTCGGCGTTGCAGGCCATGTAGTATCCGCCCGAGGCGGCATAGTCGCCCATGGAGACTATGACGGGTTTCTCCTCCTTCAGCTGGCTCACGGCATGCCATATCTGCTCCGACCCGTAGGCGCTGCCGCCCGGCGAGTTGATGCGGAGCACCACGGCCTTCACGTCTTCATCCTCTTTGAGCTGGCGCAGGTCGCGGATGACGTCTTCCGAGTTGATGCCGTCCATGCCGCCCGTCATCAGTCCGTCTATCTCGCCCTCGGCGTAGTACACGGCTATGATGTTTCCGCTCTTGTCCTTAGGTTGGTTTTTCTTCACGTTTATCATCTCCTTCAGTCCCAGCACGGGCAGGTCGTCGTCTTCATCAATGTCGGCCAGGCGCTTCAGGTAGTTGCGTATGTCGTTCTTATAGATAAGCGTGTCCACCAGTCCGCGCTCCACGCACGCTTCGGCGGGCTGCAGCATCATCAGCTGGTCGGCAGCGTCGTTCAGCTGGTCGGGGGTGAGGTGGCGCGATTGGGCGATGTCATCCGTCATCTGGCTCCAGATGGAGCCCAGGTAGGCGTCCATCTGCTCGCGGTTGGCGTCGCTCATGGCAGTGTTGGTCCACGGCTCTACGGCGGACTTGTAGGTGCCTACCTTAAAGATTTGCATCTCCACGCCCAGCTTCTCCAGCAGTCCTTTGTAGAACACGGGCTGCGCGGCCAGCCCCTGCCATTGCAGCATGCCTTGGGGGTTGAGCAGCACATGGTCGGCCGCGCTGGCCAGGTAGTACAGACCCTGGGTGTAGGCGTCGCTGTAGGCCACGACGAATTTGCCCGACTGGCGGAAGTCCAGCAACGCCTGCCTAATCTCCTGGAGTGAGGCAAAGCCGCTGTCCAGGTAGGTGGTTTCGAGGTAGAGGCCGCGGATGTCGTCGTTCTCCTTGGCCTTGCGGATGGAGGAGAGGATGTCGTCCAGTCCGTAGCTCTCCAGCTCGCTGGCGGCCAGGAAGTTGAGGGGGTTGGGTTGCGAGCGGTCTGTTAGCGTGCCGTTCAGCTTGAGCATCATGATGGAGCCTTCCGGCACCTGTGTCTCCGACTCCGAGGCCGAAGCCATGCTGAACAGGGTGATGATGCCCAGGAATGTCAGCAATACGCCCGTCATAATGATGCCTACGACGGTGGCGAAGGTGAATTTCAAAAAGTCTTTCATTGCAATAAGTTGTTTTTTCCGTGTCTGCCTTTTGGGCAAACAAAGGTAATTAATAATGTTGATATCTGCCCTATGTGTCGCCGTTTTTTCCGGTTTGTCACACCAGAGGGGCGGAAAATGCGCGGGGGCGCCCCCTGCCTGTGCCGGCAGGAGGCGCCCCCGCTTTCTGGTAGCTTGTCGCCCGTAGCCCTTGGCTGTGTCAGCCCAGCTGGTGGTCGCCGTCGTCCTCGCCCGTGCCCGGGGTGGTGGCGGTGCCGTCGTCCACGGCCTGGTTGGGCAGGTCTTCGTCCAGCAGCTCCCAGAACACGTTCGAGCCCACCAGGCTGCGGGTGGTCACTTGCCCCTTGGTGCCCCGCTCCACTTCGGGGATGAAGCGCACGCGGGTGCGGTTTATCTGGTTGGCGTTCACCTCTTCGGGCGTGTCCACACCGTTGCCACGGGTGTCGATGGTGTAGTAGAAGGTGCCCACACCGTCCAGCTTCACCGTGCGCCCTTGGTTCATCAGGTTGCCAATGACGCCACCCAGCAGGTTGAGCACGGAGATGACGTCGCCCGTGCTGAGCGACGACAGGTCGGCCAGCTTTTGGGCCACTTCCTTGGTGGTGACGGGCTTTCCGATGGTGGTCGACTTGGGGTACCACTTCTTGTTCAGCTTGTACTGCTTGCGTTTAAAGTATGCCATAATGTTGATGGTTTTTACTACTTCTTCCATACCCTCCCTACATGGGTCTCGGACTGATGGTACATCAGTCTTGAACTGAAGGTACATCAGTCTTGAACTGATGCCACATCAGTCTTGAACTGATGTACCCCCCTCTCCAGAAGGCATTCTGGGCGGGTTTCGGGGAGAAGCGTGGTTAGTAAATATTTTTCGTTATAATTGTTCTTCGGGTTCCTCCCACACGATTTCGATGGCGCTGTGGTAGTCGCTCAGGCTGATTTGGTACACGAAGCCTTCCGACGGGTGCGGCGCTTCGTAGAAGGTGTAGTCGATGTGTTTCGTGGTGCTGGTTCCCTTCTTGGTTCCATTGTTGTAGGTCTTGGTGACGGAGGACAGCAGGTTCTTGGGGCGTTGGCCGAAGTATCCGGTCAGGTTGGCAAAGAGGTCCATGTATTCGTCGCCGGTACGGGTCATGATGGGCCTTAGTAGGGGCGTGAGGTTCATGAAGTGGGAATACACGATGCCTCTCGACGAGGGGTATGACGTGTACTTATAGGTGTATGTGTACATGGAGGCTGCCCCTTCGTTTTCCACGGCGTCTATGCGGGTGATGTTCCCGTTCTTCCAGCTGATGGTGAATTCGGTCACTCTGTCGCGCTCCGGGTCGTTCATCACGATGCCCGTCATCTCTCCGTTTTTACCATAAGTATAGTCCCACGTGTCGTTGTTGGTATTGGACATGTGCGTCACCAACCCTTCGGGCGATACTTCGCAGGTGTAGCTGTTACTTACACTGCCGTGAGCCGAAGCATAAATGGTGCTTCCTCCCGGCACGTTGACTTCGTAGCGGAAGCTGCCTCCTCGGGGCTCCCATTCCACGCCTCCTACCCCTCCATGTATGTCGCTGATGCTGCCATCTGCGTTGTAAGTGATGTCGTAAGGGTCGTCGCGTCCTAGTGTTATGGGGATTGTGATGCTCTCGATTTTCAGTTCGCTGCCTGGTCCGCCGCCTTCTCCAAACGGGTTGTCGTCGTCCCCGCATGCCGTCATTCCCAGGCAGATGCATGCTGCCAAGATAGCTTTGCTGATAAGTTTTGTAGTTTTTGTAGATACTAACTGAAAAGTAATCCATCTACTAATTGAAAAGTGCGCCATCCATATTCTCTGCAAAAATACCAATTAAAGTTATACTTTGTCGTTTT
>CASELH010000087.1 GCA_949288715.1 uncultured Bacteroides sp. | reverse complement strand
TACCACCCCGTCACTTCGTGCCACCCACCCCCTCCGGCTTCGCCTATCTCCCCCGTTATCGGGGGAGGGCAACCTCCCCGGAGGCGGGGAATCAGTTACTACCTCCTTATTGCACGTATTAATCACTTATCACTAACCACTCATCACTAAACTAAATTCCCATTTGTCATATAAATTAGTTATTTACTTTATCAGTCGCTGCACCCTCATGGCGTTCACGATGGCCATGAGCGCCACGCCTACGTCGGCAAAGACGGCTCCCCACAGGTTGGCCATTCCGGCAGCTCCCAGCACCAGTACCAGCACTTTGATGCCCAAGGCCAGCACAATGTTTTGCCACACAATGCGCCTCGTAGCCCTGCCCGCCCGTATGGCGGCGGCCACCTTCGAGGGCTGGTCGGTTTGAATCACCACGTCGGCGGTCTCAATGGCGGCATCGCTGCCCAGTCCGCCCATGGCAATGCCCACGTGGCTTAGGGCCAGTACGGGGGCATCGTTTATGCCGTCGCCCACAAAGGCTATGCGGTTGCCCGCATCCTGCCTCAGTGCTTCCAGGTGCTTCACCTTGCCTTCGGGAAGCAGGTCACCGTAAGCCTGGGTGATGCCGAGTTTGCGGGCAAAGGTAGTGACTATCGCTTGTTTGTCGCCCGAAAGCATCTGGATATTTGTGATATTTAAGTCTTTCAGTTCTTTCACGGCCTGTGCCGCATCGTCCTTCAGCACGTCGGCAAGCAGCAAGCACCCGGCGTACTTCCCATCGAGGGCACAAAGCACCACTGTGCCTTCGGACTTATCGGCATCGTCTTGCGGAAAGTCCACCCCGTGCTCCTCCAGCAAGCGGGCATTGCCAGCCAATATGCTGATGCCGTCTACACAGGCCTCCAGCCCTTGTCCGCCGCTCTCGCGGATGTCTGTTGCCTGTAGTAGGCCGATGCCCCGGCGGGTGGCGTAGTTCACGATGGCCTTGGCTATGGGGTGGGTGCTGTTTCGCTCGGCAGAGGCGAGAAGTTGCAGAAACCTGTCGGCGGAGATGGCGGGCGTTGTGCCGGCGGCTTGCACTTCAAATGTCCCCTGGGTCAGCGTCCCCGTCTTGTCGAACATCACGGTGTTGATGTGGGCAATGGCATCCAGATAGTTGCCTCCCTTGAACAGAATGCCCAGGCGGGAGGCCGCCCCGATGCCGCCGAAGTAGCCCAGTGGAATGCTTACCACCAGGGCGCACGGGCAGGAGATGACCAGGAAGACCAATGCCCTGTACAGCCATTCGTTGAACGAGAAGGTGAAGCCGGCATCGACCCACGACCACATCCAGGGCACTATGACCAGCAAGGCTGCCAGCCCTGTCACCGCCGGTGTGTAGATGCGGGCAAACTTGCGGATGAACAACTCGGCAGGGGCTTTGCGCTCGGCAGCATGCTGCACCAGCTCCAGAATGCGCGACAGGGCGCTTTGCTCGAATGGACGGCTCACCCGTATGCGTGTCACCCTGTCGGTGGCTATCATGCCCGAGAGTACTTCTTCGCTCGCTTTGATGTGGCGGGGCACGCTTTCGCCCGTCAGGGCAGAGGTGTTGAACGAGGCCATGCCGGTGAGCAACGTGCCGTCCAGCGGCACCCTTTCTCCCACTTTCACCTCAATGATTTCACCCGGCTGCACTTGGCGCGGATTTACTGTGAGAACTTGTCCGTCTTCCTTGATGAGGGTGGCCACTTCGGGGCGCACGTCCAGCAGGGCGCTGATGTCGTGCCTGGCCTTGCTCACGGCTTTGCCCTGGAAGTATTCTCCCAACGAATAGAACAGCATCACGGCCACCCCCTCCGGATACTCGCCGATGTAAAAAGCGCCGAAGGAGGCGATGGTCATCAGCGTAAACTCGTTGAACAGGTCCCTGCGGCGGATGTTCTCCCAAGCTTCGCGCAGCACGGGCAGGCCCACCGGCAGGTAGGCCGCTGCAAACCACGCCATGGCCAGGTAGGGATGTTGCAGGGAAAGGTCTGCCCCATGCATCAGCGCAAGACCCGAGGCTAGCAGCAGGGCCGAGAGGAGCAGGTGCCCGTATTCTTTGAGCGGGTGGCAGGCCGCGCCCTTATCCGTAGCGGTGGCGGTGGCGCAACAAGCGCAATGTTGGTGTGTCATGTCTTTGTCTCGTTATTGATTTCCGGAGGCAAAGGTAGCGAAGTCTTTTTGCAACCTGGTTGCAAAGGTGGCGCTATATGGCCAGCATCTTCTTTTCTTTTTCCAAGTCCTTCTCGTTCAGTAGGGGAGAAGGAACATTGCAGGTTTTGATGAAGTCTCCCGGCTGGCAGGTATAATTATAATAAGGCATAAGCTCTTCGGAAAGTTCTTCCCGGGGAATGATACATCCTTTCAGAGCCAGAAAGTCGTCCATGTCGGTACTGTCCGAGTGCTTGATGAAGAGTATCCGCCGTGCAATGGGGTTGCGGTTATAGTCGAGGCACAGGTACAGGCTTTTCAGCATGTGGGGAAAGTTGTACATGGGCAGTTGCAGGTAGATGGTAAACAGAGCCAGTTGAGGCATTTCGCGCTCGTTGAACAGGATGTAGGCCGTCTGGTGGTTGTTGAACAGGCCGATGCCGCTGTGGGTGGTGTTGTACTGGCTCATGTGCATCACCTTCACGTAGCTGTTGTCTTCGGAGGGCATGATGAGGTAAGGCTCTACCTTCAAGGCTTCCGACGAGGAAGACAGGCTGTAGCTGATGTAGATGCCGCTGTAGTTGTACACTTCTTGGGCGGCATTGAGCATTTCTTCTGTCAGCGCGTTCAGGAAAGGGTTGACTTTCTGCCCGTTGGTGGCAGGCTCCAAGGCCATGAGCTGTGCTTTCAGCTCTTGCAGGCTGCCCAATAGGCGTTTTTTCGACAGGTTGTTTACTTGGGAGAGGGCGTAGTCGAGGGCCTCTTCTTCGTTTTCGCCCTGCCTTACGCTGCTCATGTAGGTGGGCAGCACGCTGGAGTATAGGGAAGACAGCACGTCAAGGCGCTTTGCCTGCTGCTGGCCTTGGTGACGTGCGGCACGGCCACGCTGGGGCTGGTGGCCTATCATTACGACACGCTCCGGCTGTCGCCTGTCGTGTGGCTGTTCGTGCAGAGCCTTTCGCTCTACACGGTCTACCTCAGCTTCCAGACGCTGTTCTTCGAGCGTTTCATCGCTTGCTTCAAGATAAAGGGCAACGTGGGCTTCTTCATCATCACGCTGGACTTCATAGGCTACACTGGTACGGTGGCCGTGCTGGTGGTGAAAAGGAAAATGGTCCCCGGCCTTGGACCCACAGTTCCCATAGCCTGGGAACGTTGTTCCCATAGCGTGGGAACATTGTTCCCTCAGCGTGGGAATGTCGTTCCCTCAGCGTGGGAATGTCGTTCCCTCAGCATGGGAATGTCATTCCCTCAGCGTGGGAACAATATTCCCAGCCAAAGGAAATTGGTGGGAAACCTACAGGGCTGAAAATCAACCGATAGAATAAACGACTCTCACGGCATAAACCAAATAGAACTGTCTGTTGCTTTTATACCCGTAAAGCATTATTTGGGTCGCGTCAAAGCAATGAAAAAGAAATAGGATGAACATTAATAAACAAAGGAATATGAAACGTATAGAATGCATTATCATGGACTGGGCAGGCACTGCGGTAGACTACGGTTGCTTTGCCCCGGTGGCAGCCTTCATGGAGAGCTTCAAAGCCATAGGCATCGAGGTAACCGCTGCCGAAACGCGCGCCTTCATGGGCCTGACCAAGATTGAGGAAATCCGCGCCTTGTTCGGCATCGGGCGCGTGGCGCAAGCCTTCCGCCAGAAGTATGGCCGCGATTATGACGACAACGACGTGCAAGCCCGCTATGCCGACTTCCAGCGCGCCTTGTTTGCCACGCTGGAAAGCTACTCCACCCCCATCCCCGGCGTGGTGGACACCATAGCCGCCCTGCGCCGACGCGGCATCAAGGTAGGCAGCACCACGGGCTATACGGACAAGATGATGGAAGTTGTCATCCCAGCCGCCGCCCGCCAAGGCTATGTGATAGACAACTGTGTCACTTCCGACCACCTGCCCGCAGGGCGTCCCTGCCCCTACATGGTCTATCAGAACATGATAGACTTGGCCATCCCCTCGGTGGACTACGTGCTGAAGTATGGCGACACCATTGCCGACATCAAGGAGGGAGTCAATGCCAAAGTCTGGACGGTAGGTGTCATCACAGGCAGCAACGAGCTGGCCCTGACCGAGTCCCAGGTGGCAGCGATGCCTGCCGCCGAGTTGGAGCAACGCAAGGCCGCCGTGCGTCGGCGCATGGAAGAGGCCGGTGCCCATTACGTAGTAGACACCATCAAAGAATTGCCAGCTGTGATAGAGGACATTGAGCGCCGCATGAACAGCCAAGCGTAATAGAGAATATCAGATAAAGAATAACGAATCTTAATAAATCAATTACCTACATGAGACCTTATGTATTATTGACCCCCGGTCCCCTGACCACTACCGATAGCGTGAAACAAACCATGATGGCCGACTGGTGCACGTGGGATGAAGACTACAATGTGCACATCGTTGAAGAAATCCGCAAAGACCTTGTGGCCCTGGCCACGCCGGACACCGATGAATATACCTCCATCCTGATGCAGGGCAGCGGCACCTACTGCGTGGAGGCCGTGATAGGCAGCGCCATCAAGCCCGGCAATAAACTGCTCATCTTGAGCAACGGCGCTTACGGCGACCGCATGGGCAACATTGCCGAATACCATGGCATAGACTACGACATGCTGGCTTTCGACGAAACCGAACAAGTGTCGGCCGAGTACGTGGACGACTACCTGGCCCACAATGCCGAAATCACCCACGTGGCCGTGGTGCATTGCGAGACGACCACAGGTATCCTCAACCCGCTGGAGCAGCTGGCTCACATCGTCAAGATGTATGGCAAGAAGTTTATTGTAGATGCCATGAGCAGCTTCGGTGGCATTCCGCTCGACGTGCACAAGCTGGGCATCGACTTTCTCATCAGCAGTGCCAACAAGTGCATACAGGGCGTGCCGGGCTTTGGCTTCATCATTGCCCGCCGCTCGGAACTGATGCGCTGCAAGGGCGTGTCCAAGTCCCTCTCGCTCGACATCTACGACCAGTGGGAAACGATGGAAAAGGGGCACGGCAAGTGGCGCTTCACCTCGCCCACCCATGTGGTGCGCGCCTTCAAGCAGGCCATGCAAGAGCTGAAGGAAGAGGGCGGGGTAGAGGCACGCCATCGCCGCTACTGCCAGAACCACGATGTGCTGGTGCAGGGCATGCGTTCGTTGGGTTTCCGCACGTTGTTGCCCGACGAGGTACAGTCGCCCGTCATCACCTCCTTCCTTTACCCGCACGAGGGCTTCGACTTCAAGTCGTTCTACGCCCAGCTGAAGGAGCGCGGCTTCGTCATCTACCCGGGCAAGATATCGCAGGCCGACACCTTCCGCATCGGCAACATCGGCGACGTGCATCCCGACGACTTCACCCGCCTCATCGAGGCCATCAAGGAGTGCAAATACTGATGGATGCACACGGCGTACCGGAAAAAGAAAGCCGCCTGCCTTTTGCGGTCGTTCGCAGGAGGCAGGCGGAATAATGATTACCGTTCCTTACTTATCGCGCTGCGACAGAAATGGCTCTTCCTGCCGTTCTATCTTCTGACTTCGTCAACGTGTCACCCAAAACTCATCAGAGAACAATGGCGCGATACGTTGATGTTGTTTCATAAGCATTGTCCGACTGATAGTCTGTTTGTTTTGAGGAAGAGCCATCTGTATTGTTGCGATGGTTTGCGCAAGCTCAAGAACCTTGTCAACACTCATGTTTATAGTAGACAGTTTAAGAAGTCTCTCCAGTTCCTTATAAACCTTAAGTGCCACAAGACAGATACACACATGAGCCCCAATCCTGCGTCGCGTGAAATTCATATCGCCATTCATCAGCCCGGAATCAGCTACCACTATGAAGTCCTTCAAGTTATATTTGCTGACGAACTTAGTAACGACGGGTAACATCGTGTGTCCTTCATATTTGTTCCCTTCATGTATGCAATAGGCCAACGGATAGCCTCCTATGCTGACAAGCGGCCCAAGTATTATTTGCGGGTTCTTATGTCGTCCCTCCTTGGAAAAGCCAGTCTTCCGCAGTTCATCTTCATGGTCCGACTTACAATAAAGCGTTGTCACATCATAGAACAGGACATCGATATGGTCATCCAATACCCGCTTTGTATGATGAAGTACGCTTATATTCTGCACGACCTCATGCTGGCTATCACTAAGCTTATCCAAATAGCGGTAGATTTTTGACAGGCTTACATCTTTATCAAAGTGGTTCTTGAGGTATTCCACTATGGCGGCCTTGCTGGCCGGATAGGTCAAACGGGCCTTTACGAGTTGGCGAAACACCACGTTCTCAACCTTGTTGAAGCCCACGTTGTCAAACACGCGGTCAAGAATCAGATCCGCACCGTTTATTGATATGTTCGTTATGTATAAAAATAAAAGGCGCTCAAAATAAACGCCTTACTAATCAATGATGATAGATGTTAATCGTTTGTAAGCACATATTACTTACCGACGCATCAGGCATACATCATTGAATATCAGCGGCTATTCATTTTAAAAGGTACAAGTCGTCTTTTGACAATTAGAGAAAGTCGAAAAGAAAATGTAAGGCGCTTAATTTCAGAGGCTTTCGTTTTTGGTCTTGTACCGTCTTTTTCAGTCTTTTTGTGAAATGTCCTCATTCATGTGCAATGACTTGATTGGCAGAGGATTTCACCGTATATGTTACAGAACGCTTGATTACTTTTGCAAAGATAGTGTTTTTCTTGCAAATCCATGATTATTACTCAAATAAAATGGTTATTTTTGCAATGAGTAAAAGTTTTCATTGCATTGAGTAAAATGTAAGAGTATGTATAAACGTGCAGAATATCAGCTGATAACAGAACGCATGAAAGAACCTCGTAGGTTCATTCAAGTCGTTATGGGTGCCCGTCAGATTGGGAAATCAACGGTGGTCAAACAGGTGCTGAAAGATTTGGATATGCCTTACCAGTTCTTCTCTGC
>CASELH010000086.1 GCA_949288715.1 uncultured Bacteroides sp. | reverse complement strand
TTGCAGTTCGTCTTGCTGCGCCTGCGATTCCTGGTGCTCGTCGGCCAGCTGGGCTTGCAGCAGGGCGATGCTCTGATGGTTCTGGCGGAGGGTCTCTTCGTTGTCGTGCAGGCGGAGGCTGTCTTGCCTCAGCTGCTCGCGGATGCGGCGCAGGCGGCGGCGGTAGGCCGTGGTGAGCAGGAAGATTATCCCCAGCAGGGCGACGGCCAGGGAGAGGCCGATGATGACGCTGCGGTCGCGCTCGATGCGGATGCGGTTGCGCTCGTTGGCCAGTTGTTCGTTGTCATACTTCTCCTTGATTTCGGCCACTTGCCGGGACAGCTGCTGCCGCAGGGCGAGGGGCTGGTAGTAGCGCATGGAGTCGGCCGCCCACGAGGAGCGCTCGTACTGCCGCTTGGCGCGATGGTATTGAAACAGCAGGTCGTAGATGCTGAAACGCATGTTGTTGCGGTCGGGCAGGGTCATGGCCTCGTCTATGTAGACCTGCGCCGTGTCGGGCCGGTCCAGCTGGAGGTAGGTCTGTATGAGGGTTATCAGCAGGGGCTGCTTGTAGTCGGGATGGATGCGGAACATGTAGTCTTTGGTTTCCTTCAGCAGCGGGAGGGCTTCGAGGGGGCGCTGGCGGGTCATGTAGAGCACGGCCAGCTCGTATTTGCTCTCCATCTCGATGTATTGCGGGAGTCGCGTATGCGGCGCCAGGGCGGCAGCCCGGCGGAAGTGCTCCACGCCGTCCTGCCAACGGCTGTAGAGCGTGTCTTGGTGCATGTCCGCGTAGTAGAGGCGGCCCATGTACGTGTGTGCCAGGGCGAGGCTGGTGGTGTCGCGGCAACTGTCTGCCAACTGCAGGAAGCGGCGGGCAGCCTTGGCGGCTTCCTCCTTCAGGTGCGTGCGCCGGCTGTAGAACCCGAAGAGCATCTGCCGGCAGCGCATCTCCATGCGCGGGTCGCCGCTCGCCAACGCTGCCTGCACGGCTTGCGAATAGGCCTGTTGCGCCTGTTCCATCTCGCCCTGCCACTCCAGGCTGCGGGCGCGGAGCAGGAGGACTTCCATTTGTTCCGCGGGCGTGCCGTGCTCCTCCAGATAGCTAACAAGGGGCACTATCAACGAGTCGCCCACGGGCTGGTTGGCCTTGATGGATGCGAACCAGGCCTGCGCCAGCTGGTAGAGGGTGCGCTCGTGACGGTCATCGGGCGGCGCGAGGCGGTCGAGGGAGTCGAGCAGGCGCGCGCCTTCTTCCTGGCTGCAGTTGTGCGTGGAGACGATGAGGTCGAGCCACGCTTGCCGCCGGGCCACCACGGCATCGTCTGCGTGGCGGCACGAGGTGAGAAGGGCACTGCCTGCCGTGAGGCATAGCAGGAGGGTGAATAGAATGCGTCGCATGTGTTGAGTCGTATCACAAAAACGCCGCAAAGTTATTACTTTCTGTTTCACATCCCAAATCAAGCCCCTGCAAAGTGGAGAAACGGGCATGGTTTTCCCTCCGCGCTGGCGATGGAACGCTGACGCGATAGCGTTGGAACGCTAAGCCGGTAGCGTTCCAACGCTAAGAAAATAGTGTTTCAACACCATCAAGCGACCCTGTGGGCTACATGCGGCTGCGCTGTTCCTGCCCGGCGCCGGTGCCCTTGTACTTGCTCTTGGCGGGGTTGAACTTGTAGCGCAGGGTGAGGGTAAAGACGCGGCGGGTCTGCTGGTCGAGGCGCATGGTGCGGTTGCCGCTGAAGAGGGTGACATCGTTGTCGCTGGAGCTGAAGAGGTCGCGTCCTTGCAGTTGTAGGCTGAGGCGCTCGTCGAGGAACGACTTGCGCAGGCTGAAGTCGAGCGACCAAGGGATGTTGTTGATGTGGCAGTTCTCCGTGTCGCCACGCGTGGTGAGCGAAGCGTCCACGTCCAGCTGCAGTCCCCACGGCAGGCGGAAGTTGTTGTCCCAACTGAACATGCCCATGGGGTTGTTGAAGTTCTTGCGGATGTTGTGCGGCATGTCCACCATGTACCATTGCTGTTGCAGCATCAGGGTGAGCTGGGGAGACCAAATGCCGAAGGTGGGCGATAGACTGAGGGTGGCGGAGAGGCGGTCGACATCGTACTTGTTGACGTATTTCATCAGCGAAATGGTGGGGTCGTCCGCCGAGTAGGCATCACTCTGCTGGATGATGGCGTCGCCCTCGTGCTCATAGCCCACGTTGAAGTAGAGCCATTGCCACGAAGCGTCTGCCGACAGGCGATGGATGATGGAGGGACGGAGCAGGGGGTTGCCGCTCTCGTAGGTATAGCGGTTGATGTAGGTGATGTTGCTGCGCAGCATCCAGTAATTGGGGCGGTTGATGCTTCCGGCGTAGTTGAGCGAGAGTTGTGCCTTGCCCACGGGCAGGGAGAGGGCGAAGGTTGGGAACACGTTGTCATACGTGCGGCTTTGCTCGTCGATGCGGATGCCGCCCTCGTAGTAGTCGGACGTGATGTGCTCGTAGCGCACGCCCACCTGGGCTTGCACAGGGCCGAAGGCGCGGCTGTACTCCAAGAAGGCAGAGGCGGCGTTCTCGCGGATGTTGCTGTGGTCGTCGTCCAGGATGCCTTGCTCGTTGAGGTAGGTGCTCACACGGTCGGTGTAGGTATATTCCCCGCCAAAGGAGAGGTTGCCCTCCCATAAGGGACGGCTGACGACGAGCTTGGCGGCGTAGAGGGTGTTCTCGTCCTTGTTGTAGGTGGTGACGTTCTGCTCCTGCGGGTCTTCGCCGGTGGTGGTGTATCGCTCCAGCATGTCCTGCAGGGTCTTGTCGTACGACCACAGCCCGTCGGCGTTGAAATCAATGTTCCAGTCGCCCGCCTGCCCGTTGTAGTAGACGTTCAGGGAGTGGCTGGTTCCGGGGAGGCTTTGCCAGCCTTGGCTGGTGTTGTCCTCGTAGGGCGTGCCGTCCTGCAGCACCCGGGTGCGCATGTCTACGTCCCACCAGCTATGGGGCGTGCGGTCGTAGTCGTAGCGTGCACCGATGGAGTGGCGGTCGTTGAACTGGTAGTTGAGGGAGAGCATGGCGGAGATGTTCCGGCGGTCGCCTCCGGTACGCAGGTCGCTCTCCTGCCGCCACGTCTTGTCGAGGAAGGTCTCTTGGAAGACCGACTTGTTGTCCTCCCGCTCCGTCTTCGAGCCGAAGAGCATGGCGCCCAGGTCGAAGCCGCCCTTGCGGTAGTTCACGTTCAGCTGGTCCAGCACGTTCCAGCCGTATTGATACTGGGTGCGGAAGCGGTTGTTCACGCCGAAGCCTTCGCCCTGCGGCCGCTTGGTGTAGATGCGCACCACGGCCTTCACCTCGGCATCATACCTGGCACCGGGGTTGCGCACCACCTCCACGCGCCGGATGTTGTCGCTCTCCAGCTGGTCCAGCTCCGCGGCGTCGCGCATCTTGCGCCCGTTGATGTAGATTTCCGCCGCACCGCTGCCGAAGACGTTCACCGCCCCCTCGTCCGCCGACACGCCGGGCAGCTTGTTCAGCAGGTCGTTGCCCGTGCCCGCTTGTTCCAATATGCTGCCTTGAATGGTGGTGACCTGTGCATCACCCTTCAGGCGTACCTTGGGCAATTCGGCCTTCACCACCACCTCGCCCAGCATCTGCGCGTCGGGCTGCAGCCGGATGATGCCGAGGTCTTGCCCCGTGCATTCCTTATATAAGGTAGTATAACCGATGGAGGAAATGCGGATGACTCGGTTCTGGCATGTAGAGTTCAGGGTGAAGGTGCCGTCGTCGCCGCTCACCACGCCCGCCACGAAGGCAGAGTCGGGCAGGGAGAGCAGCACGATGTTGGCATAGGGTAGGGGTTGGTTGTTCTCGTCAATGAGTTTTCCCGTGAGGGACTGCGCCCGCAAGGCGAAGGTGGCCAGCAGGGCGAGGCAGAGGAATGCGATTCGTCGTTTCATGAGTTCTGTTCGTTAATGGGTCATTTTACTTCTTTAGACGGGCCATGCCGCCCGATTGGTTGCATTGCGGGTGCAAAATTAACGCATTCCCCCGGTATAGCCGCGCTACATGCCTCTACAGCCGGACAGTCATAAAATAACGATTATCAAACAGATAGAAAGAATCCGCTGCGATTCATCTCTACTTAACCTTTCCGCTTCGCGAAATACTTCCCTATCACCGGCCACTGCGACAGCGGCAGGTCGCGACGGATGATATAAGCCAGAAACGCCAGCAGCAGGACGGTGCGCCACAGCAGCCGTAGCCACAGGTTGTCGATGGGTACATACATCGCCAAGCCGTAGAGCACGGCAGCCAGCAGCACGTACAGCCCGATGGCGCGTAGGTCGTAACAGATGGGATACTTCCGTTGCCCCACGAAGTAGGACAGCAACATGGCCACCCCGTAGCCCGCCAGGCCCGCCCAGGCGCAGGCCATGTAGCCCAGGCGCGGGATGAGCAGCACGTTCAGCGCCACCAGCACCGTGCACCCGGCCAGCGAAAAGAGGGCGCCCCAGCGCGTTTCGTCTATCAGCTTGTACCAGAAGGACAGGTTGAAGTACACGCCCATGAATATCTCCGCCATCATCACAATGGGCACCACGCGCAGCCCCTCCCAGTAGCCGCGCCCTATGAGGTGGCGCAGGATGTCGAGGTAGAACATCACCGCCAGGAAGGCCAGCAGGGTGAAGATGATGAAGTACTTCATGCCCTGCGCATACGTCTCGCGGCTGTCCCCCTCGCGGCTCTTGCCGAAGACAAACGGCTCGTAGGCATAGCGGAAGGCCTGGGTCAGCATGGCCATAATCATGGCAATCTTGCTGGCCGCCCCGTAGATGCCCAGCTGCACGATGCCCTCCTCCTTGTCCGGGTAGACGAAGGGGAAGATAATCTTGTCCGCCACCTGGTTCAGTATGCCCGCCAGCCCCAGCACCAGCAGGGGCAGGCAGTAGCGCAGCATGCGGCGCAGCAGCTCCCTGTCCAGCACGTAGCGGAATCCCCTCAGCTCGGGCACCATGCACAGCATGATGGTGGAGGTGCACACCAGATTGAACACGAACGCCTTGCCCACGTCCGTGCCCCCCATGCCCACGTAGTAGGCCAGGTTGAGGGCAATGTTCAGGGCGATGAACAGCAGCTTCAGCGCGGCAAAGCGCACGGCGCGGCGGCGGTAGCGCAGGTAGGCGAAGGGGATGCTCTGCACGGCGTCCATGGCCACCACCACCATCATCATGCCCACATACCACGGGTGCTCCCCGTAGCCCAGCCACCCGGCAATGGGCTGCAGCAACAGCAGCCCCACGCCCACAAACGCCAGCGACCCCGCCCCCACGCTGAGCAACGCGGTGGAGTACACGCGCTGCGGGTCGTCCTTTCCGTTGTTGGCAAAGCGGAAGAAGCCCGTCTCCATGCCGCACGTCAGCAGCACCAGCACCAGCGCCACCCAGGCGTAGATGTTGGTCACCACGCCATATCCGCCCTCCTGCACGGGCAGCGCCAGCGTGTACACCGGCACCAGCAGGTAGTTGAGGAACCGCCCCACGATGCTGCTCAAGCCGTAGATGGCGGTGTCTTTAGCAAGGGATTTCAGATTTGCCATGTTATGAGTATTTATAAGTAACTTGATTCTTCTCTCTCCGATGACGGGGATATCGTTTTATATTTCTGGTTCTGGCTGTTGGGCTTGTCAGGAATAGTCATTTGCAGTCTTGTTCCGATAAACGGCACAATGTATTTCTTGCGCACCCATCGCCTGTCGTTCACTCCAAGCATGGCAGCTATTTCAGCAATGCTCTTGGGAGATTTACAGAACTCAAACACCTTATCTTGGGGTGAGATGAAATTTGACTTGGGGTGCATATCATTATGACTTGGGGTGGAGCCGTCATCACTTGGGGTGCGACTTGGGGTGTCTGCATTCCTGAACCGTATTGTAAGATTAACAAATGGAGCGACCACTCTTATTTCGGGGGTAGGAAGCCCCTGTTCCCTGCAGCTTTTCATAATAAGCCCTATCCCGCGTCCCCATGCTTCCATTGTACCGCGACGATAAAAAACATTTGCAATGGTGGGGTTAGCCGGAAGAGAACCTATTTGGTCATCCACAAAGTCTTGCCATGTCGTGCCGGGCGGGAATGCCCCAGGATTTTGAAATACAATGCGGTCATCATAGATTGCCAAGCTCGGGGTTGTATTCTCGGCATTCCAAGAGCGATGGCAAAGCATATTGATTGTCGCTTCCTTTATCGCTTCATACGGAATTGTCAACGTATCTTGTCTGAATTTGCTATCCATCCTGCCGGATAAATTCAAATGCTTCAAGCAAAAGTCCATTACGGCATCATATTGTTCAAACAGGTTTCCTTCACAAACCGTTTGGTCCCGGAACTCTCTTTTGTCAACCCCTTCAAAACGTGCCAGACGGATTTTGCACTGAGTGTGCAACAAAGTAGGGTCTTTGCCGAACAGTACATTCGCTGCATTCAATATCATGCCATCCTTTCTTGCCACTCCAAGTTTTAGCATAATCTTTGCAGGGTCTTGCAGGGTCATTGCTGAAGCATGAATCCTTCTTGACCCTATGCCGTCATGCAGGGTCTGATACAACAACTCCGTATCAATGTCGTCAACCGTTATTTCCGGATTAGGGGTATTCTCCCAACTGAATCGTTGAGGGTTGCAGAGTTTCAATCGTTCTTCATACATCTGTCTCGGCATCAATGCCGTTGTGCTCTCTACCTTGTAGAATGCTCTGCCATCAAATGAATAGGGCCCGTTTCTGAAATTATTGGAATCAAAATAGATGGCAATAACATAGTAATCCGGTTTCTCCGGTAGTTCTATATACTTAACTTCGACATCTATTGCAGGTTCAATCTTTCGGAGGGCATTGGCTACTTCCTGTCTCGTATTGTCTGTTACATTTTGTCCTATAATTTTTAAAGAAGGAGCTATGCCAAACATCAGCCACCCACCATCTGAATTAAGGAATGCGCAAGCGGCTTCCATGCCCTTATGAAGTTCGCCTGTCGTTCTCTTCAGTTCCAAAGTGCGCGTTTCGTCTTTGGCTATCAACTTTTTTATATCGTCAATCGTTAGCATAATCAAATAAAGCAGGTCACTCGAAATCAGGTTAGTATCCCTTTATTAACCCCTAATCCCCAAACAGCCCTCCCTGCACATTGTACCTGCTGCGCCCCAGGTGCTTGTAGGCCAAGTCTGTCACCTCGCGGCCGCGGGGCGTGCGCTTCAGGAAGCCCTCCTTGATGAGGAACGGCTCGTACACCTCCTCCAGGGTGCCGGGGTCTTCGCCCAGGGCGGTGGCAATGGTGGTGAGGCCCACGGGCCCGCCCTTGAACTTGTCGATGATGGTGGTGAGCAGCTTGTTGTCTATCTGGTCCAGCCCGTAGCGGTCAATGTTCAGCGCCTCGAGGGCAAACTGGGCAATGTCCGTGTCGATGCTTCCCGAGCCCTTCACTTGGGCAAAGTCCCTCACGCGGCGCAACAGAGCGTTGGCAATGCGCGGCGTGCCCCGGCTGCGCGAGGCTATCTCGGTGGCCGCACGGCTGGAGCAGGGCACGTTCAGTATGCTGGCCGAGCGGCGCACAATGCCGCTCAGCACGTCGTTGTCGTAATACTCCAGGTGCAGGTTGATGCCGAAGCGCGCACGCAGCGGAGCCGTGAGCAGGCCGCTGCGCGTGGTGGCCCCCACCAGCGTGAAGGGGTTCAGGTCTATCTGGATGCTGCGTGCCGAGGGACCTTTGTCTATCATGATGTCGATGCGGTAGTCCTCCATGGCCGAGTAGAGGTACTCCTCCACCACAGGGCTGAGGCGGTGAATCTCGTCGATGAACAGCACGTCGTTCGGCTCCAGGCTGGTCAGTATGCCCGCCAGGTCGCCCGGCTTGTCCAGCACGGGCCCAGAGGTGATTTTAAAGCCTACCCCCAGCTCGTTGGCAATGATGTTGCTCAGCGTGGTCTTGCCCAGGCCGGGAGGGCCGTGCAGCAGCACGTGGTCCAGCGCCTCGCCGCGCAGGCGTGCCGCCTTGACGAAGATGCGCAGGTTGTCCACCACCTTGTCCTGCCCGCTGAAGTCCTCAAAGCGCAGGGGGCGGAGCGCGTTCTCAAAGTCCCGCTCGCGCGACGTCAACTGTTGGTTGCGTATGTCGAAGTCTTCTTGTTCCATGATTCTCTTTTCTGAGGGAACAAAGATAGTACATTCTGCGCGAAGTCTGTTCAAGAAGGCGCGCCAAAATATGATTCAGTGCGGATTCCCCCTTCTCTTTATTGTTTCTCCGTGTCGATTCCTTGTTCGTCATACACCACCGTCTTATCCAACGTGTCGCCCGTGTAGCAATAGACGGTGCTGCTTCTTGATACTGCCGCCAGTGCCGGGATTAATGGCAGCATTAGATGTATTGTCGCCATAAGAAGCACCAGCCCAACCGATATAGTCTGAATAACCATCGCTCCCTTTATGGGCATAAATATTGCTATTAGTAATGATTACGGTAGGGATGCTGGTAGGTCGAGAAACACTTGGATAACCACAGCCTATTCCAGGAGCGGAACATACATAAGCTGACGAACTTCCAAACGCATGGACCGTTGCATTTTCGATAGTTATAGTTCCACATGCTGCTGTACCGACACTGCCTATGCCGGGAGCAACAGAATAAGCATTGCCTAATTCACTACTATTTGCGTAAAGTGTAATATTCTTTATAGTAATATTCCCACAAGATGCATATTCTGAATTTCCATTGTCGATGAGATACCCGCCTATGCTACAACTGCCTTCCTTACCTATTACTTCCAACTTATCATTTTGACTATTGCCCGTGATGGTCACGGTGCTGCCTGGTGCCACATAAATACCCGCACTCTCTTTCAATCTATAATAGGATGTATTTTCAATCTTGTTTTTACTACCCACCACATAGATAGTTGGTGTGGCATTATTGGTTATGTTTATAGCATTGCCGTCGCCTACTGCAATGTTGGCATTTTCTAGGTAGATGTGCGGATTGTTTCCGGTGACGGTAATTTTGTGTTGAAACGTGCCGCTCACGCGGTAATAGCCATCGTCTTTGATGTTGGTACAGTTGTCGGTAGTGAGATCCGTTATGGCCCACAGCACGCGTGAAGCCGTCTGCTTGCTGCCGTCGGTGCGGATGAGGGACACGTCGAGCAGGGCTTTGCCTGTGGTGGGGGCAGTGACGGTCACGGTGATGTTTTCGCCCGCCCGCTTTAGGGCTGTGCTCCATTCGCCGGAGGAGCGGGTCAGCACAGCATCATCGCCCAAGGGGGTGACGATGGCTACGATGTTTTTGTAGTCTGTATCGGCGTTCAGCAGGAGGTAGAAGGTGGTCTTGTCGCCCGGGATCACGGTGGCTATCCCGTTGTCGGTGGCGGTGCCGGTCTCGTGTTCCGCTTCGGTAAGTATCTGTAGGGCTTGGTAGGCGGGGACATCAAAAGAATCGCCACCTTCTAAGTGAAATGTCCAATAAGAACCGTTGTTTTCGGGAGCCTGGGAGAACCAGGAGTCGCCCTTCTCACCCTGTATGCCTTGTTCGCCTTGCGGACCTTGTTCCCCCTGTGGGCCTTGCGGGCCGGTGGCACCTGTTTCTCCCTGTTCCCCTTGCGGGCCTTGGGAGCCGGTGCTGCCTTGCGGCCCACGGTCGCCCTTGTTGCCGGTGATGCGGTACCACGTCTGCCCGTCGTCCACGCTGAGGTACCAGGCATTGCTGTCGGGGCGGGTTTGCTTCGTGCCATCGTTGTCGTAATAAGTGCCGCTTTCAAGTGTGCTGCCCAGACTGATTTGGGGAGTGGGGGCGTCTTTGCCATCTTCGCCGTCGGCTCCCGGCTGTCCGTCCTGTCCGGGGGTGCCATCTTGCCCGTCTTCACCATCGGCACCATCTTGTCCGTCCTTGCCGTTTTCACCGTTGGCACGGATGGGGTTGTTATCTTTGTCAAGCATCAGCTGGCCGTCCAGCGTCCAGTACCAATTGCCGTCGCTTCCCTGTGTCAGGCCTATCTGCGGAGTGTAGCCGTCGGCACCGGCATCGCCCTTATCTCCTTTGTCGCCCTGTTCTCCCTTGTCACCTTGTTCACCTTTGTCCCCCTTATCGCCTTTCTCTCCGTGATAAATGGTGATGGGGTCACTGTGCAGGAAGCTGATGGTGTAGCCCACCTCCTTGCCACTCTCCACCAGGGGGGAAACAGAAGTAATACAGTCGGTAGTATTGAGCAGTTGCTGTATGGCGGCGATGTTGTGGTTGGTTTCCTCCTGCCATTGCTCCAAGGCGGCGAGGCGCTCCTCGTGGTTGTTCACCGCATCCCACAGGGCGGTGTCGTCGTAGTCGTCCTGGCAGGCGTTGAGCAGGAAGAGGATGGAAAAGCAGCAGGCTGCCAGGAATGAATAGTTAAACTTGGTTAAATATGGGGGGGGTAAAACGGTATACTCCAATGGGTTGTTTCATAATGCTTGGGGTTTTATGGGTTTTGTATTAAGGGTTATTTCGTGTTGTCGGCTTGGGCGCGGGGCTCGCGGCGGGTGTCCCAAATGGCAGCAATGTGAAGCGTTTCCGTTACCTTGTCATAATGGTAAATCAGCTTGTAGTGTTCGTGAATGACGAGGCTGCGGAATTGAAGGCTGCGCTCTGCCAGTAGGGGTTCCACCTTGCCGATGAGGGGAAACTTAGCCAGCCGCTCCACTTCGGCCTTGATGTGCAGGCGCATCTTCCGTGCGGCGTTTTTGCCCCATATTTGGGTGCCGTATGCCAGTATGTCCCGTTGGTTTTGGCGGGCCAGTTCGTCCCAGGTCACTTTAGCCATGGCATTTCCTCCAGCAGTTCTTCTTCTACTTCCTCGTTGCTGAAGCCGGGGTCGCCTTGCAGTATGCGTGCTTCCACTTGCAGCAATTGTTGCTGCATTTCTTCGGCAGTGTATTGGCAGGGGGCATCCTCCTTGCTCTCTTCATACAGCTTGCTTGCCAGCCACCGCTTGTTGTCCGCGCTGAGCGGCCGGAGCATTTGCAAGATTCCTTCTAACGATACAGTTGCGTTCATAATCTGTTCCTCCTTGATGTTACGGGTATCCGCTGCAAAGATAGGCCTTTGGCACGGAAAGTCAAAGGCAGAAAGCGGATTATTAATGGGAATTTATATGGCACACAGATGACACAGATTCTACGTGATGACCACAGATACATAGTGAAAAAATAAAAACTGTGTAAATCTGTCCCATCTGTG
>CASELH010000085.1 GCA_949288715.1 uncultured Bacteroides sp. | reverse complement strand
ACAACTTGAATTCTTCACTGAATACTTTTCGTTCTTTCGACATAGTTATTACACATTTATTTGTTTCTAAATGTGTCTAGGTATGTCAGTAGAAGACACGTTTTTGCAGGCGAAAAGAAGAAGAACTTATTGACTTGACAAGCAGTCAAGCCCAAGTAGTGATTGGGGTAAGAAGAAGTGGCAAGTCGACGCTCTGCTACAACGTGCTGCAAAATGCCGGGGTAAAATACGCCTATGTCAATTTCGATGATGAACGATTGGCCAGTTTAAGAGCGGAGGATCTTAACGATGTACTTGAGGTGTTATACAAAATTTGCGGGAATTTCACCCACTTGTTTATTGATGAATTCCAGAATATCCCGGAGTGGTATTTGTTTGTCAACAGGCTTCTTCGCAGGAACATGCACGTCATTCTCACCGGCTCGAATGCCAAACTGCTTAGCGGGGAATTATCCACACACCTGACGGGAAGGCATAAACCCATATCGCTCTATCCCTTCTCATTCGCCGAGTACTGCGAATATAAACAGGTAGATACTGTCCGACAAACCACACAAGCTATTGCCTTCCGCAGAGCCGCTTTTGATGAATATATGAAACAGGGAGGATTTCCGGAACTTCTCACCTTGTCCGACACCCGGGGATATGTAAACACGCTCGTAGATAATATTCTGAAAAGAGATATCGAACAGCGTTTCAAGATAACCTACAAGGCCGCTTTTGAACAAATGGCGCAGCATCTTCTGAACGTGTCCCCAACCATTGTTGTAGACAAGAGTTTGCAGGAAGCATTCGGTTTCAAATCCGAACACACCTCCAAGAACTACGTGAACTACCTGCGTGAAGCCTATCTCCTAATTGGCCTCCGTAAATACTCCCCCAAAAGCCGCCAACGGGTAGTAGGTGAAAAAGTTTATCCTGTTGATGTGGCGTTAATGAACCAGAGAAATGATGCCTTTGCAGGGGAAAATTTAGGTTGGCGGCTGGAAACAGTTGTGTATATCGAATTATTACGCAGGTGTAAAAGGAGAGGACTGGACATCTACTATTACAGTGAACGCTACGGGGAATGCGATTTTGTGATTTGCCAAGGAAATCATGCCATAGAGGCCGTTCAAGTTTCTTATGATATCCTGAACGCAAAGACACGCAAGCGAGAAATTGCCGGGCTGCTACTGGCTGCTAAAAAGACCGGATGCAAGAAACTGTTGCTGATTACTGACCACCAGTATGAAGACATCAAAGAAGGGGAATATGAGATCCGTGTCCGTCCCGTATATGAATATTTGCTACGGGATGAGTAAGGAGGACAAAAAAGAAGAGCCGTCATCAGAACTCCTCGCTCTGACTTGGCTCTTCGCTGTTCCATGCAGTTTCAACCATACAGACAAAAGCTGCTATGGCTACTTCTGACTTTCCAGCCTTCCAATAGGTTGTCTTAACCATCATCTGAAATTAAGGTCTACCGGGTATATATTGTTTTACTTGAAGCCGTGGCGCACTGCTTGATGTAATGCTGCTCTAACGGCTTCATTTTTTCTTTTCATGTATAAGGCTTTGGGAGGATTAGAACTGTAATATTTATCCATGGAAAGGATAAAATAAAAATATAAATGCCTATATTTGCACCATAGTTTTATTGTTCAAAGACATATGGGAGGTCTAATTCATATTTGCAAATTGCTGATAATCAATACCTATATCAAAAGTAAGGAATTTCTTGTATTTTTGTCCCCATTAACCATGACTTTTTAACTTCATGCATACATTTAACATGACACGCATCTGCTTCCTTATCGCCCTGCTGCTCCTCCTGGCAGGCCACGTCTCTGCCCAGCAGGCCACCGATACACCCCGCAAAGGGGAAGGCATCTCCGCCTTCCTGAAACGCAACGGACGCCCGGGCAGGGCTTACCACAAGGAGTTTCTCAAGCTGAACGAAAAGCGCCTGCGCGGCAAGGAAGAGCTGCTGCTGGGCGTGAAGTACATACTGCCGCCTCTGCGGGACAATGAAGAAGCACGGAAGGGGGGAAAGAAAAAGAAGAAGAACATCGTCCGCGAGCCCTTGTTCGGCAAGAAGCTGGACGACGTGGAGGTGGTGTCCGACCGCCTGAAGGGTACCTGCTTCTACATCTCCAGCGGACACGGAGGCCCCGACCCGGGAGCCATAGGGCGCGTAGGCCGGCACGAACTGCACGAAGACGAGTATGCCTACGACGTGGCCCTGCGCCTGGCACGCAACCTGATGCAGGAGGGTGCTACCGTGCGCATCATCATTCAGGACAAGAAAGACGGCATACGCGACGACCGCTACCTGAAGAACAGCAATCGCGAGACCTGCATGGGCGACCCCATCCCCCTGAACCAGGTGGCCCGCCTAAAGCAACGGAGCGACAAGATAAACGAGTTGTATGCCAAAGACCGCAAGCAGTATAAGTACTGCCGCGCCATCTTCCTGCACGTGGACAGCCGCAGCAAGGGCGAGCAGATAGACGTGTTCTTCTACCACGCCCCCAAGAGCACGCAAGGCAAGCGCCTGGCCACCCGCATGCGGAATACCTTCCAGGCCAAGTACGACCGTCACCAGCCCAACCGGGGCTTCAGCGGCACGGTGAGCGAACGAAACCTCTACGTGCTGCGCAACACCCAGCCCGTGGGCACCTACGTGGAGCTGGGCAACCTGCAAAACACCTTCGACCAACGCCGCTTTGTGCTGGCCGACAACCGCCAGGCCCTTGCCAAATGGATGACGGAAGCCATCATCAGCGATTACCGCCGATAACGACTTCCGTCACAACGAGGGCGTGTCACGTTATTTCCCCTTGAACGACTTAATCACAGGGATGAAGACCAGTGCCGCCGAGAGCACGAGCATCAGTATCAGCGGGCCGTCGATGCGCTCGGTGCCGGTCAGTATCCAGTAGCACAAAGCCAGCCACAGCAACATGATGCATACGCTTTGCGTCCGCGAAAGCCTCTTGCCGCGTCTCATCGCCCGGACTTCTTCTTGTCCACAATGGCGTCGATGACGGCCACGGCGGTGATGTTCACAATGTCGCGCACGGAGCTCTCAAAGTCCGTAAAGTGTATAGGCTTGTTCAAGCCCATCTGGATGGGGCCTATCAGCTCGGCCTCGGTGTCCATGCCTTGCAGCAGTTGGTAGGCCGAGTTGGCCGAACTGAGGTTGGGGAAGATGAGCGTATTGACGTCCTTGCCCTTCAGGCGGGTAAAGGGATACTTCACGTCGCGAATGTCGCGGTTCAGGGCGAAGTTCACCTGCATCTCTCCGTCGATAGCCAGGTCGGGATAGTGCTGCTGCATGTAGTCCACGGCCTGGTGCACCTTCACCGGACTGCCTTCGGCATCGGCACCGAAGTTGGAGTAGCTCAGCATGGCCATCACCGGGGTGTGGTTGAAGAAGTGCACCGTGTATTCGGCCAGGCGGGCAATGTCTATCAGCGTCTCCGTGTCGGGATGGCGGTTGATAAGCGTGTCGGCCAGGAAGAAGGTGCCCTTCTTGGAGTTGAGGATGTGCATGGTGCCGAAGTGCTTGTACTCGGGCCGTATGCCTATCACCTCCTTGGCCACCTTGATGGTGTTGCTGTACTTGGTGTACAGGCCGGTGATGAAGGCATCGGCCTCGCCGGTCTCCACCATCATCATGCCGAAGTAGTTGCGCTCGAACATCTTGTCGTTGGCCTCCTCGAAGGTGACACCCTCACGGGCACGCTTCTCGGCCAGTATGCGGGCATAGCGCTCACGGCGCGGGGCCTCGTCGGGATGGCGCAGGTTCACTATCTCTATGCCGTCCAGGCTGAGGTCGAGCTGCTTGGCCAGCTTCTCGATGGCCTCATCGTTGCCCAGCAGAATGGGCTGGCAGATGCCTTCGGCCTTGGCCTCCACGGCAGCTTTCAGCATGTTGGGGTGTATGCCTTCGGCAAAGACCACACGCTGCGGATTGCGGCGGGCAATGTCGTAGAGCTGGCGCGTCAGCTTGCTTTCGTAGCCCATCAGTTCGCGCAGGTGCAGGCAGTAAGCATCCCAGTCCTCAATGTTCTTGCGGGCCACGCCGCTCTCCATAGCCGCACGGGCCACGGCGCACGACACCTCGGTGATGAGGCGCGGGTCTACGGGTTTGGGAATGAAGTAATCGGGACCGAAAGTCAGGTTGTTCACATGATAAGCGTTGTTCACCACGTCGGGCACGGGCTGCTTGGCCAGTCCGGCAATGGCATGCACGGCAGCCAGCTTCATTTCTTCGTTGATGGCACGGGCCTGCGTGTCGAGCGCGCCGCGGAAGATGTAGGGGAAGCCGATGACGTTGTTAATCTGGTTGGGATAGTCCGAACGCCCGGTGGCCATCAGCACATCGGGACGGGCGGCCATGGCATCTTCGTAGGAAATCTCCGGCGTAGGATTGGCCAGGGCAAAGACAATGGGGTTGGGAGCCATGCTGCGCACCATGTCCTGCGTCAGCACGTTGCCCTTGGAGAGGCCCAGGAACACGTCGGCCCCCTTGATGGCTTCGGCCAGGGTGTGAATGTCGGTGCGGTCGGTGGCAAAGAAGCGCTTCTGCTCGTTCAGGTCGGTACGCGTCTTGGTGATGACGCCCTTGCTGTCGAGCATCACGATGTTTTCCAGCCGCGCGCCCAGCGATATGTAGAGCTTGGTGCACGACACGGCCGAAGCGCCTGCCCCGTTCACCACGATTTTCACTTCGTCTATCTTCTTGCCTGCCACCTGCAGTGCGTTGACCAGTCCGGCGGACGAGATGATGGCCGTGCCGTGCTGGTCGTCGTGCATCACGGGGATGTCCAGTTCTTCCTTCAGCCGCCGCTCTATCTCGAAGCACTCGGGCGCCTTGATGTCCTCCAGGTTGATGCCGCCAAAGGTGGGGGCAATGGCCTTCACTGCTTCCACGAACTTGTCGGGGTCTTTCTCGTCCACCTCGATGTCGAACACGTCGATGCCGGCGTATATCTTGAACAGCAAGCCCTTGCCTTCCATCACCGGCTTGCCCGAGAGGGCGCCTATGTCGCCCAGGCCCAATACGGCGGTTCCGTTGGAGATAACGGCCACCAGGTTGCCCTTGTCGGTGTAGAGGTAGGCGTCTTGCGGATTCTTCTGTATCTCCAGGCACGGCTCGGCCACTCCGGGCGAATAGGCCAGCGAGAGGTCGGTCTGCGTGCTATGGGGCTTGGTAGGTACTACTTCAATCTTGCCGGGTTTTCCCTGCGAGTGGTAAAGCAGGGCGGCTTCTTTCGTTATTTTTGCCATACAATGTTATGTTTTTAGTGAGTCTTATTTATAATCCGGCCGCAAATGTAGGGATAATAGTTGAGAATTATAAGCATCGCGCCGTTTTTTCTGTTATATCAATACTTTTATTTAGGCGGTACTGTAAATGGGAATTTAGCGCGCGCAAGCGCGCTTTAATGAAGAATTAAGAATGATGAATGAAGAATTCTCAGGGATGCAAATGTGGCGGTAACTAATTCCCCGCCTCCGGGGAGGAGGGGTGGCACGAAGTGACGGGGTGGTAGCGATAATATCCCTATTTTTAGAGGTTTACAATTTTACCTACCACCTCCCCCTTCGGGTACTCCTCCTCCGGGGGAAGAGGAGAATTCAGTTACTTCCCTAATTCTTCATTCTTAGTTCTTCATTTCGGGGCTTCGCCCCGCTAAATTATCATTTCACTTTACATTCCCTAACAGCCTTGGAGCACCATTGTGGTGGCCTTTAAAGGCTGCCGCAGTAGCGTTGAAACCCTATCGCGGTAGCTTTTCAACGCTTCGACGGTGCCTTTTCAATGCTGTGCCGGGCGCTTTCCCAGGCAAAAGGGAGGCGGTCCTTAGCTCCACCCCTGCTTGACGAACTGCAGGCGCATCTGCTCGCCGTCGTAAATCTCGCGGAAGCCAATGTGCTGCTCGGCCAGGTACTCCTTCAGGTCATTGAAAGCCGAGGCATCGCCCAGTACGATTTCCAGCTGCTCCCCTTCGGCGGCCTCGCAAATGGCCTTGACCGCCGGGATGAGGGGGCTGTAGGGATGGGAGGCGCACAAATCAATTGTTTTCATCGCCGTCCTCCTCCATGACGTGCCCGGGTTGGGAAATCCAATCCAGGTAGAGCCTTATCAGCTGCTGCAGGCCGAAGGCCTTCATGTTTTTATGATAAATGACGTCTATGCAAAGGTCGAGCAGGTCTTTGCAATCTTCCTCCTGCGAGGCTATCAGCGAACGGATGTTGAGCTTCAGCTTGTCCAGCACGGGTTCGTCCACAATGCCGTTGCTGTCTATCAGGTGGCGGAACAGCCCGTATTTCTCGATGGTGGCGAGGTTTTCTTCCGACACTTCCAGCGTGCGGGTGCCGCTCGGGTTGGCTTGGATGGTGTACATGATATATTGGTTTTTATTTACGTGTTATCATTTCTTGGCCTTAGCCGAGGGCAAAGATACGCGTTTTCACCACACTTCCGCCTTTTCCGGTGGAATAAATCGTGCAAACAACCCCTAAAAGTGCGTAAAACCGCGTATCTTTGCCCCCATGAAAGCATACAGATTGACAGACTGGTTGCCCACTACCAAGAAGGAAGTGGAGCTACGCGGATGGGACGAGTTGGACGTCATCCTGTTCAGCGGCGATGCCTACGTGGACCACCCCTCCTTTGGGGCGGCGGTCATAGGGCGCATGCTCGAGGCCGAGGGCTTGCGGGTGGCCATTGTGCCCCAGCCCAACTGGCGCGACGACCTGCGCGACTTCAAGAAACTGGGACGCCCGCGCCTGTTTTTCGGCATCAGCGGCGGGTGCATGGACTCCATGGTGAACAAATACACCGCCAACAAGCGCCTGCGCAGCGATGATGCCTACACGCCCGATGCCCGCCCCGACATGAGGCCCGAATATCCCACCATTGTCTACACGCAGATACTGAAACGTCTGTTTCCCGACGTGCCCGTGGTGCTGGGCGGCATAGAGGCCAGCATGCGCCGGCTGTCGCACTACGACTATTGGCAAGATCGCCTGCGCCCCTCCATCCTGGTGGACAGCGGTGCCGATGCTATAATATATGGTATGGGGGAAAAGCCGGTGCCCGAACTGGCCCGAAGACTGATGCAAGGCGAGGATTTCCGCCAAGCCATCCGCTCCCTGCCCCAGACGGTTTACCTGGCAGAAGACATAAAGGAGCTGGCAGGCGACCTGCGCCTGTATCCGCACGAAGAATGCCTGAAGGATAAAAAGAAACAGGCGGCCAACTTCCGCCACATCGAGGAGGAAAGCAATCGCTATGCCGCCGCACGCATCCTGCAGGCGGTAGGCCGACAGACGGTAGTGGTGAATCCGCCCTACCCGCCTCTCACGGAGGCCGAGCTCGACCACTCCTTCGACCTGCCCTACACCCGCATGCCCCACCCCAAGTACAAGGGGAAGCGCATTCCGGCCTACGACATGATAAAATTCTCCGTCAACATCCACCGCGGGTGCTTCGGCGGTTGTGCCTTCTGCACCATCTCGGCACACCAAGGCAAGTTCATCGTGAGCCGCAGCCGCGAAAGCATCCTGAAGGAGGTGAAGGCCATCACCGAGATGCCCGACTTCAAGGGTTACCTGAGCGACCTGGGCGGCCCCAGCGCCAACATGTACCGCATGCACGGGCGCAACCTCGACCTCTGCAAGAAGTGCCGCCGCCCCTCGTGCATCCATCCTGCCGTGTGCCCCAACCTGAACACCGACCATAAGCCCTTGCTCGACCTCTACCGCGCGGTAGATGCCTTGCCCGGCATCAAGAAGTCGTTCATAGGCAGCGGCGTGCGCTACGACCTGCTACTGCACCACGACCGCGACGAAGCCGTCAACCGCCATGCCCGCGAGTACACCCGCGAACTCATTACCCGCCACGTCAGCGGGCGACTCAAGGTGGCTCCCGAGCATACGTCGGACCACGTGCTGGCCGTCATGCGCAAGCCTTCGTTCAAGCAGTTTGAGGCATTCAAGCAAGTGTTCGACCGCATCAACCGCGAAGAGGGCCTGCGCCAGCAACTCATTCCCTACTTCATATCCAGCCATCCCGACTGCCACGAGGAGGATATGGCCGAACTGGCCGTCATCACCAAGCGGCTCGACTTCCACCTGGAGCAGGTGCAGGACTTCACACCCACGCCCATGACCGTCAGCACTGAGACGTGGTACACGGGCTTCCACCCCTACACCCTGCAGCCCGTGTTCAGCGCCAAGACTCCACGCGAGAAGCTGGCTCAACGCCTGTTCTTCTTCTGGTACAAGCCCGAAGAGCGCAAACACATCATAGCCGAGCTGCGCCGCATCGGCCGCCCGGACTTGATAGAGAAGTTGTATGGAAAAAGGTGGTAATTATAGTCAAAAAGAAATGGTTTGCGAATTACACAATCGGAATTTGAGAGTTAGAAGTGACTCCAACTCTTCTTTTTTATAATCCCCGATATTGTC
>CASELH010000084.1 GCA_949288715.1 uncultured Bacteroides sp. | reverse complement strand
AGAGATGCTTCACTTACGTTCAGCATGACGAAAAGAAATAAATCTGCGTAAATCTGCGCCCGTCTGCGTCATCTGCGTGCCATCGCACACACAGCGCAGCCCGATAACTTATCATTTATCCCCAGTCAGGCAGCAATTTTTTCCTAACTGGGAAAAAATTGCTGCCCGGTTAGGGACGAATTTATGTATGTAAACCGAACAATTGTTAAACTTCAAATTTTAGTAAAAACAGAGATGAGAAAATTTGTATTTGGAATGCTGCTACTGGCCGGATGCTGTGGCAGCGTGCAGGCACAAGACATTGTGCGCAGTGACACGACAATCGTTGAGACAGAGTGTACGCCGCAACCTACGGACGACCACTACCGGATTGTGACCAACCGGTTTTGGGACAACTGGTTCGTGCTGGCCAACGTAGGCGGACACGCCTTCCTGGGCGACTATGGCAGCGTGGGGAAGCTGTCGGGACTGCTGTCGCCCGACTTCAACGTGGGCGTGGGTAAGTGGTTCACGCCGGGCATCGGCGCCAAGGTGCAATTCGGCATGGGGAACTCCAAGGGGTATAGCAAGGAGAGCACCCTCTTCACCTACGGCGACTGGCTGACCAATGGCGACGGGGTGCAGTACCTGAAGTCGAAAACCAAATGGTGGGACTTGAACGTGAACGCCATGTTCAACCTGTCGCGCCTGTTCAAGGGTTACGAGGGAAAGAACTCGGACAAGCTGATGAACCAGTTCATTGCTTCGGTCGGCATAGGCGCCTTGCATCACTACGGCATCCCGCAGCAGCGCAATGAGTGGAGCGGGCACTTTGAACTGCAGTACAGCCGCTTCTTCAACAAAGAAAAGAGCTTCTCGCTGGACTTGAAGGCGCGTGCCATGGTGTATCAGACCAACTTTGACGGTATCACGCTGAAGAAGAACGGAGAAAAGAGCGTGTGGTTCGACTCGAATATCGGGCTGAGCGTGGGCTTCACCTACTACTTCAAGAAACGGCATTGGGACCGCTGCCTGCCATGCGAGAATCCCGTCTACATCAACAACGTGATTGCCCCGGCAGCCATACCGGTAAGCGACTGTCCGGAGTACGGCGTGCTGGAGTTCTTTGTCTTCTTCCCCAACAACTACTCCGGCCGCAACGATGCGCCCACCATGGTGGACGAACCGGTGAACGCCATAGACTACCTGGCATCGGGCATCTTTACGCAGACCAAGTTTGACGATGCGGATGCTGTGGCCCGACGGCTGGCAGCAGGCAGCTCGCTGAAGGGGTTGCGCACTTCTGACGTGCCCACCGAGAAAGGCAGCGAGGTGGTCGAGATTACCGGACTGACACGCGGTTACGAAATGTCGCAACAGCCCATTTCGCTCCCGATGGACGAGGAGAGCATGAACCGCTTCAAGGAGCAGACCGGCTACTACTATGCGCCGATGTATTGCCAAGGCAATACGTGGTACTACCGTGTGGACAAGGAAACGGCCATGCAGCGCCTGATTGACGGAGAAAACTACAAGGAGGCACAATCGTTTGGCCTGAATACCCACGACGGCCTGGGCATTGTGGAGCAAAACATGAGGCCTGACCCCGATGCAGAACTCTATAGCTTTGCAGATGTCTATGGGGCCATTGAGGAAAATACCGGCAATGTGGCACAGGCCAGCGACCAAGCTGCCGTAGACCGCCTGACTGATATTTTTGAAAAAGGACGCGTGCTTTACGTCGTGGCCGAAGGTTTGGCTACCAGCCAGGATAACTTTATTGGCGAGAATGCCGAAGAAATCGGTTTGGAACGTAACAAGGCATTGGCTTACAATCGTGCCTTTACGGTGGTGAACTGGTTGAAGACAAACGACAAATTCCAGAAAGTGCCGGGCAATGCCTTCATCGTGAATGCACTGGTCAATCCGGTGGTTGAAGTGAACGATGCAAGTACCCGTGGACTGAACTCCAAGGTAAGACGCAGCGTGAAGGTGCGCATTTACTATGCCATAGATTAATTATAGAAAAAGTCGCCGTGAGGCGACTTCCCGGCCTGTAGTGCTTAGCGAAGCCGCAGGTATCGCTTGCCGCATTGCGGTAAGTGTTTGTTTGTTTTGTTTGCGGAGGGTGCGTCGAAAGGCGCACCCTCTATTTTTTAGTAGGGAATTTATGCGTGCGCAAGCGCGCTTTAGTTGACGAGGAAACAAGTTAACGAGGCTACAAGGACAGTGAAACTGTCCAACTATGCTTAACCGCTGTGTGCCGTGCAGCGGTACCTGCGGTAGAAAGCCTTCAGCAGATGCATAGAACCTCGAAGAGGTTCAACCTCATACTGACGGGACATAGCTTGTTCGACCCCTTCGAGGTCGAGAGGCTTGCACTCATTTGCATACACCGCAGGTACCGCTATGCGGTACACAGCGGTTAAGCATAGTTGGACGGCGTGGCCGTCCGCAATATCACTCCCTCGTTGCCTTGTCAACTTGTCCCCTTGTCAAACTAGTAAATTATCATTTACATGATGAAACAGTATTTTGACAACGACATCCTGCTGTCGGAAGTGGCAGGACTACTTTGCGAAGGCAAGACGGTGACGATTCCCGTAAGGGGGAACAGCATGCGGCCTTTCCTAGCCGACGGGCGGGACAGTGTGGTGCTGCAACGTGGCGAAGCGGACCGGTTGAAGCGTGGCGACGTGGTGCTGGCTACCGTAAGAGGCGGACAGACCTGGGTGTTGCACCGCATCGTGGCACGTCGCGGCAACCGCCTGACCTTGCAGGGAGACAATAACCGGGAGACAGAGGCGGCAGAAGTGAAGGACGTGGCAGGCGTGGCCATAGCCATGGTGCGCAAGGGCGTGACGTATCCGGTGGACGGATGGCAGTGGCGTCTGTATTCGTGTGGCTGGATGGGGCGGATGTCATGCCGCTGCTTGGGATGTCGGTGCAAGAACCTGCTGGCCTATCTGTGGCGGATATTGGATGGATACCGGTGGAGCGTACTGCTGAGTTGCCTGACCGGAATATTCTCCGTAGGGTTGGGACTATTGTTTATCTACCTTTCCAAGCTGGCCATAGATGCGGCAACTGCCGGACAGCGTGAAGAAATCTTCCGGTATGGAGCCATGTTGGTAATGACCACACTGTTGCAACTGGCTTGTAATGCGGCAGACAATTGGATAGCTGTGCGCACCCAGATCCGGGTGGGCAATGCCATGCGGAGCCGATTGCTTGCACACCTTCTGCATAGCCGCTGGGGTGAACTGGAACGGTTCCATACGGGCGATGTGGTGAATAGGGTAGAGAGCGACGCTTCGGCCTTGGTGGGGTTGCTGACCAACTCTGTACCCGCCTTCGTCATCATGGGGCTGCAACTGCTGGCGGCGTTGGTGTTCTTCTGCCATCTGGATGCCCGCCTGCCTTGGATTGTGGTGGGTGTACTGCCCCTGTTCCTGCTGGGTGGTCGGGTGTACATGAAGCGCATGTACCGGCATACGGGCAAGTTGCGGCAGAGCGATAGCCGCATTCAAGCCATCATTCAGGAAAGCCTGCAGCAGCGCAGCGTGGTGAAAGCGCTGGAACTGGGCGAAGGACGACTGGATAAACTGGACAGGCAGCAGGAGTCCCTGCGCACAAGGCTGATGGAGCGCACACGCTTTTCCATACTGTCGCGTATATGTGTATCGGCAGCCTTTGCAGGCGGCTACCTGGCTGCATTTCTGTGGGGAGTGTGTGGATTGTCGGCCGGCACTATTTCCTTTGGAACCATGGCTGCCTTCCTGCAGTTGGTGAGCAAAATTCAACAGCCCGTGTGGGACATGGCACGCCTTGTTCCTTCGGTGGTAGAGGGGAGAACATCGGTACGACGCCTGAGGGAACTGGAAACTTTAGCAGCAGAAGAGGATGGAGACGGCATCCGGTTTAAGGAGATTCCCGATGTAATTGTAAACAACATCACCTTTACCTATGCCAAGGGCGATACGCCTGTGTTCAGTGGCTTCTCGTGCCGTTTCCCGGCAGGAAGCCGGACGGCTGTCGTCGGAGAGACGGGCAAGGGGAAAACCACCTTGTTGCGGTTGTTGTTGGCATTCGATGTGCCTCAATCGGGCAGCATCAAGCTCTGTCCGCCGCAGGGTGGGGAGGTGCCGGTGTCTTCGCACACCCGTTGCAACTTCACCTATGTGCCCCAGGGCAATACGCTGTTTAGCGGAACGGTGCGCGACAACTTGCGAATGGGCAATCCCCGGGCCACGAGCGAGGAGATGCACCGTGCCTTGCACGCGGCGGCAGCCGACTTTGTGTTTGCATTGCCCCGGGGGCTGGATACCTTCATAGGCGAGCAAGGTAGCGGCCTGAGCGAGGGGCAGGCACAACGCATAGCCATAGCCCGTGCCTTGCTGCGCAATCGCCCCATCCTGCTGCTGGACGAGGCAACCTCGGCGCTCGATGAAGACACGGAGCGCCAACTGATGGAGAACCTGGAAAGGGAGTATGCCGGCCGTACTGTGATTTTCATTACCCATCATGCGGCAGTGGCGGCACGGTGCGGACAAACCATAAGAATTGAGAATTGAGAATTAAAAATTGAAAAATGCAGAAGTATTTTTACTTCTTTTCACCCGAGAAGATGAACTATTTTTTAATTCTCAATTCTCAATTTATTGTGATTACCCCCATTTCCTCCAGCTGGTGCAGAAGTTGGCGGGTGTCGTCCAAAGCCTCGGGATAGGCTACTTCGTATTCATCGACCAAGCTTTGGGCCAGCGCCTCGTCGGTAGCGGTGCCGGCCTCTTGCAGCTTCCGGATGAGGAAGGCCGAAGTGTCGTTCAGCATCAGCATCTTGGAGAAGTTGATTTGTTCGCCGCATCCTATCAGGATGTTTTCACCGGCAATGGTGCGGACCAGGAAGTCGGGGTGGATGGTGGCTGTTGTCATAAGTCTTTTTTCTTTCTTTGCAAAGTTACTCAAATCCCCGGATATTCAAAACATTACGACCGGAAAAATGCAGATTTGTCAACCCCTCGTAAAAATGAAGTTTTGAGCAGTAAAGGGGCAGCCAGAGCAGCCTTACAGCAGCTCCTGCATCCTCGATATGGCATAGAGCGGACAGATGCACACATGCCTTATGACGCCTTCGGCTTCATTGTCGGCATAGTCAAAGGCACCGAAGTTTTCTAATGAGCACCTTACCGCTTGTCTCAATTTTTTTTCTCGCATAAACATCCATAAGCTTTTCATTCCACCTTGGGTTCCTGCTTTTACTTCTATCGGCAACACCTGCTGGGCATGGCTTATCACATAGTCAATCTCTGCCACAGAGTTTTTCGCCTGCCTTAGCCAGTAGAACAAGTCGTGCCTGAGGTTCGGGCTTTGGTACCTCAACAATTCCAGTCCGGCTATCAGTTCGGCTATTGGGCCTTTATTTACCAAGTCTGCTGCATTGGCTGTCAATATATGGGTAGTGATTGCTGTGATGTTTCCCATATTCATGTTCAGCAAGCGCAGCATCAGCCCGGTGTCGAGCAGCAGCAGTTTTCTGTATGAAGCATCGGCTTCACTGCCCAAGGGCAATCCGTTGGCATCCGTGTGTGTCACGGGTATCAGGATGCCGGCTAATATCAGCATTTCTACCGCCTTCTTAATGTCATTGGTCTTATATCCTCCCCCTACCTGGGTGAACACAAACTTTTGTGTGGCCTGTACCGCTGCGCTGCGCATGGTCAGTCTCAGCAGTATGGGGTCAACCCGCTTTCTGTATTTTGGGAAATCATCTTCATAGCTCACCACAATGTCATCTTGTACCTCTTGGCATTGCAGGTAGTCGTGTGTCGTCACCCACTTGGCCACAACTTCAGGCATTCCTCCCACCAGCATGTAAGTACGCATCAATTCCACCAGCTTGTTGTGCAGCGGTGTGGCCATTGGTTTGTCTGTTGTCGACAGGTTTCGTGCTTCTATCAGCAAGTGTTCCCCGTTGGCCTCGAGAAATTCGTCGAAAGTCATGGGATACATAAACATGGAGTGAATGCGTCCCACGCCGAAAGTAGGCAATTCCTCCAGCGCAAACTCTAAAAGCGAGCCCGCAGCCACGACATGCAGCTGTGGCATATCTTCCTTAAAAAAACGCAGTGCCATAATGGCATTGGGGCATGCCTGCACTTCGTCCAGAAACAGCAGTGTTTTGCCGGGCAAGATGGGCCTTCCACACATGGCTGCCATTTGCGGAATAATGCGGGTCACGTCCAGATTCTCTTGAAACAGTGCTTTGTATTCGGCTTGTTTCTCAAAGTTTACTTCTACATAGTTTTCAAACTGCTCGCCCAGATGGCGCACTGCTGTCGATTTTCCCACCTGGCGTGCACCACGTAGCAGAACGGGTTTATGCTCATCCTTTGCTGCCCACTCTGCCAAGTAGCGGTCTATAATCCTCTTGTGATACATAATAACTCCTTGAATTACTGCTCACAAAAGTACTGAAAATAATTTTTCCAAGGAAATAATCCGGTGGAAAATGAAAAAATCCAAGGAAATAATCGGGCTGAAATTGAAATTTTCCAAGGAAATAAACCGTTTCCAAGGAACATGGTCATATATGCCATGTGTCGCGCTCCATGTCAGATGCCTGTTGGCATTGCTTACAATATGCAAAGATACTATCCTCTGCACAAACCTCAAAATGTTTCCGGAGGAAGAATCTTATAACTCCATTTTTTAGGCCGTGGTGCACGAATTTCAAAATTTATTCTTGAAAAAACTGCAGTAATCTCAAATTTCTCGAGGGAGGGAAGAGAGAGGGGAGCCCGAGCCTAAAACCCAGCAGCCGGGAAATCTCTCCCTTCGTCCGCTTGCTGTGTGTAGAGCGGTGTGGTGGGTAGATTCCCCGGCTGCGCCAGTCGAAAAAGTGATGTAAAGCAGTGTTGGCCTGCGGGCGTTGGCAGGCACCCTTGTGGCCTTTATGAAAAGTAAAAAGTTTCTTATTGTACGATAACCTTGATAGGTTTTAAATCTATCCTTTCCGGTTCAGACCACGGACTACGGGTAAGTATATTTGACTCAGTAGACGGCATAAGTTCTATTAAATCTGAAGCATCAAAAGCCATGACAATAAAATGTACCCTATTGGTTTCCAGTGTCATGCCTTCTATTTTTGCTTGAAAATATTTTGCTCCTTCATCTGAAGATAAGAACTCTTCATCGGTGCTGTTTGCCGTAGGACTATATTTTACAAAAGCATAAAGACTAAAATCTTCTGCAGGGATATTTGTGTTGAGGGGGGACAATAAATAGTGTAAATCTGCTGTTTGATATCCAAAGCCAATATAAGTATAATCTACCTCTGAGCTACCTCCTGTAAAATTGTATTTTACTTCTTCTAATGGCTGATATTGTTGATTGTTCGTTGAATAATATCCGCCTTCATCCCCTTCCACAACTTGATTATTCAACATGTCATATTCATGACAGAAGTTAGGACCAAAATATAATTTAATATAGAAATTTCCGGGTACAGTATTGGGTACTTTTGTATCCCAAAAATCTGCAGGCAAATTATTATCACTACTTCCATCTTCTTTAACACTAGAGAACATGAAATAAACTCTAAATCCAGTGCAATGTCTCGACATCTCAATAACTGGTTGTTCTTCTTGTATCAGAGCAATCAATTCTTCTTTAGTGTAAGTATTTCTACTTCGTAGAAGTTCGTCATTGGCTTCACTTTCTACAAAGACATCATTCTGATTTATTGGGGTCGCGCCTTCTGTTTCTGCTTTCCAATAGGCATCTGCTATCGTAGAGAAATATACTTCCTCATCATTGCCTAATGTTATAGAATTACCATCTTCCGTACTGATTGTATATCCTCCGTTTCCTTCATTTACTGTTACTTTCAGATGAATACCTTTACAACCATCACAGTATTCAACCTCTTTTAAAGGAATCTTAAGTGATTGATGACCAGCTTCTTTATTATCGGCTGCATGTATGTAAATATAGTCGTATGGATATGTTGTAGTGAATTCTCCCTTATCTAGATCGAGTCCTCGGGTATTAATATTACTTTTTTTACCAACTTCCGTAGCTAGTGTTATGTCAGTAGTATATACTCCAGGCTTAATAATTTCAGACGGGATTGCCTCGTCATTATTATTTGTACAAGCTCCCCCTGCTATTAAAACTATAAAAATGAATAATAGCCAACTTTTTTTTGTATTTGAATTTCTCATCTTGTTCATTTTTTATGTTATCTATTAGTATTTCCAGGCCAATCTTGCCACTCAATTCCTCCGGGGGCTGTACTTTGACGATGGTCTATTCGCGTATTTCCAGCAAAGTCATCAACTACATGAATACATGGGCTTGCCTCATATACCGTCTGGCAAATCGCCTCATTCAGTTCCCACTTCGCCAGCTTCACCGTAGGTTTAGCGTACTTCTTCTTTTTTGGATTCATTTTATTCGTTGTCATACTTTCCTTAGGTATCTGTGTAATTATTCGGGACAAAAGTAGTGATTATCGCCATTGGGCGGTAGGGGCGGAGGGGGGTAATGAGTGCCATTTGGTCATAACGGGGTGTCAAAAAGTACGCAGGGCCCTCGCGGTGGGGATGGAGCGCCACGGCGCGGGCCTTTCAACGCTGCTGTGGTGGGGTTTCAACGCTGTATTGGCGGGCTTTCAGCCCTGTGCCGCCTCCCTAACCGGGCAGTGATTTTTTCCCAGTTAGGAAAATATTGCTGCCTGACTGGGGAGGGGGAATGATGATTTATCGGGCTGCGTTGTGCATTTTGTTGGCACGCAGATGACGCAGACGAGCGCAGATTTACGCAGATTTATTTCTTTTCGTCATGCTGAACGTTAGTGAAGCAT
>CASELH010000083.1 GCA_949288715.1 uncultured Bacteroides sp. | reverse complement strand
GCTTCGGGTATCTTGCGCAGGTCGGACGAGATGAGCGTCATCTTCGCCACGTCCATGGCAATGTCGCTGCCGCTGCCCATGGCGATGCTGAGGTCGGCCTGGGCCAGGGCGGCACTGTCGTTGATGCCGTCGCCCACCATGGCCACCACCTTGCCTTCCTGCTGCAGCTGCCGGATGTAAGCGGCCTTGTCCTGTGGCAATACGCCTGCCTTATACTTCGCGATGCCTGTCTGGCGGGCTATGGATGCGGCGGTAGCTTCGTTGTCGCCCGTCAGCAGATGCACCTCGATGCCTTCGGCCTGCAGGGTGCGGATGGCCTCCACAGACGAGGGCTTGATGCGGTCGGCAATGGCGATGACAGCCAGGGCCTCCGTGTCGTCGGCAAACCAAACAAGGGTGTGCCCTTCAGCTTCCCAGGCCGCGGCGGCTTCTTGCAGGGCGGGGGCAATACGCTTCCCTTCCACAAGGCGGCGGCTCCCGGCGTAGTAGGTCTGGCCTTGGCACTTGCCTTTCACACCTCTGCCTGTCAGACTTTCAAAGCCTTCGATGGGGGCGGTCGCCACGTCCATCAGGTAGTGCACCAAGGCATCGGCCAGCGGATGTTCAGACAGTTTCTCCAGTCCGGCCAGCACCTCGGGGCAGGGGGTGATGCCCGGCGCCCACACCAAGTGGCTCACCACCGGGCGGCCTTCGGTCACCGTACCCGTCTTGTCCAGCACCACGGCATTTACTTTCTTCGCGGCTTCCAGGCTTTCCGCGTCTTTGATGAGGATGCCCCGCTCAGCCCCTTTGCCGATGCCCACCATGATGGCCGTGGGCGTCGCCAGTCCCAGGGCGCAGGGGCAGGCTATGATGAGCACCGTCACCAGCGCCAATAGTCCGTGGGTGAAGCCTTCTGCCGGGTCGAGCACCATCCACAGCACGAAGGACAGCACCGCGATGCCCATGATGACGGGAACGAATACGGCTGCCACCCGGTCCACCAGCTTCTGCACGGGTGCCTTCGAGCCTTGTGCGTCCTGCACCAGGTGGATGATGCGGGCCAGAAGCGTGTCTGTCCCCACCTTGTCCGCCCGGAAGCGGAAGCTGCCCTTCTGGTTGATGGTGCCGGCGTAGACCTTGGCATCTTGTCGCTTGGCCACGGGGACAGGCTCTCCGCTCAGCATGCTCTCGTCCACGTAGGAGGAGCCGTCCGTCACCGTGCCGTCCACGGCAATGCGTTCGCCCGGCTTCACCAGGATAATATCGCCCGGCAGAATCTGTTCGATGCGCACCTCTTCTTCCTTGCTCGACGGAGACAGCCGTGTCACTGTTTTCGGCTGTAGCCCCATTAGTTTCTTGATGGCTTGCGAGGTGTTCCCCTTGGCTCGTTCTTCCAGCAATCGGCCTAAGAGAATGAAGGCGATGATGACGGAGGACGACTCGAAGTACACGTGCGGCTCGATGCCCCTGGCCAGCCAGAAGTCGGGGAAGAACAGGTTGAACACGCTGAACAGATAGGCCACCCCCGTGCTGCACGCCACCAACGTATCCATGTTGGCCGAGCCATGTTTCAGCTGCTTCCAGGCGTTGATAAAGAAGTTCCTGCCCAGCCAGAAGACTACCGGTGTGGAAAGTATCCACGTGCTCCAGCCTGCCCAAGGCCTGTCCATGAAGCCCATGCCGATAACGGCGATAGGCACGGCCAGGAGGATGGCGGCGATGGTGCGTTGCTTCAGGGCTTTGTACTTTCGGGCATGCGCCTCCTCCACCTCGTCCGCCGTATGCTCGTCGTGGGCGATGAGGAGGTCGTAGCCCGCCTCCTGCACGGCATGTTGTAGGGCTTCGGGCGAGGTCTGCGCCGGGTCATACTCCACCAAGGCCGTGGCGGCGGCATAGTTCACGCTGGCTTGGCACACGCCCGGCTGCCGGTTCAGCGTCTTGTCCACCCGGGCGGCGCAGGCAGCACAACTCATGCCCAGGATGGGGAAGGTCTCTTGTCGGTTATTCTTGTCCATACACTCTATTCCTTATTCTTTTTCTTTGGAGTGTGCAAAGATAAGGCGGGCAGGCGTGGCCGGTGTTACAGGATTATGGATAAGATTTATAAGAAAACGCTTTGGCGCATTTGGATATTTGTCCTACTTTTGCCTTACGGATGCCTTGTGGGCGTGTCGGCCGTGCTGAAGGGCGGCAAGCCTGATGGGGCAAAGCGTATTTATTCATTGCTTAAAAAACAATTATGCTGTTATGATTAGACTGAACGTATTTATCCGTGTAGAGGCTGCACAGCGTGCGGCCGTGGTAGAGGCGGCCAAGGAACTGGTGGCCCATTCGCTGAACGACAAGGGCTGTGTGGCCTACGACCTCTTTGAGAGCGCCACCCGCCCCGAGGTGCTGATGATTTGCGAGACGTGGCAGGATGATGCCTCGCTTTCGGCACACGAGCAGGCCGCGCACTTCACCCGCCTGGTGCCCCGGATTCAGGGCCTGGCCGAGATGAAGAGTGAACGGTTCGAATTTTAAGCGTGCAGGCACGCACAAACAAGGCAAGGCGCAGGAGGCCAGACTATATCTCGTCCAGCCCCCTGCGCTTGTTTTCTTTTAGCCGCTTGAAGTGGCTGGGCGTCAGTCCGGTCACTTGCTTGAACTGCGCGCTGAGGTAGGCTGCACTCGAGTAGCCCAGTTGGTCGGCTATCTCGTTCAGGGTCAGCTCGTCGTACACCAACAGCTCTTTGGCGCGCTCTATCTTTTGGGCAATGAAGTAGCGTTCGATGGTGGTGCCCGTGGTTTCGGAGAACAGTTTGCTCAGTGCGCTGTAGTCGCGGTGCAGGCGGTCGGACAGGTAACCGGACAGGTTGGCTTTTGGTTGCCCGTCGCGGTAATGCACCAGGTCAACAATCGTGTTCTTGATTTGTTCTACCAGCCGGGCACGTGGGTCGTCCAGCAGCTCGAAGCCCAGTGCCTGCAAGGCTTCGGCCACGAGGCGGCGCCGGTCATCGTCCAGCGGTTCGGGCAGCACGGCGGTGCCCAGCTCTACCGACAAGGGGTGCAGACCGAGGCCTTCCAGACATTGCCGCACGGCCATGATGCAGCGCGGGCAGACCATGTTCTTGATGTGGAGTGTCCTTGTGTCCTTCATAACTGGGCGTTGCTCTTTATCTTTCCTACAAACAGGTAGGTGTTGTCGTCCGGGTCGATGGTGCTTTTCAGTTCCTCCAGGCGGGAGCGTGTCTTGTTGTCCAGCTTGGAGGAGAGAAGCTTATCTATGTCCAGCAATAGTTTAGCAGGCTCTATAGGCGCGGCCAGTTGGCCATTCTTGAAGCAGTAGAATATGGATGGCATTGGGATATCACCCAGCAAGTCGTTCTGGAAACGGACGAAGGCTCCACGGTTAGTCTTTTTGTCGATGAGTACGACAGTGCGTTGTGTTGTGGAAATAACCGTTCCAAGTCCTTCGATGTATTGGGTTTGCGTAGCTACGGTGATATCTATCAAGTAGTGATTAGGAAGTTCCAGATAGTCATGCTGTGTTCTCAGCAGTTCGTCTTTGGGCTGCTTGATGGTTAATACCGGAGTAAAGCGGTTTTCATCGGGGAAGTAATGGAAGAGGGTATCGTTTCGGGGTGTCCAGTAAAAGATGCAGAAGTCGAATGTGCCGGGAATGTTGCCGGGATGGCTGACTTCGTTGCTGAAATCGAGTTCTACAGCATAAGGTTTGGCTCCTATGTGGTGGAGAACATTTCCTTGAAAGTCCTGCTGCCATACGACGGCGGTTCTTTCCACAGCATCATAATTTTCCCTCCATTGTTGTGGGTCGTGCTCGGTTACGTCGAAAGGCAGCGTTCCTATGGTGATGGTCTGCTTGTCTCCATCTATCTTGAAGACCCCTTTGGGTACACGGGTGGGCAGGGGAATGGCATGTAGGTACTCTCCTTGCATGTTGTAAACTAAAATGTTTTTGGTTTGCCAAGGCATCAGGTAGATTAACTGGCGTTTCTCATCGATGTCGCAATCGTAAACAAAGGTGTATTCTCCCGGTCCTTGTCCGATATTGCCGATGCGGCACAGGTAACGCCCTTCTTTGTCGAATAGCAATGCAGCTTCGTGCACGCCTCCTTCAGAAGTTCCGGCTCTTGTGATGAAATAATTGTCGAAAGGCGTGATACCACTTGCCGTAGTCAGTGCTTCGTCTTTTTCATTATCCAGCCTCACCATCCGGAAGTCGTCCAGCAACTTGCTCAGTGGCACGTCGATGGTGTCTTTCACCCGGTCGATGTGCAGCACGCTGACGGGGCCTGAGGGGGTGTCTTCCACGGTAAGTACTTCCGGGCAGTCGGCCAGCGTCTTCCCGCCTGAGGGGGAGGGGCCGCCGCATGCGCCCAGCATCAGGGCAAGGCCTGCGGCAAGGGGAAACAGTGTAGTCTTCATGTTGAAATGGCTTTAGAGTTTTGCGGTGGAAAGGTAGGAATTAATTGCTGAAAATCAAAGAGTCCGGCTCTTGTTTTTTAGCCTTCTATGCCCCGTTTGGTGGCGTAGTATCGCTACCGTGCTGGCGATACTACCCCCGGTCGGTAGCGATACTACGCTACCGGAAGGCCTTTTCAACCATAGTTTTGCTCAGGCAAGTCAGCACGATGCCGCGCGTGGCGAGGTAGGCAATGAAGGCCAGCCACAGGGCGTGGTTGCCAAGGGATGCCCGCAGGCCGAAGTAGAGAGCAAAGAAGCAGGCGGCCGCCACGGCCATGGAGGCCAGCATGCCGCGCGTGGCGGTGGCGCCGATGAAGACACCGTCCCACGTGAAGGCGGCTACGCCCGCCACGGGGATGGCAATGGCCCAGTAGAAGTAGGCTTGCGAGGCGGCAATCACCTTCCGCTCGTCGGTGAGCAGACCCAGAAAGGCTTCGCCGCCCAAGGCGTAGAGCAGGGTGAAGGCTGCCGCCATGCCTGCCCCCCATAGGAAGAGGCGGCGCACGGTGAGGCGGAAGGCCGGCAGGTTTCGTGCGCCGATGTGCCGCCCGCTTAGGGCCTCGCCCGCGTAGGCAAAGCCGTCCATCACGTAGGAGAACAGGGTGAACAGCTGCATCAGCAGCGTGTTGACGGCCAGCACCACGTCGCCCTGAGCCGCTCCGGCCGAGGTGAAGAACATCGTCACCGCCACGAGGCAGAGCGTGCGCAGGAAGATGTCGCGGTTCACGCTGAAGAAGCGCGCCAGGGCCTCGCGGTGCCACACCCTGCGCCATGCCTGCCGGATGTACTTGCACAGCCGCCCGTAGCTGGCCAGCCAAAGCCCCAGCCCCATCAGCAGGCCCGCCCATTGCGCCACCAGCGTGCCCAGGGCCACGCCCTCTACCTTCATGCCGCCGAAGTATACGAAGGACAGGCTGGCGGCGATGTTCACCACGTTTTGCGTGATGGCTACCAGCATGGGGATGCGCGAGTTCTGCATGCCCAAGTACCACCCCGTCAGCCCGTACAGCCCCAGCATGGCCGGTGCTCCCCATACGCAGATGTGGAAATAAGTGGCAGCCCACCGGGCCACCTCGCCTGTAGGGTGGATAAGCAGGAAGGCCGTCTGGCGGATGGGCACCTGCAAGGCCAGCAGTGTCAGTGCCACCGCCCCGGCGATGAGGAGCGAGCGCAGCAGCAGGCACACGGCTTCCGTCAGGTCGCGCCGCCCGAGGGCCTGCGCCGTCAGTCCGCTGGTGCCCATGCGCAGGAAGGCAAACAGCCAGTAGATGATGTTGAACATCAGTCCGCCCACGGCTATGGCCCCGATGTAGGCGGGCGAGCCCAAGTGCCCCACGATGGCCACATCCACCAGTCCCAGCAGCGGGACGGTGATGTTGCTCACGATGGAGGGCAGGGCAATGCGGAGTATTTGGCGGTCGGCGGGGGTCATGCTTCGTTCAGCACGTATTGTACTTCTTTGAACAGGTATTTGCGGATGCACCCCGCCTCGTCCTCCAGCACGAAGCGGCCGTCCGGCTCTACGCCGGCCAGGCGGGCACGGAATGTGCCGTCGGCATCGCGGTAGGGGTGGAATCCCGTGTTGCGGTAGAGGGCGGCGGCATAGCGGGCGGCTATCTTGGCAGGATATTCCCCGTCCGGCTGCGCACGCAGTCGCTCGTAGTAGGCATGTACCCGTGCCAGGATGTTTGTCAGTATGTCCGGAAGGCTGTATGTTTGTCCGGTGATTTGCATCAGCGATACGGGGTTGGGGGCGTCGCTGTGGAAGGCTTCTTGGTTGATGTTGACGCCTATGCCGGCTATGCAGTAGTCTATTTTGTTTCCGTTGAGGTCGTTCTCCAGGAGCATGCCGCATATCTTGCGGTCTTTCCAATAGATGTCGTTGGGCCACTTGATGCGGATGCCGTCGGTGTAGGTGTCCAGCTCTTCCTTGACGGCCAGGGCGGTGATTTGCGACAGAAGGAACTGCCGCCGTGCCTCCAGGAACGTGGGGCGCAGCACGAAGCTGAACAGCAGGTTCGCTCCGGGAGCCGACTCCCAGTGGTTGCCGCGCTGGCCTTTGCCTGCGCTTTGGTATGAGGCGACGACTGTGGTGTACTCCGCTATCTCGCCTTCTTGGCAGAGGCGGGCAAGGTGGTTGCTGGTCGAGTCGGTTTCGGCCAGCATAATCTGTGGGAACTTGAATGGGTCAGGGCAGGTTGTCATATTCGTTGCGCATTTTTCGGGTGAATTTTTTGAGGACTTCTTCATACGAGTGGTCTATGAGGTGCCGGATGAGTTGCTCGTTGGCATCCCGGTCGAAGAATACTTGGTTCCAATACTTTTTGTTGAAGTGCCAGGCGGGCTCTACGGCGTTGTAGTGGTCGCGCAGCTCCAGGGCATAGTCGGCGTCGCACTTCAGGGTGATGCGGTCGGGCGTATCCAGGTTGAGGCAGGCAAACATTTTGCCCATCACCTTGACTACCCAGAAGCCTTCGCCAAAGGGGAAGCCCTCGGTGGCGGCTTTCTTTGTGAGGCAATATTCGCGGGCGGTTTCGATGTCCATGATGATAGATGCTTATGATGGCTGTTTTCCTTGTCGAGGGGTTAAAACATGGGTGGATAGAATGCGTTCTCAATGTGCTCTATCCGGAAGTTGCCTTCGCTGCCGATGGCGGTCACGATGTCGAAGCGGACGGGCAGGTCTATGTCGAAGTGCTTGATGTAGGCATCGGCAGCTACGACGATGTGGCGCACCTTCTTCCAGTTCACTGCGTCTTGCGGGTTGATGCAGGTGTTGGCGGCACGGGTCTTCACCTCTATCACCACCAGTTCGCCGTTCTTGGTGGCTACGATGTCCAGCTCCAGGTGGTTCTTGTGCCAGTTGCGGTGCAGAATGTTGTAACCGTGGGCTACCAGGTATGCGGCAGCGGCGTCTTCACCGGCTTTTCCGAGTGCGTTGTGTGTGGCCATAGGCTGTATTCGGTATGTTTGTGCGGCAAAAGTACGCTTTTACCAAGAAAAAACGCAGATTACCGCCGGGTTTTTGTATCCCTCCTGCGATAATCTGCGCTTCTTGGCAGCCAACCCGGCTGTTGGGAATGGCTTAGCTTAGTCGAGCACCTTCACGCGGATGTTGCGGAACCAGATGTCGTCGCCATGGTCTTGCAGGCCGATGTATCCCTCGTGGTTGGGGCCGCCGCAGTTGTTCAGCAGTTCGAAGGCCAAGGGCCATGCCGTTTCGCTGAACTTGCTGGCCTGGAGCATGTCGGTCCATTGCTTGGTCCAGAGGTGGTATTCCAGCACGTTCTGGTCGTTTTGTCCGTGTACCACGGTGCCTTTGTACACCATGATTTTGGCCTTGTTCCACTCGCCGAAGGGTTTAGCATTCTGCGGTTTGGCGGGAATCATGTCGTACAGCGAGGCCGACTGGCGGTTGTTGTCTTTGCCCAGCTTGGCGTCGGGGTGGTTCTCGTTGTCCAGCAGCTGGTATTCGGGTGCGGAGATGTAGATGGGCTCCAGCACTTCCTTGCCGTCTGCACCCTTCGACATGACTTCCTGTGCCAGGTACAGGATGCCGGAGTTGCCCCCCTTGGATATCTTCCACTCAAACTCCAGCTCGAAGTTCTTGAATTTGTGCGAGAAGATGAGGTCGCCGCCGTCGGCCACCTGTGCCTCGCCGCCGCCGCTGCCGTTGAACTTGATGCAGCCGTCTTCAACCACCCAGCGGGCGGGCACGTTCTCCTTGCCGTATCCGCGCCAGCCCTTCATGGTCTTGCCGTCGAAGATGACGTAGTAGCCGTCCTTGTCCTTTTGGAACTCGTCGAGGCTGACTTGCGGATTGTCCAGCACGCGGTATTCGGGCATCTTGTTCTCGGTCTTGGTCTGTGCCTCGTCCGTGGCTGCTTGTTGTTTCTTCTGGCCGCCTCCGCAGGCTGCCAGCGCGCCTGCAGCTATGATGCAGGCCAGGGTGTAGAATGTTTTCTTCATGTTGTTGGTTATTTGTTGATTAGTATGTCCTTTTTGAGGCGGCGCGATTGATGCTCGCGCCGCCGGTATATGTATGCTTCAGGTACATTATAATGAAGGGGCATGCAACATTATAATGTTGAGGCGTTGAACATTATAATGTTAGGGCTGCCAACATTATAATGTTGGAGCGGTCAACATTATAGTGAAGGTTTCGCCTTCGCCGTAGTGGCCGTTCGATGCCGTTTATCGGGGCATGTCGGGCAGCTTCCAGCCTTCGCGGTAGTTGTGCTTGATGAGCTCGGCGGCAAACTGCTGTGCGTTGATGGGCTCTGTCCACGTTTTGTCGAAGGTGGGGTGCCCGTTGTGAATCTTGAAACCGTCCTTAATGACGGTGCGCAGCGTCTCGTCCGGCCCGATGTTGGTGAAGCGCATGTTCTCGCCGTCCCACTCCAAGGTCTTGTTGAGGCCTTGCAGGCGGATGGCCAGCACGCCCATCACTACCATTTCGTTCATAGGCCCGGCCTCGGAGAAGTCGGACTTGCAGGGCACGCGGTTTTCCTTGCTCTCCTTGCAGGCACGCACCCAGTCCATCTCATGTCCGCCGGCCATGGCGTTGGGCACGCGGCGGCACACCTTGGGTGCATTGGGCACGCGGCCTGACAGCAGCCACGGGTTTTCGCCATAGCAGCCGCAGATGAGGGTGTCTTTCGTGCCGTGGAAGATGGTGAGACCGCCGCCGCTCTGCATCAGTTGCTTGCCTTCGGGGAAGCCTTTCGGGCGGTCGGGCATCATGCCGCCGTCATACCAGTGCACTTCTACTTCGGGCATGGCCACCTTGGGCATGTTGTCGCG
>CASELH010000082.1 GCA_949288715.1 uncultured Bacteroides sp. | reverse complement strand
AAATTCAAGCCCCACAACTACAGCGAGAAGAAGATGCAGGTGTTGTGGCTGCGCTACCTGACAGAAATTACCGAGCGGACACGCCAGGCCCCCCAGGAACTGCTGGACAATCCGGAGGTAAAAAAGGCCTTGACCGAGCTGGAAGAGTCGGCCTTCACGGATGCGGAGCTGTTGGGCTACGACAAGTTTTGGGACATCATCAGCGTGGAGCGTACCCTGATAGGCAGTGTGAAGCGCAGGTATGACGAAGGCTTGCGGAAAGGTCTGGCCGAAGGTCTGGAAAAAGGTATAGCCGAGGGCATGGAGAAAGGCATGGCTGAGGGCATGGAGAAAGGTCTGGAAAAAGGCATGCAGAAAGGCCGCGCAGAAGAACGCCTGCAGATAGCCCGGAATATGAAGCAACTGGGGATGCCTGTGGAAGCGATTGCAGGGGCTACCGGATTGACGGCGGAGGAGATAAATGCACTATGAGAATTCCTTATCATATAGATTGTAATAAATAAAAATGCGAAAGACAATGAAAAAGTATCTGATGGGCCTGCTGTTGCTCGCGGCGGCAGTGGCCTTTAATGCTTGCCAGGAGAAAAGCCGCGTGGACGAACTGAAGGACCTAGTGGAGCAGATTGCCGAGGAAGGCAGCACGTACACCGAGGAACAGTGGGAGGAGGTGAACGACAAGTTCAGCAAGCTGCTGGACAAGCTGGAGGCGTATGACGACCTGACGCCGGAAGAGCTGAACGAGATGGCCCGCCTGCAGGGGCAGTATGCCGCCGAGGCCTTCAAAAGGCACGGGCAGCAGTTCCAGCAGGAGATTGAAAAGGCCGGAAAAATGCTGGAAGGCTTTATGGACGGCATGGACGAAGGCTTGAGCGGGGAACAGGAAGAGGGCAAGTAATGCCCGCTTCTTGGCTCTTTGATTTCTTGACTTCTTGCTTCTTGACTTCTTAACTGAATAACCATCTTAAAAAGAAAAAGCAATGAAAAGACTGAAAGGAATGATTGGAGGGCTGTGCCTGATGTGCGCAGCCATGGCAGGATGCAGCGCTCCGGCTGCACAGAAGGATGCCGCCACAAGTGATGCAAGCACTGAAAAGGGAACGAACGCCGTGATTGAGAACATCTTGTCGCGCCGCAGCATACGCAAGTACCTGCCGCAGGCGGTGAACAGGGACACGATGCAGGTCATCTTGAACTGCGGCATCAATGCGCCCAACGGGCAGAACAAGCAGTCGTGGGAGGTGCGCGTGGTGGATAATCCGGACTTCATCAACGGGCTGACGGAAATCTACAAGAAGGAGAACCCGCAGGCGGCCAACGAGCCGGGCTTCAAGAATATGTTCCGCAACGCACCTACGGTGGTGTTCATTGCCAACGACGGGGCTTACGACTTCTCGCAAGTGGACTGCGGGCTGCTGGCCGGCAACATGATGCTGTCGGCGTGGTCCATGGGCATTGGCTCGTGCTGCCTGGGCGGGCCGGCACGCTTTATGACCACCTCGCCTGCCGCGGCGGAGTACCTGAAGAAGCTGGACTTCCCGAAGGACTACAAGCTGCTGCTCTGCATTGCCTTCGGCTATCCCGACGAGACGCCTGCCGCCAAGCCGCGCAATGCCGCCAAGGTGAGGTTCGTAGATTGACGCGTCGTAGCGCAAGCGCATAAAACAAGGGCGCGGATTGCGCGGAAAAGACACGGATGCAAAACTGTCCGTGAACTCCGCGCAATCCGCGCCTTTTCATTACCGGCTGCTTCAAGCAGGCAGGCAATAGTACACCACTTGCTTTTCGCTGACTTGCTCTATCTTGTTTTCCCGCATTAGCTGTGCAAGGGCCAGGCAGAGGTCGGTGCTTGCCAGGTTGCAGAGCTTCTGCAATTGGTTGAACGTGCAACGGGTGTAGTGCAGCAAGATGTTGTACACTTGCCGGCTGTTGGTTTTAATCAGGCTTAGGTTCATAATGTGTCCTCCTTTTAAGTACAAAGCAAAGGAACGCAAAACTTCTGGCATTGCAATGTCCCTTTATAACTTAAAAGTATTCTTTTGGTGAGTTTTTCTTAAAAGGAGGACTCCCGGCCCTATGCGTTCTTGTTGGCGCGCTTGCGTTCCGTCTCGTCGAGGATGACTTTGCGCATGCGCATGGACTTGGGCGTTACTTCCACATATTCGTCGGCCTTGATGTACTCCAGGGCTTCTTCCAGCGAGAACTGTACGGGCGGAATGAGCCGCGCCTTTTCGTCGGAGCCGCTGGCGCGCATGTTGGTCAGCTTCTTCGACTTGGTGACGTTCACCACGAGGTCGTTCTCGTGCGAGTGCTCGCCTACCACCTGCCCGGCATATACTTCTTCCTGCGGGAAGATGAAGAAGCGTCCGCGGTCCTGCAGCTTGTCTATGGCGTAGGCAAAGGCGGTGCCGCTCTCCATGGCTATCATGGAGCCGTTGGTGCGGCGTTCTATCTCACCCTTGTAGGGCTGGTATTCCTTGAAGCGGTGAGCCATGATGGCTTCGCCTGCCGAAGCGGTGAGTACGTTGGTGCGCAGCCCGATGATGCCGCGCGAGGGCATGTCGAACTCCAGGTTGACGCGGTCTCCGGCGGTCTCCATCTTCACCATCTCGCCCTTGCGGCGGGTCACCATGTCGATAATTTTGCTGGCGTATTCCTCGGGCACGTTGACGGTGAGTTCCTCCACGGGCTCGCAGCGCACGCCGTCGATGTCTTTGTAGATGACTTGCGGCTGGCCTACCTGCAGTTCGTAGCCCTCGCGGCGCATGGTTTCGATGAGCACGGAGAGGTGGAGCACGCCGCGGCCGGAGACAATCCACTTGCCGTCTTCCTCGCTCTTGGCGACGCGCAGGGCCAGGTTCTTGTCCAGCTCTTTCATCAGTCGGTCGTGTATGTGGCGCGAGGTGACGTACTTGCCTTCGCGGCCGAAGAAGGGCGAGTCGTTGATGGTGAACAGCATGCTCATCGTGGGCTCGTCTATGGCGATGGGCGGCAGGGGCTCGGGGTTGTCGTAGTCGCAGATGGTGTCGCCAATCTCGAATCCCTCGATGCCTACCAGGGCGCAGATATCGCCCGAGGAGATTTCGGGCACGCGCTTGCGCCCCATGCCTTCGAAGGTGTGCAGCTCCTTAATCTTGGTCTTGAGTATGGTGCCGTCACGCTTGGCCAGGGACACGTTCATGCCCTCGCGCAGCGTGCCGCGGTGCACGCGTCCTACGGCGATGCGGCCGGTGTACGAGGAATAGTCGAGCGAGGTGATGAGCATCTGCGGCGTGCCTTCTAGCTGCAGCGGGGCGGGGATGTGCTCCAGAATGCAGTCCAACAGCGGGGTGATGCTGTCGGTGGGCTTCTGCCAGTCGGTGCTCATCCAGCCGTTCTTGGCCGAGCCGTAGATGACGGGGAAGTCCAGCTGCTCCTCGGTGGCATTGAGGCTGAACATGAGGTCGAACACCATCTCGTAGACCTCCTCGGGACGGCAGTTGGGCTTGTCCACCTTGTTGACGACTACGATGGGCTTCAGTCCTATCTCGAGGGCTTTCTGCAGCACGAAGCGTGTCTGCGGCATGGGGCCTTCGAAGGCGTCTACCAGCAGCAGGCAGCCGTCGGCCATGTTGAGCACGCGCTCCACTTCGCCGCCGAAGTCGCTGTGTCCCGGGGTATCGATAATGTTTATCTTGGTCCCCTTATAGTTGATGGAAACGTTTTTGGAGAGAATGGTGATGCCGCGTTCGCGTTCCAGGTCGTTGTTGTCCAGCAAGAGTTCGCCGGTGGGCTGGTTGTTGCGGAAGAGATGTCCGGCGAGCAGCATTTTGTCTACGAGCGTCGTTTTGCCATGGTCCACGTGGGCAATGATGGCAATGTTTCTAATGTTCTGCATACAAATACCTATTGTTTTCGGGGTGCAAAGATAGTGTATTTAAATGAAGAATGAAGAACGAAGAATGAAGAATCGGCCTGTTTTAACGCGAAAAGCCCCTTTCGCCAGTCTTATAACCCCCGTTTGGCAGCCTTCCTACGCCAGCGCGGTGGGGTTTCAACGCCCGCTCGCTGGGGTTGAAACGCTACCAAACGGGCTTTTCGTGACCCGGCGGCGAGTTTTTTTGGCCGGAAATCATTGCCATTTGGAAGATTCTCCTTACCTTTGCGCGCTGAAAAGCATTTTCATTTTCACTAATAACATTTTTAATTAAACATTTATGTATTTAGACGCTGCTAAAAAGCAAGAAATCTTCGGCAAGTACGGAAAGTCCAACACGGATACCGGCTCTGTGGAGTCCCAAGTAGCTCTGTTCTCCTACCGTATTGCCCGTCTGACTGAGCACATGAAGCTCAACAGAAAAGATTATAGCACTGAAAGAGCCTTGACCATGTTGGTAGGCAAGCGTCGCGCCCTGCTGGACTACTTGAAGGACCGCGACATCGAGCGCTACCGTAACCTGATTAAGGCATTGGGCTTGCGTAAGTAATCGTAGCTTACGGCAGAGACACAAAAAAGCGAGAGCGCGGGGCGCATCCTTAGCGGATGCCTCCCGCGCTCTTCTTTTTTGCGCCCGCGCGCCACGGGGCGGTCCGGGCGGGGGCTCAGATGCTCAGCAGTTCCCTAAGGCGGCCCACCGATTCGGCTATCTGCGCGCGGCTCTCCAGCCGGCTCCCGTCCAGGCGGTAGCGCGCCCGGGTGTAGTGGGGCAGCCGTCCGGCCAGGGCTTGGCCGATGAAGGTGCGCAGCTCGTCGTCGGTCTTGCCCTGCAGTATGGGGCGTTGCTGCGTGGCGCCTTGCAGTCGGCGGAACAGCACGTCGGTGGGCACGTCCAGAAACACGGTGGCGCCTTGCGCGTTCATGTAGTCCATGTTGTCGAAAAAGCAGGGGGTGCCCCCGCCGGTGGAGATGACCACGTCTTCAAACTCGCCCGCCTCGTGCAGCATGTTGCGCTCCAAGGTGCGGAAGCCCTCTTCGCCCCGCTCGGCAAAGAGCTGGGGGATGGATTTGTGGAAACGCTCCTCGATGTACCAGTCGAGGTCGATGAAGGGCACGCCCAGTGCGCGTGCCAGTGCCTTGCCCAGGGTGGTCTTCCCTGCGCCCATGTAGCCGATAAGGAATATGCGTGTCATAGGTCTGTCGTTTTATAGTGTTCTTTTCAGTGATGCCGGGGGCAAAGGTAAGCAAATAGCTGATGATTTATGCCCTGTTCTTGCTTATAATCCGCAAACTTTCCTTATCTTTGCGGCCGGAATAAAAATGTGGAAAGATTTGAGTAGCTTGCAACCACAGAAAAAAATGCTAAAACACATGCTTTTCTGAAACCCATTCCGTCGCCCCGCGGCACGGAAACCAGCTTCCCCCTCTTTCCCATTCTTTAATTATTAACTCTTAATTTTTAATTTAAAAATGGGATATCTGTTTACATCCGAATCGGTGTCTGAAGGACACCCCGACAAAGTGGCCGACCAAATATCGGACGCCGTGCTCGACAAACTGTTGGCTTACGACCCCCAGTCGAAAGTGGCCTGCGAAACGCTCGTCACCACCGGGCAAGTCATTCTGGCCGGCGAAGTGAAGACCAAGGCCTACGTGGACATGCCGCTCATTGCCCGCGAGGTCATCAAGAAGGTGGGCTACACCAAGGGCGAATACATGTTCGAGAGCAACTCGTGCGGCGTGCTGAGCGCCATCCATGAACAAAGCCCCGACATCAACCGCGGCGTGGAGCGAAGCGACCCCATGGAGCAGGGTGCCGGCGACCAGGGCATGATGTTTGGCTATGCCACCAACGAGACGGAGAACTACATGCCCCTGTCGCTCGACCTGGCCCACCGCATCCTGCAAGTGCTGGCCGACATCCGCCGCGAGGGCAAGGTGATGACCTACCTGCGGCCCGACTCCAAGAGCCAGGTCACCATAGAGTATGCCGACAACGGCGTGCCCGTGCGCATCGACACCATCGTGGTCTCCACCCAGCACGACGACTTCATCCGCCCCGCCGACGATACTCCGGAAGCCCAATTGAAGGCTGATGAGGAGATGCTGGACATCATCCGCCACGACGTCATCCACACGCTGATGCCGCGCGTCATCGCCTCCATACACCACGAGAAGGTGTTGGCCCTGTTCAACGACGACATCAAGTACCTGGTGAACCCCACAGGCAAGTTCGTCATCGGCGGCCCCCACGGCGACACGGGGCTGACGGGGCGCAAAATCATTGTGGACACCTACGGCGGCAAGGGCGCGCATGGCGGTGGCGCCTTCTCCGGCAAAGACCCCTCCAAGGTAGACCGCTCGGCAGCCTACGCCGCCCGGCACATTGCCAAGAACCTGGTGGCTGCCGGCGTGGCCGACGAAATACTGGTGCAGGTGAGCTATGCCATCGGCGTGGCGCAGCCCGTCAGCATCTACGTCAACACCTACGGGCGCAGCCACGTGGCCATGAGCGACGGCGAGATAGCCCACGAGATAGGCCGGCTGTTCGACCTCCGTCCCCGCGCCATCGAGGAGCGGCTGAAGCTGCGCAACCCCATCTACCAGGAGACGGCCGCCTACGGCCACATGGGCCGCGAGCCGCAGACGGTGGTGAAGCACTTCCGCAGCCGCTACGAAGGCGACAAAGACATCGAAGTAGAGCTCTTTACCTGGGAGAAACTGGACTATGTGGACAAGGTAAAGGCAGCCTTCGGGCTGGCCTGAAGCCACGCGGCTAATGTGCCTTATGGATTGAGCTGACAAGCGCGGCCAAAGGTGCAGCTTGCCGTAGGGCAGGCAACGGAGAGGGTGTGCCAAAACCTAAGAACGCTTTCAAAATGTTATATATTAGGCGCGGATTACGCGGAATAACGCGGATTTAAATAAGTTTAATCCGTGAAATCCGCGTAATCCGCACCTAAAAGAAAGTGTTTAGAAGGTTTTGACACACCTTCATCAATTCCAGGCTTGAACCGGATGGCATTCTGTTTCTTTCTGATTTTTAAGTGGCATGCCTAATCCAACGGGACAAGTTCATATTTCTGGCTTCCCAACCCGAGTTGTTCGGCGTATTCCAGATTGTGCATCCCATGTTTGGAGTCGATACGTTCAATAAGGTGTATCTTGCCGTGGTCTGAAGAATTACGCACGGCATCGATGCAGGCACGGTCGAGAGCCACAGGGTCGAGGGAAGCGAAGATGCCGAGGTCGCCCATCTGAGGGTCGGCAGGAGTGGCCACACAGTCGCAATCCACCGAAAGGTTGTTTGCCACGCTGATGTACAGCACCCGGTCGCCGATGTGGTCGATGATGGCTTTGGAGGCTTCTGCCATAGACTCTTGGAAAATGGTGTCGGCCGGAATCATGTTCCATACCTCAGTTACATTGCGGGTCTTTCCGCCGGAATGGATGTACGCCTTGCCTTCCGGCGAAGCAATACCGATGGAGATGTTTTTCAACGCACCGCCGAATCCTGCCATCGGGTGTCCCTTGAAGTGTGACAACACCACCATGAAATCGTAGTTCAAGAAGTCTTTCCCAACGATGTCCACCTTCAGGTGCTTGCCTCCGTTCACCGGAAGCTCCACTTGCCCGTCGGCATCCATGATGTCCACATCGGCAATGGCGGTGAATCCGTGTTCCTCGGCCACTTTCATGTGGTCGGCCACGTTGGTACGTTTACCGCCGTAAGCGGTATTGCCCTCAATAATCGTGCCTTTGACCCTCTGCACCAAATCCTTGATGAGAGCAGGTTGCAGGTAATTGGGATTGCCCGCCTCTCCGGTCGATAACTTGACAGCCACGTTCTTGCCTTCGGCTTTCCGTCCGAGCGCATTATAAATCTTAATCAGGTTCTCCGAGGTGATGTCTTTGATGAAATACACTTTGGGGAGTGACGAACTGCCCTCTTCCGAGGCTTGCTTTTGCGCATTAGCACAACCCGCACCCGCCATCATCAGGACGGATGCTAACAGCACTGTAAAAATCTTGTTCATAATTCAACGTATTAAATGGTTAAAAGTTTACGTGTATTCCTGCCATCACCGTTGCACGGGGCATCGGGTATCCGGCATTGATCTCATAGCTTTGTGCAAGTAGGTTTTCCCCTCTTGCCCAAATGTCCAGCCAACGGGCGGCACGGAAGGAAGCCCGCAGGTTCCACAAGGTAAAGTATTCCTTGGCCACCGGATTGGTAGAGGTGTACAGGCCGGCAATGTATTGCACGCCGGTAGATACGTTCCACCTCCCCTTCGAGAAGTTGACCCCGGCATACAGCTTGTGTTCGGGAGCGGCAACCACAGGATTCTCCATGTGCAGAAAGCTGTAGTTGGCATCTGCCGACCATTCCTGACTGATGCGGTAAGCCACTTGGACTTCCACGCCCGTGTTGTCTATCTCCCCGGAGTTCTGGTTAAGCATACCGCTGCCGTTCGGGCGGGGCAAGGTCATAATCAGGTTCTTACCATCGATGTAGAACACGTTCACGCCATACGAAAGCCTGCCCTCCAATAACCGTTGCGAGAAGGCAATTTCATAGTTCCACATCGACTCCGGCTTCAGGTCGGGATTTTGCGGAGGGAACATATACATTTCCCTCAGGATAGGATAGCGGAAACCTTTGGAGGCGGATGCCTTCAGATCGATGCTGTGTGGCAAATGGGAAGCCAGTCCCGCCTGCGGCACCCATTCCGTCCCGATGCGCGAATGGTGGTCGATGCGCAGTCCGGCGTTAAAGGTCAGCCACGTGCCGATGTCCTGACGGAAGTCCACGTATCCCGCCACTTCGTTCTCCCGTTTGTCAACGATGTCCTCGCGTGTTCCGGCTTTTTCTCCTTTCACGTACTCCGTCCACGCCTCGCCGCCATAGCGGAACCAATCGAAACCGAAAGTGATGCGGTTTCCCGTGAAGAATTGTGCGCTTTGGTAGAGCGAGATGCCCATCATATCGTCAAACGAGTTGAAACGTCCGTCTTGCGGTGTTTCTCCTTCACTGGGCGTATAGCCGTCGTTTATCCAATGGTCGCCCCAGTTATAGAAGAAACTCAAGCCGCCGGATGTGCGCTCGTAGTTGTTTTCAATGGCAAAGGAAGCCATGCCGCGCGTGATGCGCTGGTCGCCTTCCAGCAAGGGAGCGGACACCGGACCGGGATAAGTGGCATTGAAGTGCGTCACGTTCACATCAGCGTAGGTATTCCAATGGTCTGTCAATTCATAGCCTAATTTGGCATAACCGCCGTACTGTTCGAAAGGCATGTTCTCCCGATGTCCGTCCGTACGGTTGTACGAACCGCTGATGACGCTGGAGAAACGTCCCTTGCGGATGCGATTGGTCAGTTCCGTTTCCAACGTATTGTAAGAACCATACCCGGCACGGACATCCGTCCTTATGCCGTCTTCGTGCATTTTCCGGGTGACGATGTTTATCACGCCGCCCATCGCATTCGAGCCATAGAGCACAGAGGCAGGTCCTCGCAACACTTCCACTTTATCGGCCAATAATGTCTGATAGGCATCGGAAATCGGATGACCGAAAATGCCTGCATATTGCGGATGCCCATCGATGAGCACCATCAGACGTGCGTTACCGCCTGAAAGTCCACGCAGAGAGATACCACCCGCCGCACCGTTGGACACACCGTATCCCATCACGCCACGCGAGGTGGTAAACAGGCCCGGAATTTGTTCTGTCAATACGGGCAGGAGCGAAGACTGAAGGCTCTTCTCGATGGTCAGACGGGGAATGACTGATACGGTTTGCGACAGGTGCCGCACATCCGTCTCGTTGCGCGTACCAGTCACCACCACCTCGTCCAATGGAATGTTTCTCTCGGCAAACGTAGTGTCGTGTTCAGCTTCTTGTGCCGACAGGATTCCCGATAGGCACAAAGCGGCAAAGAGGAGTAAGGATGATTTTGCATTCATATTTATCAATCGCATCTGTTTTTGTTTTCTACATAACGGATTACTTTCGCCGGATTGCCAACCGCCACTGCATTGTCGGGTATGTCGTGCGTGACTACCGAACCAGCCCCGATGATAGCGTTGTTGCCGATAGTCACTCCCATTAATATAGTGGAATTACCGCCCACCCATACATTGTCACCGATGGTTATCGGTTTGGCAATACCAAGCCGATCCATACGTCCGGCAGCCTCCATCGGATGAGCCACGGCATAAATCCCTACACCCGGTCCGAGCCATGTATTGTTACCGATGGTGACGGGAGCCATATCGAGGATGGTCACATTGTAATTGGTCAAGAAATTGTCACCCACGTGCAGGTTGATGCCCAAGTCGCAGAAGAAGCCCGGTTTGATGCTGAGGTTTTTCCCGGCAGAGCCGAACAGCTGGCGCAATACCTCGTCCCGTTCTTTACTCTCGGTAATAGGTAACGAGTTGAAGCGTTGGCAAAGTGTGGCGGCACGATAATGGATTTTC
>CASELH010000081.1 GCA_949288715.1 uncultured Bacteroides sp. | reverse complement strand
AAAAAGCAACCGTCACGCGGCAAGATAAAAACAAACGCCGCATGACGGTGGATAAAAAATATAAAATACTTGCGCAAGTCATAGAAAACAGAATGACAAAATGATAGGCATACTGCATTTTGATACACCCCGATGACGAAAAGAAATAAATCTGCGTTCATCTGCGTTCATCTGCGCTCGTCTGCGTCATCTGCGTGCCATCGTAAACAATTCATTTCTGTTTTTTGCCGTGTTTTGGAAATTTATTGGCGTGATTCTTAAGCCCTATGTGGCGGAATACCCCTACCTTTGCACTCGAAACAAAACAACAACAAACATTTATTAATTGATTATAATTTATGGCATTGCACTATTCATCGGAGCATAAGGGCTGTTCGCACTACGTCACCGGTTCTGCGGCCTTGTTCGGCCGCCTGCTGCTGGAGCCCGGAGCTGAAGTGCCGGCTGTGCGGCAAGACGGAGGCCAGCTGCTGTATGTGGCCGATGGGTTGCTCGAGGTAGCCGATGCCGACGGTCGCAGTTGTCGCGAGGTGGGCGCCGGTTGCCTGGTGCTGATGCCGAGTGCCGGCGCGCCGAATGTGCGTGCACGGGCTGCCGCACACGTGGTGACCTGCCTCATGCCGGTGCAAGTGCCCTTGTGCGACCGCTACGACTTGGAGCAGCTGAGGCGCGACGTCGCCACGGCTCCGGATGGCCTTACCCCCCCCCCCACACACCTACCTGCAAGAGTCTGTAAATGTACGTATTAGGCGATTTTTCGAGGATTTATCCTGCAATCTGGCTGAAGGGCTTAACTGCGTGCTTTTTCACGAAATAAAGCGCCGGGAGCTGTTCTTGCTGCTGCGTGCCTATTGCGCCCGCGAAGACTTGTTCCGCCTGTTTTTCCCCTTGCTGGGTTGTCGCAGCGGTTTCTACGATTTTGTTTTCCGCCATGTCTTACTTTGCCACCTTCTGCAAGCACCACCTGGGCATGAGTCCCTCGGGCTTGCGCGGGCAGCGGCTTGGCGGGGCTTGAATGAATTTGAACTTTCTCCCTAAATAAAAAAAACTGAGAAGAACATCATGAAGAAGAGACTACTGATATGGCTTGCTGTAGCTGCCTTTGCCACCGGTGCAGGGGCGCAAAGCCTGGTGCGGACGGACACGCTGAGCGTCCGCCTGTACTTCAGGCAAGGGTATTCGCAGCTGGAACCCGACTTCCGCGACAATCGTCGTAACCTGGACAGCTTTGTCCGGCAGGTGAAACACGCCCAGGCCGACACGTTGTGCCGCATAGGCGACATCCGCATTGTGGCTTCGGCCTCGCCCGAGGGCACTTCGGCCTCGCCCGAGGGCACTTCGGCCTTGAACGAGCGGCTGGCCGCGCGGCGCGGCAAGAGCATCGGCACCCTGCTGCTGCAACTGCTGCCCGAGGTGAAGGGGCGACTGTACACCTCGTCGGCCGGCATAGACTGGCAGGGACTGACTGCCCTGGTGGAGGCTGACCCGCAGATGCCGGGACGGGAAGAGGCCTTGCACATCTTGCGCCACATGCCTGAATGGGTGGTGACGGACGGCAAGGTGACCGACAGCCGGAAACGCCGCCTGGGCATGCTGCTGGGCGGTGAGGCCTGGCGCTACATGGAGCGGCACTTCTTCCCCGAGCTGAGGGGCGCGGGCGTGGAGGTGGACTGCGAGGTGCGCTATGTGCAGCCGGTGGTACAGCCCGAGCCGCAGCAACCGGAGGTGGAAGAGCCGCAGCCTGCACCCGAAGTGCCTGCCGACACCGTGCCTGCGCCGGTGGCCGTGCCCCGGGAGGAGGAGCCTGTGCCTGCCCCTATGGTGGCGGAGGCGGACAAGAAGCCCTTCTACATGGCGGTGAAGACCAACCTGCTGTATGACGCAGTGGCCGTGCCCAACGTAGGGGTGGAGTTCTACCTGAAACGGGGCTGGACGCTGGGCGCCAACTGGATGTATGCCTGGTGGAGCAACGACAGCCGCCACCGCTACTGGCGCACGTATGGCGGCGACGTCAGCATACGCAAATACCTGGGACGCCGCGCGGCGGGAAAACCCTTGACGGGACACCACCTGGGCGTGTACGGACAACTGCTGACTTACGACCTGGAGTGGGGCGGACGCGGCTACCTGGGCGACAAGTGGAGCTACGGCGCGGGCCTGGAATACGGCTACTCGCTGCCCATTGCCCGCAGGCTTAACCTGGACTTTACCCTCGGCATAGGCTACCTGGGCGGGGAGTATATGGAGTACCTGCCCATAGACAACCACTATGTATGGCAAGCCACCAAGCAGCGCCATTGGTTTGGCCCCACTAAGCTGGAGGTGTCGCTGGTGTGGCTGCTGGGACGAGGAAACGCTAATCAACCGAAAGGAGGCAACCAATGAAGACGACAAGACTGACCACCATACTGACGGCACTGGCTGCATGGCTGGTGGCCGGGGCCTTTATGGCCTGCGAGCATAAGGAACTGTGTTACGACCATGCACATACTGCCCCCTTGCAGGTGATTCTTGACTGGAGCGATGCGCCCGATGCCGACGCAGAGGAGATGGAAGTGTGCTTTTTCCCCGACGATGGGGCGGACTTGCCTCCGCAACGATTTGCCTTGAGCCGCGAGGGCGGCACCGTGGAGTTGCCTTATGGCCGCTACCGTGTGCTTTGCCTCAACACGGACACCGAGGTCATCAAGCGCAAGGGCACCGGCAGTTGGGATACCTTCGAGGTGTACACCCGCGACGCCGGCCTGCTGGAGGGCATGGGCTCCATGGTGGTGTCGGGGCTTCAGCCGCCGCGTGCCGAGGGAGCCGAGGGGCAACGCTGCACCCTGTCGCCCGACATGCTGTGGACCGATAGCTACACAGGCATCGAGGTGGGGGCTCCTGCGGCGGGCGGGGCGGTGCAGACGGTCACGCTCTATCCCCGCCAGTCGGTGGCGAACATCACCTATGAGATTGTTGACGTAAAGAACATAGACCAGGGCACCGCTTTTAGCGGCTCGTTGTCGGGGCTTAGCGCCGGGCTGTTTGTGGGCACCGGCCTGCTGGATGCCGAGTGCGTGTCGCAGCCCTTTGCGGCGGAGTCTGACGGGGTATCGGTGTTGCAGGGCAAGTTGACGGCCTTTGGGCATTGTCCGGACGGTGATAACGGCATCCCACACAAGCTGGTCATCTATGCCGTGCTGAAAGACGGCAGCCAGGTGTACTACACTTACGACGTCACCGAGCAGATGCACCGGGCACCCGACCCCTTGAACATCCACTTGCACCTGGAGGGGCTGCCCCTGCCCACGCCTGTGGGAGGAGATGGCGGCATGACGCCCGACATAGATGGCTGGAACGACGTGAAGATAGACATTGAAATGTAAGCTAAACTACAGGACTATGCACATGCACATAGTAAAATAAGTATCATGTTTAATTTTAAAACCTAAAAACGATGAAAAAGAAAAGTATGTTTTTTGTTGCCGCACTGTCGGCTATGGCTTTGGCCTCGTGCTCGCAAGACGAGACCGTAGCAGTGAACCAGGGAAACGCCATCGCATTCCGGGCTTTTACCGACCATGCGACGCGTGCCACTGAAGTGACAACCAGTAATCTTAATTCGTTTGTCGTGCAGGCCTTGCAGGGCACTAATGCCAGCGGTGCTACCCCGGTGTGGAAAGATACCTACAGCTGGCAGAGCGGAACCTCTACATGGGCGTCTACCGTAGACCACTTCTTCCCGGGTGAAGGAACGTTGCATTTCTTTGCCTACAATGAAGCAAATCTGCCCTCCGGCACTGCTGCTACGAATGTGACAATTAATGGAACTACGCAGCAAATCAAGGGCTTGAAGCCGGATGCCACGGCCGGTGAGCAGGAAGACCTGGTAGTGGCCTACGAAAGCGGATCGGATGCAGCAAATTCCGACGGAAGTGTTACCATCAACTTCAAGCACGTGTATTCCCAAATCCGGGTGAATGCGGTGAATAACAACACCGACGCCCTGCGTGTACATGTGTTGGGCGTGCGTCTGAATGGCTTTAATGCAACGACAGACTTCACCTTCCCCACTACGTCTACCAATACCACTAAGGACGACGTGCTCGATTTGAATACGCTGTATTCCGCAAAGGATAACAGCACAAACAAGGACGGTGACTACCACTCGGCAACAACGTGGACTGCCACGAGTGCAAAACAGCTGGGCACTACAGCCACCTCGCTCCTTACTTTGGCAGATGCTGATGCCGACAGCGACCCGGGCTTCATGATTCTGCCCCAAAGCCTGACGGCATGGACGGGAGAAAACAGCAGTGGTGTGGACGGCTCTTACATCTCTGTGCTCTGCCGCATTGAGACGAAGTCCGGCACGGGAGCAGATGATTGGCATCAGGTATTCCCCGAAGTCATTGATACTCCGGCTAACCAAGGCCAGTTTGCTTGGACGGCTATTCCCTTCAGCGGCGCCTCTGCAGCAGGTGATACCCAGAACACTATACAGCCGGGCACTTGCTACACCGTGACCCTGGACTTCAGCAACGGCGGCGGTATCACTGACCCTGAGCAACCTGTTGATCCGGAAGAGCCGGTGGTTGATGTTGACCCCAACAAACCGGTACTGGGCGCCAAGCTTTCCTTCACGGTAACAGTATCCGACTGGAAAGACGTGACGGAAGACAAAGATATGTAATACCTCCCGAAGATGCGTGAGGCATAACATATATATAAGTTTTGTTTGTTTTGTCTTTTTTGACCAGACCTTAACTGGCCGGGCGGGGTTGAATGCTCCCTTCCCGGCTTCTATGAGGGCACTTTGCAGAAAGCCCGTCACTAAAAACGATTATCGACAATGAAAACGACATGTATCTTAAAGCGGAATTTATGCCGTTGCACGGCCCTTGTGGCAGCGTGCGGGGCGTTGTGGCTTACCGCCTGCACCGACAACGACCTCTCCACCTTTGGCACTCACCCCAACAACGGCAGCCTGAACTTCGTGGTAGACAAGCAGACGGAGTGGGTGCCCGCCACGCGTTCGGGCAGCAGCACAACGTCCACCGTGCGCATGCAGGGCGGCACGGGCAACCCCCTGTATCTGCACATGACCTCCACCCCCGGCATTGCAGATGACGGGGCAGGGCAGCAAGCGCCCGTCACACGCGGCAACCCGGATAATGAGAAGGCCGACCGCCAAAGCAACTTTGGCCTTTATGCCTATGCCTATACCGGCACGTTCAGTGCCGACGACTATCGCCCCAACTATTTCTACAACCTCTTGGTGAAGCGGCAGGGCGACGTGGACAGCAAGACCTACCTGCCGGTGGAGGGCGATGGCACCAGCAACACACCCCTCGAGTTGTTTCTGCCCGGCAGCAGCAACCTCATGCTGTTTGCCCTGATGCCCAACAACCCTTTTCTGCGCGGCGGTACCGACATGAGGCCTGCGGAAAATGCTACGGGCTTGCCCCGCTTCTCCTACCGCTGTCCCTCCTACGCAGTCAACCAGGCGGACATCTGCCTGATTCGCGGCACGGAGGTGAAGGCAGGCTCCACAGGCACCATTCCGCTGACCTTCTCGCACGTGCTGACGCGCATTGAGGTGGTGGCTGCCGCCGACATGACGCCCGGCACCATCAAGCACCTGGCTTTTACCGGCGTGCGCGGCAAGGCAACCTTTGTGCCGGCTGTCACCGGCGACACCAAGCAGCCCGTGGGTACGTGGGAGTATGCCACCGATGACAACCTGGGCGACACCTACTATGCCTACGACCACGATGCTGGAGGAGAGGACCAAATGAACATCCCCGTAGGAGGCGGCACCGCTGATGTCCCCATCACTACACCCGACGAGGGCAACGTCTTCTACATGCTGCCGCAGACCTTGGGCGAAGATGCCATGATGGAGGTGGTGTGGCAGCCGGCGGATGGCGGCAATCCCATAACCCTCACGGCGTCTCTGACGGGAAGCACTTGGGAGATGGGCCACACTGTGATCTACCGCATTTCGCACAAGGAGGAGGAAGACCTCATCATCAACATCTACACCAGGAGTGGTACAGAATTGGCCGGCACCCACACGGTCGACAACTGCCTTACGGAGAATGTGCTAAACTTTGTAGTAGAGTCCAAGAAAGGCGAAAACGCACAGCCTTACAAGCTACAGTTCTCCACCAACAATATGGATTGGCACGACAATTCCGATGCATCGCGCCCCGCCATTGTCAAGTCCACCCCTTCGAGCAAGCATGCCAATAATCCCACCTGGTGGCACCAGGACATCGTGGTACGTGCCGCCAGCCGCACGGCCGAGGGCGAGGACGCCAGGAAGCTGCGCGATGCCGGCTGGGCCAACAACCAGAGCCTGGTAGATCAGGAGACCGCCAACTGCTACATGGTGAACAGTGCCGGCACCTACCGCTTCCTGGCCGTGTTTGGCAACGCGCTGAAGAACGGCCAGCCCAATTCCGATGTTGTGAACAACTACGACTACAGGGACGGGTTAAATAATAATATTACGAGTCCTTACCTTGGTAAGAGCTATAGCAACTTCACAGTCAGACTGATTTGGCAAGACGTGGACGGCTTGATTACCGACGTAAAGCGTGACTCGGGGACAGGCGCAAATGCCCGCATCCAGTTCACTGTAGGCGGCAGCTCTTCCACTTACAAGAATCTGATTCAGCCCGGCAACGCGCTGATAGGCGCCTATACTCAGAACAACGAATTGATATGGAGCTGGCACATCTGGGTGACTCCTAAGGTGGGCGACGGCACCGTGGGCGGCAAGACCTTCCTGAAATACCCCATCGGCTTTGTGCGTGGCGGCTACATGGAGGAGATAAAAGCGGAAACCATCTATGTGCGTGCCGTGGCGGAGGCCGATGACGGAAGTATGGTCCCCTCCAACGTGGTGACCATCACCCGCAAGGGAGTAGCCGGGCAGAACGTGCGCGGACGCTACCCCACCTTCCAGTGGGGGCGCAAGGAGCCCATGTGGCCCAGCAGTGTGGACTACACCACCAACGCCCAGCCGGGTGTCCCCCTGTATGATGACAACGGACTGATGAATATAAAAATAGAAAGTGCCGCTCTGGGAATGCCCAACAACACAGTGGCTAAGCCCATGGTCTTTTATACTGACGGAAGCCAGATCGACGGCAACCTGTGGAATGCTTCAGGCTCGGGCACCTATGTAGGTGGCACTGCGAATAAAATGGACCAAGTGGTCAAGAGCTTGTACGACCCCTCGCCTGCGGGCTACCATGTGCCGGATCCCAATGCGTTCTTGAGCTGTCTGACAAGCGGAGATTTTACCCTGACTACAGGTTCCTTGGTCGGCACAACTAACTTTGATGTAGACGGGGAATTTTTCGTGACTATCAATGGCGGTGCATTGTATATTCCTTTCTCCGGGTGTAGAAGGAAAGAGAGCGGATTCTTACCTGCGTCAGTTAATGGAACTTATAATTATGGAGGCTCTTGGACTGCCGGTAGAGGAAACAACACTAAAGGTAATTTGTCCAGCAAATTGTGTATGGCTGTATATGGAACTATATATCAACCTTTCCCTGTGCCTACAGTTTATTTCTTCCCAGGCCTTGGCTTTGAGCAGTCGGCAAGCGTCACAGGTATTACGGATGGCGGTTGGGAATCCGGCACCAACGCCTGGCCCGTCATTCCTCAAAAAGGACATTGAATATAGCGCTTATAGTTAAATGCGGTGCTCCGGCCGGCATCGGTGCGGAGCATCTTTCAGGATAACAGTGAAGGTGTGTCAAAATGAGTTTTGACTATCATTTTGTTCTGTCATCCTGAACGGAGTGAAGGATCTCCTATTTATTCCTGTTAGTAGGAGATTCTTCGCTTACGCTCAGAATGACAAAATGATAGGAATACTGCATTTCGACACACCTCGCTTTATTTTTCCCCTCCCGATATTTTGCCATCCGGCAAACTTACCCTATTTTTGCAGTAGCGAAACGGCTGTTTCGGAAATGACGGTTTCGCTACCGGAGATGAAACAGGGAATATGAGATTTTTCGACAGGACAGAAGAGATAGCTTCCTTGCGTGAGATTCGCGAGTTGGCACGGCACAACGCCCAGTTTACGGTGGTGACGGGGCGTCGGCGCATCGGGAAGACTTCGCTGGTGTGGAAAGCATACAGCGACGAGCCTATATTGTACTTTTTCGTCACCCGCAAGGCCGAGGGCGAGTTGTGCGAGGACTATCGGCAGGAGATTGAGCGCAAGCTGGGCATCCCCGTTATGGGCAAGGCAGTGCGGTTTGCCGAAATCTTCGAGTATCTGATGAAGCTTTCGGCCGAGCGCCCCATGACGCTCTTCATTGACGAGTTTCAGGAGTTTTTCCGGGTAAACAAGTCGGTTTATGGCGACATGCAGCGCATTTGGGACTTGTATTCTCCCCAGTCCCGCATCAACCTGGTGGTTTGCGGTTCCATTTACTCCATGATGACCAAGATATTCAAGGACAAGAAAGAGCCGCTCTACAACCGGCAGGCGCGGTTTATGACCGTGCGCCCGTTTGCCCCGGGGGCGCTGAAGGACATCTTGTCGGAGTACAATCCCGGCTATGCGGCAGAAGACCTGCTGGCCCTGTATGCCTTTACCGGCGGGGTGGCCAAGTACGTGCAGCTGCTGGTGGATGCCGGCGCCCTGACCAAAGCAAAAATGCTGGACCATATAGTCAAGGCGGACTCTATCTTCCTGGGGGAAGGAAAGGCTATCTTGGTTGAAGAGTTTGGCAAAGACTATGGGAGGTATTTTTCCATCCTGTCGGCCATTGCGCGGGGCAAGACTTCGCGCTCAGAAATAGAGAACGCGGTGGGTAAGGAGATTGGTGGGTATCTTACCAAGCTGGAGAAGGAGTATGAAGTCATTGCCAAGAAGCAGCCGCTATTTGAGCGCAGTGCCACTAAGAGTGTGCGCTACGCCATAGAGGACAACTTCTTCACGTTCTGGTTCCGGTTTATCCATAAGTATGGCTACATGCTCGAAATAGAGAACTACGAGAGTGTGAAGACGATTATAAACCGCGATTACGAGACCTTCAGCGGCCTGATGCTTGAGCGCTGGTTCAGGCGCGTGCTGATAGAGACGCACCAATACACGCGCATAGGCAGCTGGTGGGACCGCAAGGGAGAAAACGAGATAGACATCGTGGCCGAGAATGAGTTGAGCGGGGAAGCGGCTTTCTTTGAAGTGAAGCGCAAGGCGGAGAACATCGATATAGACGTGCTGGAAAAGAAGGCTGCGGCATTCCTCCGGGCTACGGGGGAGTTTAAGGATTATGCCATCTCTTATAAGGGGTTGTCGATGAATGATATGTTAATGAAGAATTAAGAATGAAGAATGATGAATTAGCGATGTAACGGAATTCTCCTCCTCCCGGGAGGAGGAGAACCCGAAGGGGGAGGTGGTAGGTTGAAATATAAACCTTTGAATAAGAGTGAAATTATCGCTACCACCCCGTCACTTCGTGCCACCCACCCCCCTCCGGCTTCGCCTATCTCCCCCGTTATCGGGGGAGGGCAACCTCCCCGGAGGCGGGGAATCAGTTACCGCTGCATACTGTATCCCTACAGAATTCTTCATTCTTAGTTCTTCATCCTTCATTTCGGGGCTTCGCCCCGACAAATTATCATATATTTTTGTACATTTAAAATGAAAACTATGATAAGGACGGACGACGAAAAATACATGCGCCGCTGCATAGAGCTGGCGCGGAACGGCTTGTGCAACACGGCGCCTAACCCTATGGTGGGGGCGGTCATCGTGTGCGACGGGCGCATCATTGGCGAGGGTTACCACGTGCGTTGCGGCGAGGCGCATGCCGAGGTAAACGCTGTGCGCAGTGTGAAGCAGCCTGAGCTGCTGACGCGCTCCACCATCTACGTCAGCCTGGAGCCGTGCGCACACTACGGCAAGACGCCGCCTTGTGCCGACATGCTGGTGGAGATGGGCATTCCGCGCATCGTCATCGGGTGCCAAGACCCCTTTGCCAAGGTGGCGGGCCGGGGCATCAGGAAGCTGCGCGAGGCCGGGCGCGAGGTGGTGGTGGGTGTGCTGGAGCAGGAGTGCCAGCACCTGATACGCCGCTTCCTGACCTTTCACACCTGCCAGCGGCCTTACGTCACGCTGAAGTGGGCGCAGTCGGCCGACGGCTACATAGACCGCCTGCGCACGGAGGGCAGTCCGGTGGTGCTGTCCAGCTCCCGGACGGCTATGCTGGTGCACAAGCTACGGGCAGAGCACAGTGCCATCATGGTGGGCAGGCGCACGGCTTTGCTCGACAATCCCTCGCTCACCGTGCGCAGCTGGTATGGGCGGTCGCCGGTGCGGGTGGTGCTCGACCGCCGGCTGTCGCTTCCGCCAACATTGCATTTGTTTGACGGCACGGTGCCCACGCTGGTATTTACCGAGTGTCGGCGCGAGCCGATGCCCGGCGTGGAGTATGTGCAGGTCGACTTTTCGCGCGACGTGCTGCCGCAAGTGCTTGCCGGGCTTCATGAGCGCGGGCTGCAGTCGCTGCTGGTGGAGGGGGGTAGTGGGCTGCTCCAGTCGTTTCTCGACGCAGGGTTGTGGGACGAGGTGATGGTGGAAGAAGCCTCCGCCTTGCTGGGCTCGGGCGTGTCTGCCCCCCGGGTGGACGGGCATCTGCCCTACGAGCACCTGCAGGTATTTGGGCGCAATTACCGGCATTATGAAGCGAGGCATTATTGAGAACTTCGGGCTGCGCTGTGCATTTTGTTGGCACGCAGATGACGCAGACGAGCGCAGATGAACGCAGATTTATCTCTTTTCGTCATGCTGAACGTATGTGAAGCATCTCCTATTACTTCTGCTTGTAGGAGATTCTTCGCTTGCGCTCCCTTAGATTTGCGCAGTGAAAGGAAATACGGCTGGGAATGTTTACTTTTGTTGTGTGAAAGAAACAGGCCAGCCA
>CASELH010000080.1 GCA_949288715.1 uncultured Bacteroides sp. | reverse complement strand
GCTGTGGTAACTGAATTCTCCTCCTCCGGGGAATCAGTTACCACCTCCTTATTGCACGTATTAATCACTTATCACTAACCACTCATCACTAAACTAAATCCCCATTTACGCCCCCCGCCACTCCGTCAGTTCGCGGGGCAGTTGGGGCATGGCGCCGTTCTGCGTGCACACGTAGGCCGAGGTGAGCACGGCCAGGCGGTGGGCGTCTTCCACAGGCATGCCGCGCAGCAGGGCCGAGACGAAGGCGGCGGTAAACGAGTCGCCCGCGCCCACCGTGTCGGCCACCTCCACGCGGGGAGTCTCCTGGAACGACACGCGGCCGGGGCTGAACACGTAGCTGCCGTTCACCCCGCAGGTCAGGATGAGCATCTTCAGGTTGTACTTGCCCAGCAGAATCCAGCACTTGTCTTGCAGGTCGATGCCGGGGTAGCCGAACATGCGGCTGATGGTGACCAGCTCCTCGTCGTTAATCTTCAGCACGTTGCACCGCTGCATGGATTGGCACAGCACCTCCTTGGTGTAGAAGTTCTGCCGCAGGTTGATGTCGAATATCTTCAGCTGGCCCTCGCCCTCGGGCATGGCGTCGAGGAAGCGGTTGATGGTGGTGCGCGACACGATGCTGCGCTGTGCCAGCGAGCCGAAGCACACGGCGCGTGTGTGTCGGGCCAGCTCGTCGAGCGCGCGGGTGTAGGGTATGTTGTCCCACGCCACGCCCTCCTTTATCTCATAGCGGGGCACGCCCTCGGCATCCAGCTCCACTTGCACGGTGCCCGTGGGGTAGGGCACGGTCTCCACCAGGTGGTCCAGTTTCTTCTCGCGGAAGTTATCCAGTATTTCCGCCCCCAGTTTGTCGTCGCCCACGGCGCTCACCACGCAGCTGGGCAGGCCGAATTGCGATACATGATAGGCAAAGTTGGCGGGTGCTCCGCCCAGTTTCTTTCCTTCGGGCAGCACGTCCCACAGTGCTTCGCCCATTCCTATTACGATAGATTGATTCATGATACTGATGTTGTTTTAGAGTGTTCAAATGTGGTTTTCGTCTGGCCCGGTGTCGCTTTCTCCGTACACTGTGGCAGGTTGACTCCCGGCCTTTGCTACCTTTGGGTAGGGAGTCGTGTAGGTATCAATGCCAGTGATGGGCATCATCAATGCCATTGATGCCTACATGGGGCAGGGACTTATGCCCGCCTTCTCCCTAAGGCAAAGCACAAGAGGTAGACTACTCCGGCGGTCATGACGGCCACCGCGCCGTTTTGGCCCACGGCATCGGCCGCGAAGCCCATCAGCAAGGGGAACACCGTGCCGCCAAACAGGCCCATAATCATCAGGCCCGACACCTCGTTTTTCTTCTCGGGCACGGCCTGCAGCGCCTGGGCAAAGATGATGGAGAAGACGTTGCTGTTGCCGTAGCCTATCAGCGCGATGGCGGTGTAGATGACGGCGCGGCTGTCCGACAGCAGCAGCCCGGCCATGGCTGCCAGCATGAGCAGGACGCTGAGCGTGAGGAAGCCCCGCGCACTGGCCCGCTGCAGGATGAAGGCGCCCGAGAGGCACCCGGCGGTGCGGAAAATGAAGTACAGGCTCGTGGCCCACGACGACTCGTCGAGCGTCATGCCCAGCTTCTCCATCAGCAGCTTGGGGGCGGTGGTGTTGGTGCCCACGTCGATGCCCACGTGGCACATGATGCCCACGAAGCACAGCAAGATGAACGGCCGCCCCAGCAGGCGCAGGCATTGGGCAAAGCCCGAAGCGCGGTCGCGCCCCTCCTCCTCGATGGGCGTGGCGCCCAGCCACAGGATGGCCACGACGGCTATCGTCATGTAGACGGGGAACAGCACGCGCCACTCCAGCCCGAACTGGGGGATGGCGTGCGTGGCTCCCCACATGGCGATGTAGGGCGCCAGAAACGAGGCGATGGCCTTGACAAACTGCCCGAAGGTGAGCGAGCTGGCCAGGCGGTCGCCGCTGACGATGGTGGAGAGCAGGGGATTCAGCGACGTCTGCATCAGCGCGTTGCCTATGCCCAGCAGGGAGAACGAGCAGAGCATCAGCCCGTAGCTGTCGCCAAAGACGGGCAGCAGCAGCGACAGGGCCGTGACCACGAGGCTGAGCAGCACCGTGCGCTTGCGGCCTATGCGATTCATCAGCAGCCCCGTGGGCACGCTGAACAGTAGGAACCAGAAGAACACGAGCGAGGGGAAGAGGTTGGCCTGCGTGTCGGTCAGACCCAGGTCGTCTTTCACGTAGTTGGAGGCGATGCCCACCAGGTCCACGAAGCCCATGGCGAAGAAGCAGAGCATGACGGGCAGCAGGCGGGCGAGTTTCATTTGGTTGGAATTGGTCATGGTGTTATCGGTTTGTCATTTCAGTTTGGTGTTATTGGGCGGTCAGCTTCACCACACGGCTCTGCATGCTGCCGAAGGTGAAAGTCTCCAGCCCTACTTTCATCAGGTAGTCGCCGGACAGGACTTGCCCGTGGCCCTTGAGGGTGGACGACGTGCCGGGCATCAGGTTGATTTCTTCCACGCGATACAGCTTGTCGGGGTCGAGCCCTTGCAGCCTGACGGGCAGCAGCTTCTCCTGGTAGCGGGGATGGATGTCGTAGGCAAAGAGCACGGCCATGCTGCGGTCGGCGCTGACGTAGTTCACGGCCATGTGGTTGCCTTGGTAGGGCGATGCGAGGCGGTATTGCGTGCCGTCCATGATGGCGGGTTGCAGCTGTTTCCAGTTGGCCACGGCCTGGCGGCAGTATTCCAGCTCTTCGGCGCTCAGCTCTTGCAGTCCGATGTCGAAGCCCAGTTTGCACATGGAGGCTACGTCGGTGCGGAACTTCACGGAGGCTGCCCGGTTCCAGCTTGTCACGTGGGCGCACATGGCCTTGGCCGGGAAGATGTGCGAGAAACCCCACTGGATGTACAGACGCTCCACCGGGTCAGTGTTGTCGCTGCACCAGAATTCGGTGAAGTACTTCAGCGCTTCGTAGTCGCAGCGCGCACCGCCTCCCGAGCATAGCATCATGGGCAGGTGCGGATACTTGGCCTGCAGCCGCTGCAACACGCGGTAGATGCCGCGCACGTGGTCGATGTAGAGCTGCCCCTGCCGCTCCTTGAGGTAGGGCGAGTAAATGTTGGTGATGGGGCTGTTGCAGTCCCACTTGAAGTAGGCGATGCCGGGATTCTCGGTCAGCAGCCGGTCTACTACGCCGTACACGTAGTCTTGCACGTCGGGGTTGCTCAAGTCCAGCACCAGCTGGTTGCGGTAGTAGTACGTCTCGCGGTTGGGGTAGTGTATGGCCCATTCGGGGTGCTGCTCAAAGAGTTCGCTCTTGGGGTTTACCATCTCCGGCTCTATCCATAGGCCAAACTTCACGCCGGCTTCCCAGGCAGCGTCGGTCAGGGCTGCGATGCCACCGGGCAGCTTGGCGTGGTTCGCTTCCCAGTCGCCCAGCCCGGCACGGTCGTTCTGGCGCGGATATTTGTTGGCAAACCACCCATCGTCCAGCAGGAACATGTCCACGCCCAGGTCTTTGGCCTCTTTCATCAGTCCGGCCAGCAGTTCTTGGTTGAAGTTGAAACCGGTGTTTTCCCAGTTGTTCAGCAGGGTGAGGCGCGGTTCCAGGCCGTCCTTCAGCTGGTAGCGCCGTGCCCAGGCCTGCAGGTTGCGGCTGCCTTGCCCGGTGCCTTGCCGGCTCAAGGTGAAGATGAATTCGGGGGTAACGAAAGTTTCACCCGGCTTCAGCTCGTAGCGGGAGGCATAGGGATTGATGGCAGGAATGACATGCAGGTTGCCCACGTTGTCTACCTCGAAGGTGAAGCGGAAGTTGCCCGTCCAGCCCAGCGTGCCCATCAGCACTTGGCCTTGCCGTTCGTTGGCCGGCTGGTCGATGCCCAGCAGGAAGAAAGGCTGCATGTGCATGGCGGCGCGGCTGCCCAGCTTGGTGTCGAGCACTTTCTTGCCGGGGCGCAGGGGCTGCATGCTCATTTGGGCTTCTTTGGCCCAATCGCTGCTGAACTCCGTCAGGTAGTAGTTTCCTGCGCTGAAGTAAAGCATGGTGGAGGCATAGGCCGAGAGATATACGGATTGCTTCTCGTCGTGGCTTATCTCGCTCCAGGTCTTGATGACATCTTCTGCGGCATAGGCCACGTAGTGCAGGGTCACCTCCAGCGGATAGCGGTTGTCGCGCAGCACAATGTCGGTTTGTGTGCCGCCGTCTACCTGCTTGCTGTGGTGCGACACATAGTACAGGTAGGTGGAGGGATTGCCGTCGGCATGCGTCACGGACAGTGCCGGTTCAAAGAAGTCTTCGTTGCCCGAGCCGCTGTACACTTCCCAGCCACGGGGCACGACACTGCCGTCCGAAGCCGGGTGTACCTGCCAGTCTAAGTGGCTCAAGTCGGCGTCATGGCGCAGCTTCTCACCGAAGTAGACCTGGTACAAGCGCCCGTTGTCGGGCACTTGCAGAATCAGGTCGGTATGGTCGGTAGCAATGCGGATGTTCTTTCGTTCGCCCGTCTGCGCAGACAAGGCACATGATAAGCTCAGCAGCATGGTAAAGAGAATAAGATGTTTCATGGTGAAAATGATGTTTTAGGGTATGAATACTGATATCCGTCCTGACTTATAGGCCGAGGCTGTGTATGGCCAGGTTGCTCACCGTGGCCTGTCCGCCTTCGCTGTAGAAGCGCAGGCCGTCGTAAGGCCGGGTGGGGAACACCAGGTTGGTCATGGCAATGCGTCCGCCGTCCACGAATATCTCTACCGAGCATTTGTCTACGAAGATGTCCAGGTGGTAGGTCTTACCGTTGCACAGAGCCAGCGGTGCCCAAGTGCCCAGGGCGAAGTCGTTTTGGTAGTTCACGGAGAGGGTCTTGCGGTGGTCGTCGGTTTCCTTCACGTGCACGTCGTAGTTACCTTTGTTGGGACCGTCCAGCTGGGTGATGCCGCTTTCGGTGCGGTCCATCACGAGGCGTCCAGCTTTCATATCGAGGTAGATTTTTACTTTCTCGCCTTTCTCATTAAGCAGGTCGAAGCCCACGGTCTGTGCGTTGCCGGGCGTGATGTCCATCTCCAGCTCTACAGCACAGTTCGTGCCGTTGGTCAGGTGGTCTATGCGGTGCTCGCCGTTCAGGCTGAAGCTCTCTACGGCGCGGCTGTCTTTGCGTAAGGCTTTGGCTTCGGGCACCACATTGGCGGCTACGTACGTCTGTCCGTTTTTTGTGTAGAGCGTCAGTTCGCGGGGCAGGCCGTTGGCTCCACGGTATTGCTTGATGGGGGTGATGTTGGCATACTGCCAGTTGCTCATCCAGGGCAGGGCAATGGTGCGGTCGCCGGTGTTCGATATGCAGACGGCGGCATAGTGGTCTTTGCCATAGTCCAGCCACTTAGTCACTTGGGGCTTGGTGTCGCACTTGAACTCTTTGCCGTCGAACGTGCCGACGAAGTACTCCGTGGCACTGCCGCCGAACATGCAGCCCGGGTTGATGTTGACTATCATGATCCACTTCATGTTGTCTTTATTACCGTCTACAGGCAGCTGCACGAAGTCGGGGCATTCAAACTGGTTGGGCTGTGCGCCATAGCCTTCGCCGAACTGGCTCAGGTAAGTCCATTCCTTCAGGTCGGTGGAGGAGTAGAAACGCATGTTCTTGTCTGCCGATACAATCATAATCCACTTCTTGTCCGGCTCGTACCAGAAGACCTTCGGGTCGCGGAAGTCTTTCAGTCCGTCAAACGGGGTCAGGATGGGGTTGTGCTCATACTTGGTGTAGGTGCGGCCGTTGTCGGTGCTGTAGGCCATGCATTGTATCTGTCCGTACTTGTCGCTGGCCGAGGTGTAGAGGGCTATCAGGGCGTCTTTGCCATAGCCGGCGGTGTTCTCCTTGTCTACCACGGTGCTGCCCGAGAAGATGTGCCCCAGCGTGTCGCGGGCAATGGCCGGGTCGAGGTGCTGCCAGTGGATGAGGTCACGGCTGACGGAGTGCCCCCAGTGCATGTTGCCCCATTTGGAGCCGTAGGGGTTGTATTGGTAGTACAGGTGGTATTCGCCGTCCTTGTACACCATGCCGTTGGGGTCGTTCATCCACCCGTAGAGCGGCGTGTGGTGGTAGACCGGACGGTAATAGTCGCGGTTGGCAGTGTCGAAGGTATCGCTTAGCCGGAGGCTGTCCCAGCAAAGGGCATCGGCACCGATGCGGCGGATGCTGACTGTGGTTTGCCCGTTCAAGGCAAAGGGCACGTAGTAGTCCACGCTGTCCATGGCCAGGCGTATGTTCATAGCGCAGTCGGCCGGACTACCTGTTTCGAGGCGCACTTTGGCTTCTCCGCTCGTCTCTTGGATGGGCAGGATGAGGTACTTGGCGGGGCGGGTGATGTGTACAAGGGTTAGCGTGTCTCCCTGATGTTCCAAGGAGAAGCCTTCGGATTGGGATTGGCAAGCTGTGAAAGCGGTCATGGCCATTCCTGCAAGGGCAAGGCAGATAAGGTTCTTTTTCATGATGCAGATGATTATTTGTTGTTATCGGTTTCAAGAAAGTAGATTAGAATTTCAGACTGGCAGAGAACTCTACGGTGAACGGGCGGATGTAGCTGCCTGCCAGCACGGTGCCGGCATACTTGGCGGCATCTTCCTTTTCTATCAGTTCGGCGCCGGCAATGGTTCCTTTGGCTCCGGTTTGGTTGAGGAAGTTCACTACGGTGCAGCCCAAAGCCAGCTTGTCGTTCACCTGCCAGTTCAGCCCGCCGAATGTTTCCCAGCGGCCGTTGAAGTAGTAGGCATCGTTCAGGTTGGCGTAGGTCTTGCTGAAGTAGCGGAAGCTGGTCCATATCTTCAGGTCTTTGGTAATCATATAGCTGGGGTCAATCTCCACAATGACCTGGGGAATTTCGGCCACAATGTTGCCGGTGGCATTGATGGTGCCTACATATCCGTCGCTGAAGGTGACGCTGGTCTCATATTTCTTATACGTTGGCTTCTGGTAGGTGAAGAGGAAGTGCAGGTCGAAGCCACGGAACGGATGGGCCATGACATCGGTTGTCCAACCTAACGTCTTGATGTCATAGGTGAGTGGTGCGGCCATAATTTCGTTGTTGCCGGTGCTGGTGGTGTGTTGCAGGTTGAGCGTGGAGTTGTTGTTCGTCTTCGAGATGTAGGAGAACAGCGAGGTCAGACTCAGCCAAGAGTTGTTGTAGTAGATGCCGATGCGACCCAAGGGGACGGATATCTTGTCGGTATTGGGTAGGGTGGCGGGGGCAAAGTTCTCAATCTTGGGGTGCTGGGTGATGTAGGTAAAGTCGCCTGTAAAGCCAAATTCGCCCGTCAGCTTGTAGGTGGCTGCGGCGGTAAAGGCATAGTTCAGCCAGTCGTGCTCCATAGGGGTGGGGGCAATCAGGGTGCCGTCGGGGGCAGTGGCGCCCAGGTAGTAGTTGGCAAAGCGGCCCACATACTCGCCGGTGGCATTGCGCACGGCGGCGTTCTGTCCGCGCAGCGACTGCCATTCCAGTCGGGCGCCGTAGTACACGTTCAGGTAGTCCGTAATGTTCCAGTCGTGGGTGAAGTACAGGGCCAGCTTGTTGTCGTGTCCCTTGTAGTACTCGGAGGCATTGCGGTTGAAGTCGTAGTAATAGCCGTTTCCGCCATAGACACGTGCTACGGAAGTGGCATAGTCGGCATTGTAGAGACGCACGGGATAGCTGCCGTCCGAAGGCACGGACTGGTCGTACATGGTGGTGTTCGATGTATAGTCTACGTCGTAGTACCACTCGTTCAGTCCCAGGCGCCAAGTGCCGTTGTCCAGTGTCTTGGACAGTTCGGTGGTAAACATCACCTCGTCTATGTATCCCCGGTTGAGGCACGACATGCGGCTTTGCACGTATTGCCCCGTGTAGGGCTGCATGCTGCCGTCTGCCGCTTCATACAGGTAGTTGATGCCTGCCGCGTTCTGGTCGAGCGACATGGGGGTCTGGTAGACCAGCGAGCCGGTGGAGTGGTCATATTTCAGTGCGGCTTTCCATTGCAGGCCGTTGTCCCAGGTGTAGGTGTTCATCAAGGCGAACTCGCTGCCCAGGTTGAGGCTGGCATCGTAGAGGGTGGTCTTCTTCACCTCGCCGGTGCGCATGTCGCGATACATCATCTCGTTGTCGGTAGGCAAGTAGGAGGTGGTGCCTAAGGCAAAGTCGCCGAACTCCTTCACGCTGCCGTCGCCCACGTAGATGAAGGGAGCCGACTGGGTGGCGTAGTTGTACACCGGGCGGCTGTTGCTGTAGTGGTAGAGGGTGGTTACTTCGCCGCGCCCTTCGTTGTAGCGTTTGGTAAGGGCTACTTTATAGATTTGTGTGCGGTCTTGGAAAGGAGTGGACTTGATTTTGAATGTTCCCGGGTCGAAGTCTTGGTACATGCTGGCGCTGTAATACCAGTCGTTGGCCACTTCGCCGTTCAGGTTGAGCGAGAACTCCTGCATGCCGAAGTGGTTGCTTTTGTAGTTCAGCGTGCCGTGAAAGCCTTTCTGCCCCAGTTGGGTGAAGGAGTTGACGGCGTAGCCGATGTTGCCGGTAGTAATGGCTGTTTCCGAAATCTTCAGCAGGCCTACGTGGCTGAGGCTGGCATCGGAACGCCATAGAGAGTTGACGCTATGCGGATTGGTAGCGTAGGTGACAGGCATGCCGTTCTCCAGCACATTGACATCGGCCGAGGGCAATCCTATCTGGATTTCGCGCGGACCGTTGGCACTGGCTGCGTTGAGCATGACGTTGCGGTTGCTTTCTTCCTTGCTGGAAGACTGTTTTTCTTCTTGCGCATAGCCGCCCAGGCAGCAGAGTGCCAATAACAGGAGGGCAGCTTGACGTTTGCGGATGATTGGGTAATTGGAGCTTGTTTTCATGATACATCATGTGTTTATTTGCCTCCAAATGTAGGGGTTGCCGGCGAGAGAGGGTGGAAGATATGTTTCATGTCCTTGTACATTCGTTTCATGTAACCGTAGTGACAGGCTTTGAAACATGCGTGCTCATGTGCCGGCAGGCTGTCATTCCGCTACCGCAATCCCCATCTTCTGCATCAGGAAGCAGGCGTTCATGTTCTGCGCCACGCCGGGACGCAGGCGGTAGGAGAAGGTCAGCTCGTTGTCTGTGATGTCGGCTTCGAAGCAGAAGTTGCTGATGTTGTCCGGATAGTGCGCGGCCAGCGTGCCCAATGCCAGGTCGTGGGTGGCGATGATGCCGTCGGCCTGCAGCGTCATGAGCTGCTTGATGAGGGCGAGCGAGCCTTTCTGCTTGTCCACGGAGTTGGTGCCTTTCAGTATCTCGTCGAGAATGATGAACAGCTGTTCGCCTGCCCGCAGTTTGTCTATGATGAGCTTCAGCCGCTTCAGTTCGGCAAAGAAGTACGACTCGTTGTCGCTCAGCGAGTCACTGGTGCGCAGGCTGGTAATGAGTTTCACGGGCGTGACCTCCATGCGGGTGGCGCAGACGGGCGCGCCGGTGCAGGCCAGCAGGTAGTTCACGCCGATGGTGCGCAGGTAGGTGCTCTTGCCCGCCATGTTGGCACCGGTGATGATGACGAAGTAGGGGCGTTTCCTGATGTCCGCATCGTTGCGCACGCAGCGGTCGCGGGGCATCAGCGGGTGGCCCAGGGCGGTGGCCTGGAGGCAGAAGCTGCCGTCCGTCTCGGCAATGGTGGGGAAGGTGTAGTCCGGATGGTTGTAGGCGAAGGTGGCCAGCGAGCACAGGGCGTCCGTCTCGCCGATGGCGTCTATCCAGCGGGGCAGGGCCGAGGCGTGCTGCTCCTTCCAGCGCTCGATGCGCATTATCTGCCACAGCTCCCAGCAGAAGGTACCGTTCAGCACGGTGTACATCAGGTAGTTGTTGCGCTGGTCCAGCGCGTTCATCAGGCGGTCCAGCCGGCGGATGGCGAGCGAGGCCTCTTGCCGGTCGCCCCCAATCTTCTCCTTGATGGCCTGCAGGGCGGGGCAGTGCATGGGCTGCTCGTCCATGAGGTGGAGCAGGCGGGCGTAGGTGCCCAATATCTGCAGCTTCTTGCCATACACGGCCTGCGTGCGGCTGATGCGTCCGGTGAAGCAGAAGCTCAGCGTGAGGCAGGCAAACCACAGGATGCCCCACAGCGTGCCGGGTAATACATTGGCCACGACCAGCACCAGGCACACGGCATTGAGCAGGGTGACGGCCGGAGGCAGTGCCCTCAGCGCCAGGTGGCTGCGGAAGGTGGAGGGCGATGCCGCCCACGTGCGTAGTTCGCCCTCGTCGGCGGCCTTGCCCTTGTGCAGCAGTCCCGTGATGCGGAAGCGTTGGCGGAAGTCCGTCTCGCTCGTCAGCTCGCGCACGGCGGCCTGCCGTGCCTCGATGGCTGCTTTCTGCTCCAGGTGCTGGCCCAGCCAGGCGGCCAGGCGGTTGCGTCCGGGCCCGGTGCAGGTGCGGTTGATGGCCTGGAACAGGGAGCGGTGGCCGAACACGTCGAGGTCGAAGGCATAGAGGTGTGCCGGGTCGGCATACGTCTGCCCGTCGTCGAAGGCGGAGGTGTCGCCGTCCAAGGCGGCCAGTTCCTGCTCGTTCACCTCCTTTTCCTTCTCCAGGTAGTCTTTCCGGGCAAAGAGCCGGTTGTGGTATGTCACCAGCGCCAGGAAGGGCACGAACGTCACGGCAGCCACGGCGGCCAGCACGGCCCAGCTTTCGGCACGCAGCACGATGAGGCCCGCTACGCCCGCCACAAACAGCAGTAGGCGCAGGGTGCCTATGCGGTAGATGAAGCGTTGCAGCCGGGCCAGTGCCTGTGCGGCCTGCCCGGCCCGGGTGCGGTAGTCGGCGGAGAGTTGTTCAAAAGGAGTCATAAAGTGTTTTGTTTAAATAATAATTTATCGGGCTATGCATTTTAATGGCACGCAGATGACGCAGACGGGCGCAGATGAACGCAGATTTTTTCTTTTCGTCATGCTGAACGTTAGTGAAGCATCTCCTAAAAGCAGGAGCAAGTAGGAGATTCTTCGCTTGCGCTCAGAATGACAGAT
>CASELH010000079.1 GCA_949288715.1 uncultured Bacteroides sp. | reverse complement strand
GTCAGATGCTCTAACCGACTGAGCTAACGAAGAGTGTTGTTTTTTCTCAAATGCGGTGCAAAAGTAATAGGATATTTTGAAATATGCAATATCTTTGCACAAAAAAATGTAGGGAAGGCCAAAATATTGGGCAGATAATGCCCTGATACGTTCGAACGGGACGTTTCAAGCGGCCTTTTTTGCCGGAAAGTATAATATTTTACACCATAATTATCGCAGAAGATGAAAAGACTAAGGAAGATAAATGTAATCGTGGCTTTGCTGCTTGTGGCAGGCACTTCTATCGTTTGTTTGAGTTTCCGCAGCGGGGACGACCGCAGCTTCCAGGTGGCCAAGAACCTGGATATATTCAACTCCATCGTCAAGGAGCTGGACATGTTTTACGTAGATACCATCGACCCGAACAAGACTATCCGCGAGGGCATAGACGCCATGCTCTATTCGCTCGACCCGTACACCAACTACTTCCCCGAGGAAGACCAGAGCGAGCTGGAGCAGATGGTGAAGAACTCGTATGGCGGCATCGGCTCGGTCATCACCTGGAACGACAAGCTGAAGCGTTCCGTCATCTCCGAGCCTTACGAGGGAATGCCCGCTGCAGTGGCCGGCCTGAAGGTGGGCGACGTGCTGATGGAGATAGACGGGCAAGACCTGGCGGGGAAAGACAACCAGGAGGTCAGCCAGATGCTGCGCGGCCAGGTGGGCACCAGCTTCAAGCTGACGGTGCAACGTCCGGGCGCCAAGAAGCCGCTGACGTTCGACATCGTGCGCCGCTCCATCGAACTGCCCATTATACCATATTATACTATGCTGGACAACCACGTCGGCTACATCAACCTCAGCACCTTCTCCGGCCAGCCGGCCAAGGAGTTCAAGCAAGCCTTCCTCGACTTGAAGAAGCAGGGCATCACCTCCCTGGTCATCGACCTGCGCAGCAACGGGGGTGGCTTGCTGGACGAGGCGGTGGAGATAGCCAACTTCTTCCTCCCCCGGGGCAAAACATTAGTCACCACCAAGGGAAAGATAAAGCAGGCCAGCAATACCTACAAGACCCTGCGCGAGCCCATCGACCTGGACATCCCGCTGGCCGTGCTCACCAGCAGCGCCACGGCCTCGGCTGCCGAAATTCTGGCTGGCTCGCTGCAAGACCTTGACCGAGCGGTCATCGTGGGCACACGCACCTTTGGCAAGGGACTGGTGCAGACTACACGCCCGTTGCCCTACGGCGCGCAGATGAAGCTTACCACCTCCAAGTACTACATACCCAGCGGACGCTGCGTGCAGGCCATCGACTATGCCCACCGCAATGCCGACGGCAGCGTGGGCCGCATTCCGGACAGTCTGACCACGGTGTTCCACACGGCGGCCGGACGCGAGGTGCGCGATGGCGGCGGAGTGACTCCCGACATCCAGGTAGAGCAGGAGAAGCTGCCCAACATCCTGTATTACCTGGTGGCAGACAATCTGATATTCGACTATGCCACGGACTATTGCCTGGAGCATGCCACCATCCCTGCGGCCGAGCAGTTCGCGGTGACCGATGCCGACTATGCCGAGTTTAAGGAGAAGGTGAAGAAGGCCGACTTCAAGTACGACCAGCAGTCGGAGAAACTCTTGAAGAGCCTGAAGGAGATGGCCGAGTTCGAGGGCTACCTGGACGATGCCTCCACAGAGTTTGAGTCGCTCGAGAAGAAGCTGACCCACAACCTGGACCGCGACCTCGACCACTTTGCCAAGGACATTAAGAAGATGATAGCCGTGGAAATCATCAAGCGCTATTACTACCAGCGCGGCAGCATCATCCAGCAACTGAAGGACGATGCCGACCTGAAGGAAGCCGTGAAGGTGCTGGGCGACAGCGTGCGCTACAAAGAGATACTGAGCGTGGCTGCCCAGCCTGCCGCCGGGGACAAGTAAAAAAACATATGGTAAAATAAGCGCGCCCGCTCATGTCTTGATGAGTGGGCGCGCTTGATATGAGAGGGTCAGCAATGGTAATCGCCGTTCTGCTTGATGAGGGCGATGAGGCGCTCCACGGCTTCTTCTTCGGGAATATTCTTCTCGATGCACTCTTTCTTCTTATACAGGCTCACCTTGCCGCGTCCGGCACCCACGTAGCCGTAGTCGGCATCGGCCATTTCGCCGGGGCCGTTCACTATGCAGCCCATAATGCCTATCTTCAGCCCCTTCAGGTGGGCGGTGGCCGCCTTGATGCGGGCAATGGTGCCCGGCAGGTCGTAGAGCGTGCGTCCGCAACCGGGGCAGGAGATGTACTCCGTCTTGCTGGTGCGTGCCCGTGCCGCCTGCAGGATGCCGAAGGCGGTGGTGTCGATGACTGTCGGGGCTATGTCGCCTTGGTTGAAGAGGAAGATGCCGTCCGCCAGCCCGTCCATCAGCAGCGCGCCCATGTCGGCGGCGGCTTTCAGCTGGAAGTCTTCGGCCTGCTGCTCGGCGTAGTGCTGGAAGAAGATGACGGGATTCTCCAGCCCCTCGCACATCAGCTGGTGGGCCAGTGCGCGGAACTCGCCCAGACGGTTCTGGTGGTTGCTTTGGGCAATGAGCACAATCTCGGGGTGGAACTTCAGGCAGGCCAGCGCCTCTTCGTCCAGCCCCATGTAGGTGATGAACAGAAACTTCAGCCCGGCCGTGCAGGCGCTCATAAAGGGCAGTTGGTCGGCCTTGAATGCTGGCCATGTGCTCGGCTGTCCTTGCCACAGGTCGGCGTCGACGATGCACTCCACACCTTCCGGCAGCCGGTCGGGCAAGTGTCGACCTACATAGACATAGTCCGGGCGCAGCTGCGGGTCGAAGTCCATGCTGCCGTCCAGTCGTGCCGAGAGTACTACGGGCACCTGTCCGCCGCCAATGTTGAGCACGGCCCATGTCGGTCGCCGTGCGGGGTTCAGGTAGTCGAAGCCAGGTGCCACGGCTCCGGGAATGTAGGGGTGGCCTTCGCGTTTCACTATGTAGTCCACCAGCTTGCGGGCTACGGGAATCTCGGCCTCGGGTGCCTCGCTCAGCGACACGCGGATGGTGTCGCCCAGCCCGTCGGCCAGCAGGGCACCGATGCCTACGGCCGACTTGATGCGCCCGTCTTCGCCGTCGCCGGCCTCGGTGACGCCCAGGTGCAAGGGGAAGTGCATGCCTTCCTGCTCCATGGTGGCCACCAGCAGGCGCACGGTCTTCACCATCACCACGGTGTTCGACGCCTTGATGGAGATGACCACGTCGGTAAACTGCTCGTCCACACAGATGCGCAGAAACTCCATGCACGACTCTACCATGCCTGCGGGGGTGTCGCCGTAGCGCGACAGGATGCGGTCGGACAGCGACCCGTGGTTCACCCCGATGCGGATGGCCGTGTGGTGCTCGCGGCACAGGCGGAGGAAGGGGACGAAGCGGTCGCGTATCTTCTGCAGCTCGCGGGCATACTCTTCGTCGGTGTATTCCAGGTGCTTGAAGGTGCGGGCGGCGTCCACGTAGTTGCCGGGGTTGATGCGCACCTTCTCCACATATTGGGCGGCTACATCGGCCACGCGGGGGTTGAAGTGTATGTCGGCCACGAGCGGCACGTCGTATCCGTCGCGGCGCAGGGCGGCGTTGATGTTGCGCAGGTTTTCGGCCTCCTTCACCCCTTGGGCGGTGAGGCGCACGTATTCGCCGCCGGCGTCCACGATGCGTTTGGCCTGTGCCACGCAGGCGTCGGTGTCTTGCGTGGGGGTGTTGGTCATGCTTTGCAGGCGTATGGGGTTGCTTCCCCCCAAGGGGGTGGCGCCGATGTTGACCACCGAGGTCTCGCGGCGGGAGTAGTTGAATAAGTCCACTTTCTGTAATGAAGAATTTAAGAATGAAGAATGAAGAATAGGCCGGCCGTGGCGGCGGTTTTGCCTAGGGTCACCCTGGAGCATGCCTAGGGTCACCCTCGAGGGTGTCGAGGGTCACCCTAAAGAACGTCGAGGGTCACCCTCGACACCGGGCAGGGTCAGTTTGTCTTATATTCGTACTTCACCGCCTTGAGGTCTTCGTTGGCCTTGGTGATTTTCTTTTTCAGTCCCTCCTTGTATTTGGCGAAGGCTTTGGCCAGATTTTCATCGCTCAGGGCCAGCATCTGCACGGCCAGTATGGCGGCGTTCATGGCGCCGTTGATGGCTACCGTGGCCACGGGTATGCCGGGAGGCATCTGGATGATGGAGTAGAGGGCGTCCACCCCGTCGAGCACCGAGCCCTTCACTGGCACGCCTATGACGGGCAGCGTGGTGTTGGCGGCAATCACCCCCGGCAGTGCGGCGGCCATGCCTGCGGCGGCTATGATGACCTTGATGCCGCGCCCGGCGGCTTGCTTGGCAAATTGCTCCACAGCCTCGGGCGTGCGGTGGGCGGAGAGCGCGTTCATCTCGAAGGGAACGTGCATGTCGTTGAGCAGTTGGGCGGCTTTCTCCATGACCGGCAGGTCGGAGGTGCTGCCCATGATGATACTTACTATGGGAGTCATGTCTTTGAAAATTAAGAATTAAGAATGAAGAATTAAGAATTAGGAGTCAAACATGAGAAGATCCTTCATTCTTAGTTCTTCATTCTTCATTAAACTTTTATTCATTGATAAGCGCCTTGTAGGCCTCGGCATCGAGCAGGCTGTCGAAGTCGGCGTCGTCGGCAGGTTTTATCTTGACGAGCCAACCTTCGCCATACGGGTCTTGGTTCACCAGTTCGGGCTGGTCGGCCAGGGTTTCGTTCTGCTCCAGCACTTCGCCGGACACGGGGAGAAACAGGTCGGAGATGGTCTTTACCACTTCGATGGTGCCGAACGTTTCGCCCGCTGCCAGCGTTTCGCCCACGGTGGGGATGTCGACGAACACAATGTCGCCCAGCTGCTGCTGTGCATAGTCGGTAATGCCTACGTAGGCCACGTCGCCTTCCTGGCGAATCCACTCGTGCTCTTTGGTGTACTTCACGTTTGTCGGACAGTTCATAATCTTTAGTTTTAAGGGGTTATACGTTGATTGAATATATAAAGTTTCCGTTATTGTCGCCACCTCCCGGCCTTCGGCTAAAACAGGATGTAGCTGAACAGGTAAATCAGCAACTTGCTGCCCGGGTGCAATGCCGCCAGCGAGCACAGCAGGCCCACGGCAAAACCTCCCAGCACCTCGCCCTGCGTGTGGTGGCGCAGGATGATGCGTGCGCTGCCCAGCATGCCTGCCACCAGTATGAAGATGCACAGCCAGCCCACGGGGTTGTAGCCAAACAGTTCGCTGAACGCCACCAGTCCGCCCACAATGCCTCCCGCCCCGGCCATGTGCTCGCTCAGTTTCCACCTCAGGTTGAAGGCCACGCAGATTATCAAGGTCAGCAAGGCGGACAGGATAATGCCGTTCATGTACCAAGGCAGGTTAAGCTTGCGCATGGTGAGCAGGCAGAACACGTACGAGATGATGGTGAGCAGGAAGGGCATATATCGGTGGCGGCGCACCCTCAGGTCGTCCGGCGTAAAGCCGTTTATCTTGCGGAAGAGGAAGATGGTGAGCGTGGGCATCAGTATGGTGAACCCATACACCACGGCCAGCACCAGCACCTTGAACACCAGGGGCGTGATGCTGAGGTAGGAGAACAAGAACAGTATCAGGAAAGCCAGAAAGGGTATGGAGAACGGTGTGAACACCGCCGACACCACTTTGGCTGTCCGGATTAAGGTCTTGTCGTCTTGGGTATGTCTCAGTTCTTCCATGTCTTATTTCCTTAGCCGGGCTACCGGTATGTTCATCTGCTGGCGATACTTGGCCACTGTGCGGCGGGCTATGGGGTAGCCTTTCTGCTTCAGCATGTCGGTCAGCTCGTCGTCGGTATAGGGTTTCTTTTTGTCTTCGCTGTCTATGCACTCCTTCAGTATGCGGCGTATTTCGCGCACCGACATCTCTTCGCCGCTCTCCGTGGTGTAGCCGTCGCTGAAGAAGAACTTCAGCGGGTAGATGCCGTAGTTGGTCTGCACATACTTGCTGTTGCTCACCCGCGAGATGGTGCTGATGTCCAGCCCTGTGCGTTCGGCCACGTCCTTCAGTATCATGGGGCGCAGCAGCGACTCGTCTCCCTCCAGGAAGAAGGGGCGTTGCAGGTCTATAATGGCCTGCATGGTGGTGAACAGGGTGTTTTGCCGTTGTTTTACGGCGTCGATGAAGCCCTGCGCCGCGTCTATCTTCTGCTTGAGGAACATCATGGCCTCTTTGGCTTCTTTCGACTGGTTGGCGCGGTTCTTGGTGTGCTCTTCCAGCATCTGGGTGAAGTCGCGGTTCATGCGCAACTCGGGCAGGTTATGGTTGTTCAAAGTGAGGCTGATGGTGCCGTCGTCGTAAGTGTCCACAATGAAGTCGGGCACTATCTGCTGCATGTTTTTGCCTATGGCTTCGCCCATCGAGGCGCCGGGGCGCGGATTGAGTTTGCACACTTCGCGGATGGCTTGCTGGCAAAGGCTCTCGTCCATGCCGAGTTTTTGTTGTATCTTGTCCCAATGCTTGCGGGTGAATTCGTCGTAGCATTCCTGCACTATGGCTTCTTCTGCTTTCAATAGAGACAGGTCGGCATTGTCCGGCTGTTGCTCCATCTTGCGGCGTATCTGTATCAGTAGGCATTCTTGCAGGCTTTGTGCTCCAAGTCCGGGCGGGTCGAAACTTTGCACCACGTGCAGGGCCTGCTCCAGTTCTTGCGGGGTGGCCTCGATGCCGGCATAGATGGCCAGCTCGTCGCTGATGCTGTCCAGCGACTTGCGCAGCAGCCCGTCGTCGTCCAGCGAGCCGATGAGGTACTCGGCCAACTGGCGCTGGTGCTCGGTCAGGTCGTGCTCGCCCAGCTGTTCTTTCAGCGTCTCGTAGAAAGAGGTGGTGTCCGAGAAGGGGATTTCCTCCGCCCGCTCGTCGCGGCTGCGGTTGTTCTCCTGCAGTTTGTAGTCGGGTATGTCGTCCTCCGTCAGGTAGTCGCCCAGCGAGTCGTAGTCCGTGTCGCCCCCGTCTTCGGGGCTTTCGGTCTGGGTGTCGGGGTCGTTGTCGGCATAGTCATTGTCCGGCGTGTCTTCCTTGCCTTCCTCGAGGGCGGGGTTTTCCAGCAGCTCGGCGCGCACGCGGTCTTCCAGCTCTATGGAGGGCAGTTCCAGCAGCTTCACCGCCAATATCTGTTGGGGCGAGAGGGTCTGCACCTGTTGCTGCGTCTGGGCTTGTATCTGTCGGGAACCTTGTGGCATGCTTCTTCTTGTTTATGCTTTACGCCACAAAAGTAGTGAATAGTTTGCGAACGCAGGCCTCCTTGCACGGATATTTTCGTGTGAGCTTTGAATATTCCCGACAAAAGGTGCTACCTTTGCAGGTGTAGAATCTATTAAAGAAAGGTATAGGCTATGAAAAGGAATTTGGTAGTATTGTCGGGCGCGGGCATGAGCGCCGAGAGCGGTATCAGTACCTTCCGCGACGCGGGGGGCTTGTGGGAACAGTATCCTGTGGAGCAGGTGGCCACGCCCGAGGGCTTTGCCCGCAATCCCGGGCTGGTGCTTGACTTCTACAACGCGCGCCGCCGCCAGCTGCTGCAGGTGGAGCCCAATGAAGGGCACCGCGGCGTGGCCGCACTGGAGCAGGACTTCAACGTGACGGTGGTGACGCAGAACGTGGACAACCTGCACGAGCGCGCCGGCAGCACGCACGTCATTCACCTGCACGGCGAGCTGGACAAAGTGTGCTCCAGCCGCGACCCCTACGACCCGCGCTACATCCGCCGCCTCCGCCCGGAGGAGTACGACGTGAAGCTGGGCGACCTGGCGGGCGACGGCAGCCAGCTGCGCCCCTTCATCGTGTGGTTTGGCGAGGCGGTGCCTGCCATTGAGACCGCCATCCACTACGTGGAGCAGGCCGACATCTTCGTCATCATCGGCACCTCGCTCAACGTCTACCCGGCGGCGGGCCTGCTGGCCTACGTGCCGCGCCGTGCCGATGTCTACCTCATCGACCCCAAGCCCGTGGACACGCACTCGGACCGCCCCGTGCACGTCATCCGCAAGGGTGCCTCGGAGGGGGTAAAGGAGCTGCGGCAGTTGCTGGCGGGCGGGCAGCCGGGTTGACACATGGTCAACAGTTCAGTTGACACGTCGTCAACACCTCAGTTGACAGTGTGCCACCCGGCTTATCTCGACATCCCGGACACGTCTGTCCGGACAGTCCGGACGCTGCTGTCCGGGGGTGCCGGACGGCTCAGCGTGCCACGAGCCTGATGCGCAACAGCGAGGGCTCGGCGCCGATGTAAGGGCCTCCCCAGTCCGTCTGGTCGCCGTTCAGTATGCGCGTCATTTGGAATTCACCGTTCTCGTAATATCCTTCTTCCACCACCAGATATTGCCAGGGCTTCCCTTCGTTTTTCCCCTTGCCCCGGAAGGTGAAGCGGCAGCCGGTGCCCACGGCCATAAACTCGTCGTCGCCCAGGGTGATAATCATGGCCTTGCCGGTGGCGGGGCCGCTGGTTTTGGGCTCATTGCGCTGCCCGGTGCCAAAGGTGACGATGGCTTCCCACTGGCCCAGGTCGATGGTCTGTTGCGCGTGGTCTTCGGGCTCGATGACGGATTGTATACGCCCCTCAAAAGCCCAGCGCGCCAGTTGCCGCGACATGGGTGCCAGCAGCTTGTACTCGGCGGCAGTGGGGTTGTTGAGGCCCTGCTCCACCTTCTGCGCGGCATCCACGCCGAAGGGTGCGTAGCCAATGCCTTGCTTGATGACCTCGTACAGGTATTTCACGTGGCCCGTACCGGTTTCGGGCACCATCAGCGCATTGTCCGGGCGGGCATAGAGGTCGATGATTTTCAGCACGCGCTCATCCCCGGTGAGGTAGATGTCCGGCGCCAGCAGGCCGATGGAGGGCGCTGCAGCTTTCCAGATGGGGATAACGTTGTCCGTGGCGCCCCCGCTTTCGTATTGGTTGGGCTTGAGGTTGGCCAGCGGGTCGCGCAGAGCCACGTTGACATACATGGGCAGCGGGTTGACCGCCTTTCCGGCGGCAGCCACATGCTCTATGTAGCTGGCCACGTGCCAGGCGTGGAAGTACTCGTCGGCATGCTCGCCGAACACCTCACTCCACGTGCCCCGGGGCTTGCCGCCGATGCCCAGCTGTTTCAGCACCTCGGGCTTCAGCAACGCTTCGGGGACGGGTTGTTCAAAAAGCTTTTGTGCAGTCTTCGAGTAGTCGCGCACGCTGTACCACGACCCAGGCTCGTTCTGCACCTGCACCATGATGACGGTGTGCTGCGGGTCGGCCTCCTTCAAGTAGCCCATGAATTGGGCGAAAGCCTTGGCATCGGCCTCCATAGCCGCCGTGCAGTGGGGCGACGGGGTGTCGACATACGTGCCGTCCTTCGCCATGACGTTGAAGTACTTTTTGGCATCCTGTTTCATCCATTGGGGCATGTAGTGGTTGCTGCCGTTCTTCCAGGTGGCAAACCACAGCAGCACCAGCCGCATGTCGTGTTGGCGCGCCTGGTCGAGCACCATCTGCACCATCGAGAAGTCATATTGCCCCGGTTGCGGCTCCACCTGCTCCCAGTAGATGGGTATCTCCAGCGTGTTGGCGTGCATGTCTTCCATCACCTGCCACACGCCCGGCAGCATCTTCGGCCAGGTAGACGAGTTGGACGATTGTCCGCCCAGCATGAGGAAAGGCTCTCCGTCCACCAGCAGGGCATGCCGTCCGTCTTTCTCCACGAGGCGGGGCATCTCGGCCTCCGCCGCCTGCTGGGCATGGATGACTCCCGTGCCGGCCACGCTCAGTGCCAGCGCGGCGCACAGTGTTTGCATAAGTTTGGTACCAAGGTGTTTCATGATGTATAAGTTTTATAGATGTTGGTTATAGTGGTTTGTTCTCTCCTGCAAAGGAAGTGGAAAATGCGGGAAAGAGGGTGATGCATTTGTTCGCAAAAGGGGGGCGATTTGTCGCATCGGGCAGTTTTGATAATGTTTGTTTGGCATTACCTGCCTGTCTCGAGCTCCAATCCTTTTAAGAGGTATATTTCTTGAGAAGAATCAGTCTTTTTAATGGAATACGCTATTATTATCAATACAATTATTATATTTGCAATAAAATAAAGAAGCTATGCAGGAACCAACGATATTAAATCCTTTCGTGGTGGGACGATATGTGTCCGATCATTATTTCTGCGACCGGGAAAAAGAAACAGAATTCTTGGTCAAGCAGGTGGAGAACGGGCGGAATGTAGCACTTATTTCTCCACGGCGCATGGGGAAAACCGGACTGATTTGGCATTGTTTCAGTCAGCCCCGCTTCAGAGACAATTTCCACACTTTCTTTGTGGACATTTACTCCACCACTTCCTTGGCAGAATTTGTTTACTTATTGGGAAAATCCATTTACGAAGAATTAAAGCCCAAGAGGCAGGATTGGGCGGAACGTTTTTTCCAAATCATCCGCTCTTTGCGTGTGGGCTTCAAGCTGGATGCTGTCACAGGTGAGCCCGGTCTCGACATAGGTTTAGGCGATATACAGGTGCCGGAAACCACACTCGATGAAATCTTTACTTATCTGGAGGATGCCGATAGACCTTGCTTGGTTGCCATCGATGAGTTCCAGCAAATCAGTTCGTATGAAGAAAAAAACGTGGAAGCCCTGTTGCGCACCCATATCCAGCAGTGCAAGCATACGCAATTCATTTTCTCCGGGAGCAAACGGCATTTGATGAGCAACATGTTCAACTCTTCTTCCAAGCCTTTTTACCAAAGTGCCATCAGCATGAGCCTGGCGCCTATACCGCTGGAGGCCTATGTTGCCTTCGCTTCCGGGTTGTTTGAAGAACGGGGCAAGCATGTGGAGCCGGATTTGGTCACTGCGGTATACCAACGTTTCGAAGGGTGCACCTGGTTTATGCAAATGTTGATGAATGAGCTGTTTGCCTTGACTGCCCCCGGTGCACTGTGCGACATAGACAAATTGGAAACAGCCATGACCAATGTTATCCGTGCGCAAGAAGGAAGTTACAAGGATTTGCTTTCCCATCTTGCCCCCAAGCAAAAGATGGTGCTTCAAGCCATTGCGAAAGAAGGGAAAGCTGCGGGCATCACTTCGGCTGCTTTTATCAAGAAGTACAATCTTCCTTCAGCCAGTTCTGTGCAGTCGGCCGTCAAGCCTTTATTGCGGGACGATTGGGTCACGCACGACGGGGAGGCCTACCGGGTGTATGACTACTTTTTTGCCGAATGGTTGAAGATGGAATACTGAGACTCTATTGCCATCTCTTCTTTCCAACAATCCTTACATCCCCGCTTCCTACCCGCTCCTTACCTTCTCCTTACCCGGTCCTTACCTGCTCCTTTTGCGGGCTTTCGCTATGGAAAGGAAAAATGGCGGACATGGACCGACGAAAGACGGGCGGGGGAGCGGGCAATCCGGGAAAATGCTTATTTTTGCAGCCGGATATGCTTGAACCGGACATACATGAAACAAACTGCTGCCTCACTCTGCACCCTATTGCTGCTCTGCCTGTGCCTCGCGGCTTGCAGGCAGGCGCCTTATCCTGCCGTGCTCCGGCAGGCCGATTCGTTGCTGCGAGTGCGCCCGGACAGTGCCATGGCCTTGCTGCGGCAAGCCGCCCCGCTGATGCCGCAACAGCCCGAGGCCACCCGCATGTACTACCGCCTGCTCTGCGTGAAGGCGGCGG
>CASELH010000078.1 GCA_949288715.1 uncultured Bacteroides sp. | reverse complement strand
GAATCTCCTATTATGTGAGAGATGCTTCACTTACGTTCAGCATGACGAAAAGAAATAAATCTGCGTAAATCTGCGCCCGTCTGCGTCATCTGCGTGCCAACAAAATGCACAACGCAGCCCGATAAATTATCATTTAATTCTGTACACTTATTAATAATATATCGTATGGTGAAATTTATCGAATCGGAACTCGTCTTACTCAAGAAGCAGATAGGCGAGATGTGGACATTGGTCTACAACCAGCTGGACCGCGCCGGCGAGGCCGTCCTTACCATGGACCGCGAGCTGGCACAACAAGTATTGGTGCGCGAGCGCCGGGTGAACGCCTTCGAGCTGAAGATAGACAGCGACGTGGAAGACATCATCGCCCTCTACAACCCCGTGGCCATCGACCTGCGCTTCGTGCTGGCCATGATGAAAATCAATACCGACCTCGAACGCCTGGGCGACTTTGCCGAAGGCATTGCCCGCTTCGTCATCAACAGCAAGGAGGTGGCCCTGGACAGCGAGCTGGTGAAAAACCTGCGCCTGGGGGAAATGGTGTCGCAAGTGCTCTCCATGCTCGAGCTGGCCAAGCGTGCCCTGGAGGAAGAAAACCTGGAGTTGGCCACGGCCGTCTTTGCCAAAGACAACCTGCTGGACGAAATCAACGTGGAGGCCACAGGCGTCTTGGCCGCCTACCTGAAGACGCATCCCGATAGCGCATTGACCTGCCTCAACCTGGTCAGCGTATTCCGCAAACTGGAGCGTTCGGGCGACCACATCACCAACATTGCAGAAGAAATCGTCTTTTTCATCGATGCCAAGGTGCTGAAGCATAGCGGGCGCACCGACGAGCATTATCCCGATGCAAAAGAGTAAGAAATAGGGGCTCAAAGTTACATTAACAGGCTAAAACTTAGCATTTTTTAGAGAACTTGCTTATCTTTGTCAGTTGATTTAACGCCCCTCCGACAGGCGCCGGCATGGTGGTATAAAATTGAAAGTATTTTCAAAAATATGTTATAAGACATGTTTTTTAATTTGGTTGGTATCACCAAAAGCGTCTATCTTTGTGACGTTATCCTGAAAACAATCTTTTTACCTTAAGAAAAAAAACTAATACCTATTGAAAACTGAAGAAGGGGGCTTTGTGAAAAGCTTCCTTTTTTTATGCTATTTCACTGACCTTTTGCTACCTTTGCATCGTGTAACCAAAAGCAGATAATCGAAATGTTTTCCGGAATTGTAGAAGAATGCGCCACCTTGGTGGCCATGGTAAAAGAGCAAGAGAACGTGCATTTCACCTTTAAATGCTCGTTCGTAGACGAATTGAAGATTGACCAAAGTGTATCCCACAACGGCGTATGCCTGACGGTGGTGAGCCTGACGGACGACACCTATACCGTAACGGCCATGAAAGAAACCCTGGAGCGCTCCAACCTGGGCCTGCTGAAGCCCGGAGATGAAGTGAACGTGGAGCGCAGCATGCTGATGAACGGCCGCCTGGACGGCCACATCGTGCAGGGCCATGTGGATCAGACTGCCACCTGTGTGGATGTGCAGGATGCCGAAGGCAGCTATTATTTCACCTTCCGCTATGCCTTCAACAAAGAGATGGCAAGGCGTGGATACCTTACGGTAGACAAAGGCTCGGTGACGGTGAACGGCGTAAGCCTCACGGTGTGCAACCCTACCGACGATACCTTCCAAGTGGCCATCATCCCTTATACCTTCGAGCACACCAATTTCCATGCCATAAAGGCAGGCAGTGTCGTCAATATAGAGTTTGATATCATAGGCAAATACATCAGCCGCATGCTGCAGTATCAATAACGGCATGCGCCGTCCGGCCGGGGGGAATACTGCGCTTACAAGTCTTTCAGCAGCACCTGTCCTGCGCTTTTGTAGTATTCCTCCTTGGCTTTCATCAGCACCTCCCATTCGTCATTGAACTTCGTTTCCGTATCCATCTTAAAGTCTTCCGAGCCCCATGTGTCCAGCCGGTCCAGCAAAATGGCAACATTCAGCTTGCCGATGTCCATGGATGGCTGGTAGGCTATGTCTTCACTCTTCTCGTCGCGGGCCACCTCGTGCAGCAGGCTTATTTCCTGCAGCTCGTATAGCGTCTGCTGGGTCAGCCGTATGGGGATGCGGTATTCTTCCGACAGCTCTTGGGCGGTGTAGGGGGCTTCATTCTTCTCAAAGCGCTTGGCTATGACGGACATGATGAGGATGGCTATGAACTCACGGTAGCGGTGGCTCACGTTGCGCGTGTCGGCATCAAAGCTGAATTTGCCGATGTTCTGCCCTGCATACGTTAGCTCCACGCCAAAGAGGCAAATGGTCCACGACACCTGCAGCCACAGCAAGAACAGCGGAAGCGCGGCAAAACTGCCGTAGATGGCGTTGTAGCGCGACACCCACAGCTGGCTGTGTATGTACAGAAACTGGAATGCCTGGTAGGCCGTACCCGCCAGAATGCCCGATATGAGCGCATGCTTCAGCTTCACCTTCGTGTTGGGCATGAAGATGTATAGGGCGGTAAACATGCACCAAGTCAGCACGTAGGGAATGAGGTTCACCAGAAACTTGCCAATGGGGGCCAGCAGCGTGAAATCCTCCATGTGCTTCACCGTGGTCGTCATGAAAATCGATAATCCGCCCGACACGACAATAAGCAGCGGCAGCAGCAGAAGCATGGAGAAGTAGTCGGTTATCTTGCGGTACATGCTGCGTGCCTTGTTCACCTGCCAGATGCGGTTGAAGGTGATTTCCATGTTGTTCACCAGGTTGATGACCGACCATAGCAACATCACCAGGCCGATGCCGATAAAGACCCCGCTTTTGGTTTGCGACAGGTATGAGTTTACGAATTGCAGAATGAGGTCGGTCGTTTCAGTCTGTCCGCCAAGTCCTTTGGCCACCTGGCTCTCCATCAGGTTGTCGAAGCCGAACCCGCGCGCTATGGCAAACAGTATGGCCAGTATGGGCACAATGGCCAGCAGGGTGCTGTAGGTCAAGGCAGCGGCCTTATTGGCCACCCGGTCTTTGGTGAAGCGGGTGATGCACAGATACACCGTTTTGATGATGTTGTATACGGAGTAAGTGGTTTTGGTCACCTCATCTTCCGTGATGCGCCAAATGTCGTAAGTCAGGAATTTCCAAAGGTAGGCTATACGCTTGTTCATGGCAAGGGAATTGTTTTTTAATGAAAAGCAGCCGGCCTGTAAGCCGGGTTCTGTTCCCTGCCTTTCCGTTGGGAAAAGCCGGGTGCCTGTCATTTATCTGAGCCGCATGTCGCCATGGCGGCTTTAGCGGTCTACCCTCCGACTGGAGCGAGCAGCTCTCATAACGCCGGTTTACATGACCTTGCAACTCCCAAGACGCACGGCTCTTGTGTCGCCACAAGACCGGTGGGCTCTTACCCCGCCTTCTCACCCTTGCCGCATGGCATGCGGCGGTTGTTTTCTTCTGCGTTACTCTATCCTTGCGGACAGCTTTCTGTTAGGAAGTGGGATGCTCTGTGTTGCCCGGACTTTCCTCTTGCACCCAGTGGTGGCAAGCGACAAGCCGGCCGACTGCTTTATGCCGGCAAAGGTAAGCAATATGCATGGATAAACCAATGCCGTTGAAGAAAAATGTACAAGCCCTTACAAAATAATGCGGTTTTCTTTCTGCCGTGAAAAACACCCCGACAGCAAGGGCGCAAAGGGCGTGTCGAACGTGCGGGCATGCTGCGGGCACCCCTTTACGCAGGAGCAGCAACGTATGCACCGCTCGGCCATCGTGTGGCACTCGTCGCCCTCCGCGATGGCCCCGTTGGGGCAATGCTTGGCGCAATAGCCGCAATGCGTGCACTTCGCGGCATCCACCTCGGGCACGCGTGGCATCAGTGCGCCTTGTTTGCGCAGCCTGACTACTTTCCGCAAGAAGCGCAGCAGCGGGAAGAAAGGCTGGCGCGGGCGCAGAATGCGGCGCACATCCACCTCATACAGCTTGTCGGGGCTGGTGGCTGTACAGATTTTGGTACGGACTTTCTCGCCAAACGTTTCAGCATATTGCAAGTCGTTCTCGTCAGGCCGTCCCTCGGCTATGGGGTAGTCTGCCGTGCTGTAGGAATGCTCTCCTATGAAAGTTCCCCCGGCTATGACCTTGAACCCCTTGGCGGAAACAAAAGCGTCGAGCTCCTGCAAGGCATGCTCGTAAGCCCGGTTGCCGTATACCACCGTTACAATGGTGGGCGACCCTGCCGATTCGAGTGCCTCCATGCGCCGCAAAGCCAAGGGAGCCACGTGCCCGCCATAAACCGGCACGGCAATTACCACTACAGTATCTTCTGCCAACTTTATCTGCTCCACGCCATGCAGGGTCAAGTCCACGCACGACACTTCTTCTCCCTTGATGCCGCGGACAATGGCTTCCCCTACGCGGTAGGAAGTACGGGTGGGGGAGAACGTAACCAGACACACCTTTTTTATTTCCATAAAATGAACCTTTCCATGTTTTATCTAGGCAAAGGTAACCCTTTTCCGGGGAAAACGAAGCAGATTGGGCACAAAAACGCTTCTGCTTCGTTCCTCGTTCGCCCCTATAGAAGCGGAGCATGAACGAAGGCGGAGCGAAGCAAGGCGCTTTCTTCATCCGCAAGCGGCACGGATGGCAAGCTGTGCAAGGCCGAGGATGTAAACATATTAAAATCCCCCTCCTTCTCCGTGTCGAAATCTATAAATGCTTACATGAAAAACCTTGATTATTTACATTTCCTTACAAAATTCACTCTGAAAAGCATTTGTAATTATCTCTAATTCAATACATTGATATAACAACGTTGCCCCAACTACGTACCATCTCCGACTCTCCTCCTTACCAAGTCCTATGCAACCTCGGCATATAGGATAGGAGGTGGACCGTAGAAAATACGGACATGTCTGGGAGGAAATAGGGGGATGATGCCCTTTGGAATGAGCATTCTTGTAAATATTCCTTTTTGAACTAACCTTTTGGACGGGGAATGCTATCCTAAAGTGTAAATGAAAGAACCGTGCCCCGGCTGTGAAAATAAAAAATGAAAAAAAGAACAGGCGTTATGGCTATTTGAAAAATATTTCCTACCTTTGCGGCACAGAAACATTCAGTTTTTCCAATGGTTGCTGCAAAGATAAGGAAAGCTGATTCCCGTTTCAATATCCCAAATGATAATCGATAAATAAAGAAGTGGAACGGCAGATAAACGCGTGCAAGCACCGTCCATGCGTGGAGGTATAGCGCATTTACGCCCGTTTCCGACAGGAAGAGAAAAAATCATTTTACACATATTCTGTTATGTACAACATTATTCAACTGAACGAAAAAAGTCTGCCCGAATTGCAAGCCATCGCTCAAGAGTTAGGCATCAAGAAGGCCGACTCCTTCAAGAAAGAAGAACTTGTTTACAAAATACTTGATGAACAAGCCATTGTGGGCGCAACTAAAAAGGTTGCGGCCGAAAAACAAAAAGAAGAACGCAAAGCCGAAAAGCAGAAGCGCACGCGCGCCAATGCCAAAAAAGACGCCCAGGAAGCCAAGCAAGATGCGGCAGATAAGGCCCAGCCGGCTGCGGGCGACAAGGGCAACGCCTCCGCCGGAAACGGCAAAGCCCCGAAGCAAGAAGCTGCGGCAGGCGCGCCCCAAGGCAACAATGCGGAGGCGCAGGATGAAAACGGAAACGCCGCTCCGCAGAAACGCAGGGGACGTCCTCGCAAAGTCCGCCCCGAAGACAATGCTGCAGCACAGGCTGCCCCCGACACTACAGTGGCGACTGCCACAGAGCCGGCCGCAGGCAGTGAGCCGCAAGCCGACGTGCGACCCTCGGCGGAGTCTGCCGGCGAAAGCCCTGCATTGGCAGGCACAGACGACTTCATCCCCATTGAAGACTTGCCTACCGACAAGATAGAATTGCCCTCCGAGCTGATTGGTAAATTTGAGGCAACAAAGGCCGAAATGCCGGCCTTGCCGGCCGAGCAGCCCCAGCAGCCGCGTAAGCGCATCCGCAAAGAGGTCAACAATAATAATAACAACAATCGCAATAATCAGCCGCAGCAACGCCAGTTGCAGCAACAGCGGCCCGGCCAACCGCAAGGCGGCCCGGCCGGAGGCGGGGATGAGATGGCTCCTAACCGCGGCAATGCCCAGCCACAGCAGGCTGAGCGCGAGAAACAATATGACTTTGACGACATACTGGGCGGCTGCGGAGTGCTTGAAATCATGCAAGACGGCTATGGATTCCTGCGTTCCTCAGACTATAACTACCTCTCTTCGCCCGACGATATCTACGTGTCGCAGTCGCAGATTAAGCTGTTTGGCCTGAAGACAGGCGATGTCGTAGAGGGCATCATACGCCCGCCCAAGGAAGGGGAAAAATATTTCCCGCTGGTCAAAGTGTCCAAGATAAATGGCCGCGACCCCGATTTCGTGCGCGACCGCGTGCCTTTTGAACACCTTACACCGCTTTTCCCCGACGAAAAGTTCAAACTGTGCAAGGGGGGGTATAGCGACTCGCTCTCGGCACGCGTTGTCGACCTTTTTGCTCCCATCGGAAAGGGCCAGCGTGCACTTATCGTGGCACAACCCAAGACGGGTAAGACCATTCTGATGAAAGACATAGCCAACGCCATTGCAGCCAACCATCCGGAAGTATACATGATTATGCTGCTCATCGACGAGCGTCCGGAAGAGGTGACCGACATGGCACGCACCGTCAATGCAGAAGTCATTGCCTCTACCTTCGACGAGCCTGCCGAGCGCCATGTGAAGATAGCCGGCATTGTGCTGGAGAAAGCCAAGCGCATGGTGGAGTGCGGGCACGATGTGGTCATCTTCCTGGATTCGATAACCCGTCTGGCACGTGCCTATAACACGGTGTCGCCGGCTTCCGGCAAGGTGCTTTCGGGAGGTGTCGACGCCAACGCATTGCACAAGCCCAAACGTTTCTTTGGCGCGGCGCGCAACATAGAGGGTGGAGGCTCGCTGACCATCCTGGCTACAGCCTTGATAGACACCGGCTCAAAGATGGACGAAGTGATTTTCGAGGAATTCAAGGGCACCGGCAATATGGAATTGCAGCTGGACCGCAACCTCAGCAATAAGCGCATCTTCCCGGCTGTGAACATCGTGGCATCCAGCACGCGCCGCGACGACTTGCTGCAAGACAAGCAGACGCTCGACCGCATGTGGATATTGCGCAAGTATCTGGCGGATATGACGCCTATAGAAGCCATGGACTTCGTGAAAGACCGCCTGGAGAAGACAAAGGACAATGACGAATTCCTGATGAGCATGAATAGCTAAAGGTTTATATCACAGCATATTTATCCAAGTATGAGGGCAGTGTCTGCACACTTGCCCTCATTTTTTTTAAAAGATTCTTTGCTAATTCAAATACAATTCTTACCTTTGCACCGCATTTAAGAAATGCACTAAACATGGTGGCTGTAGTTCAGTTGGTTAGAGCGTCAGATTGTGGTTCTGAATGTCGTGGGTTCGAGTCCCATCTGCCACCCGCAAGCACAGAGGAGAATCGGTAAAACGGTTCTCCTCTTTTTTTGTTGTGTCATGTTGATAGCTTCCTGTATGTATTAAATTGAGGCAGATAAGGCGGTTTTTCTCTTAGATTGTTTTGTTAGGTGGTAAAATTTCTATTATTTTGCCGCATGAAACCTCCGAAAGCAAGAAATTACCTTGTGCGGGAAATGCTTGCCGAAGTGGAAAATGAAGTGAAAAAATCTAAGTAATTAACGAAAAAAGAGAACATTGAAATGAAAAAGTTAGTCGTATTAGGATTGGGCTTGTGCGTAGCCTTGTCATTCTCTTCGTGCAAATCGAGCGAAAGTGCTTATAAGAAAGCATACGAAAAAGCTAAACAAAAAGAATTGGCGGAAGCACAGACTGCTGCGCAGCCGGAAGCAACCACCGCAGTGAACACTACCCCTGTAGTGGCAGCCCCGGTGGAAACAGCCCGTGTAGTGGAAAGCGTAGCGGCACCCGTCCGTGAGGAAAGAGTGACGGTGGTAACCGGTGCAGAAAGCGGCTTGAAAAACTACAGCGTAGTATGTGGCAGCTTTGGCGTAAAGGCTAATGCCGATGGCGTAAAGGCCCGGTTGGAAGCTGATGGCTATCAGGCTCTGGTGGTGAGAAACGATGAAATCAACACCTTCCGGGTGATTGTAAGCTCGTTTGACGACCGTGCTTCGGCAGAGCAGGCACGCGATGCTTTTAAGGCACGCTATCCGCAGGATGCCGATTTCCAAAAAGCTTGGTTGCTGTACCGCATCAAGTAAATCTCCTTTTTTGTTTACGCCATCCGCGCTCGAAAGGCCGGGACAAGAGAGCGCGGAGGCTTTCTCTTTGTTTTGCAAAGAAAGCGATAAAGTATGGCGCGGACAACTTTTTGTGCCGAATGGAAAACTCGTGAGAAGAGAAAAGTTTTTATTTTTGCGCCCGGTAATTAATAGTGGAATATGACGAACAGCATAGAACATCAGTATATTCAGATAGCCGTTGAAGCGGCATTGCGGGCCGGCAGGGCAATACTTTCTATTTACGACGACCCTGCTTCCGACTTTCAGGTGGAGCAGAAAGCCGACCATTCCCCACTGACGATAGCCGACCGCAAAGCTCACGAAGCCATTTGTACCTGTTTGGCCGATACCCCGTATCCTGTGCTTAGCGAGGAGGGGAAACATCTGCCTTATGCCGAGCGCAGGCAGTGGGAAACCTTGTGGATTGTCGACCCGCTGGACGGCACCAAAGAGTTCATCAAGCGGAACGGGGAATTTACGGTAAACATTGCCTTGGTGCATCAGGGTGTTCCTGTCATGGGCGTGATTTATATACCGGTGAAGCATGAGCTGTATTTTGCTTCAGAAAGCGATGGGGCGTACAAGATTGCTTCTATTTCCTTGCGTGAGGAAACCCCTTGGGCGTGGGACGAATTGGTGGCCCAAGCCCAGCGGCTGCCCATGGGCGAGGGACACGATGCCTTTGTGGTAGTGGCTTCCCGTTCCCATCTGACGCCTGAGACGGAGGCTTTTATCACCATATTAAAGCAGCTGCATGCCAATGTGGAACTTGTGTCGAAAGGCAGTTCCCTCAAAATCTGTTTAGTGGCAGAGGGGAAGGCAGATATCTATCCACGTTTTGCCCCGACCATGGAGTGGGACACGGCTGCAGGCCATGCCATTGCCCGGGCGGCAGGTTGCGAAGTGTGGCACACAGACTTTTCGTCGCCCCTGGTGTATAATAAGGAGGACTTGCATAATCCTTGGTTTGTCGTGGCGGGACGTGAAGCCAATTTGCTCGCACAGGAAATGGACATTTAAACAAAAGGAAACATGAGCTTTGAAATAATTTTCGTACTGCTGGGACTGATAGGGATGCTGGTAGCCCTTATTTTGGACAAGATGCGTCCCGGCATTGTGTTGCTGTCTTTGGTGGTATTGTTCATGGTGGCGGGCATTATTACTCCGAAGCAGATGGTGGCCGGTTTCAGTAACCGCGGTATGATAACCGTCGCATTGCTTTTCCTGGTGAGCGAAGGCATACGGCAGAGCGGGGCTTTGTCTTCTATCTTAAAGAAATTGTTGCCCGACAAGGAGTCAAGTGTCTCACGTGCGCAACTTCGTGTATTGCCGGTCATCAGCTCGTTCTCGGCCTTTCTGAACAACACGCCGGTAGTGGTTATTTTTGCTCCTATTCTGAAGAACTGGGCTAAAAAGATTGGGCTTCCTGCTACAAAGTTTCTGATTCCACTGTCTTATGCCACTATTTTGGGCGGCCTTTGCACGCTGATAGGCACTTCTACCAACCTGGTAGTGCATGGCATGATGATAGACCGCGGCCTGCCGGGCTTGAAGATGTTCGACTTGGCCTACATAGGCATTCCCATCACAGTAATAGGCTTGGCCTACATCATATTGGCATCCAAAAAGCTGCTTCCGGAAGAGCGCCCTGACAGTTTTGAGGAGGAAGAGTCTGAAGCTGTTGAGGAAAAAGGCGGGCACATCGTGGAAGTGGTGCTGGGCTCCCGTTTCCCCGGGCTGAAGCGCAAGTTGAAGTATTTCGACTTCAAGCGCCGCTATGGTGCCGAGATAAAGGAAATCCGCCAGGGAGGTCAGGTTATTACCGAAAACTTGGGCGAAGTGACGTTGCATGAAGGAGACACGCTGGTGCTTTTGGCAGATGATGCCTTTACCCGTACGTGGGGCGATTCGTCGGTCTTCCTGATGATGACCAACGGACAGGAAATACCGACCCGACGGGTGCCTGAATGGAAAAAGTGGACGGCTCTTGCCCTGCTGATCATCATGATTGTGGGGGCCACGATAGGTGAGCTTCCTTTTATGCAGGAGCGTTTCCCCGGCATGAAGTTCGATATGTTCTTCTTTGCCTCGGTAACGGCTGTGGTGATGGCCTGGCTTAAAATGTTTCCGCCCAAGAAGTATACCAAGTACATCAGTTGGGATATCCTCATCACCATTGCCTGTGCCTTTGCCATCAGTGCTGCTATGGAAGAATCTGGTTTGGCGGCATTGATAGCAGGTTTCATCAAGAGTGTATCCGGCTCATTGGGCGCATGGGGAGCGCTTGCCTTGCTTTATGTGGTGACGCTCATTGTTACCGAATTGGTGACGAACAATGCGGCGGCAGCCTTGGCTTTCCCTTTGGCATTGGAAACGGCGGCCGAGTTCGGGGTCGACCCGATGCCCTTCTTCATAGCCATCTGCATTGCGGCATCGGCCGGCTTTGCCACTCCCATTGGTTACCAGACGAATTTGATTGTGCAGGGCTCAGGAAACTATAAGTTCATGGACTTTGTGCGCATCGGTTTGCCGTTGGATTTGATTGTAATGATTGTGTCTGTCGGGCTGATACCTTTGATATGGCCATTCACCCCGATGGCTTAACTTGACATATATATAGTATGGAAGAACATATTTATCCAATATTCGACAAAATGCTGGCTCGTGTCGATAAAGAAGAGTTGCTGGGGCAGCATGGCTTGATGATTTGGTTTACCGGCCTGAGCGGCTCGGGCAAGAGCACCATCGCCATTGCCTTGGAACGGGAGTTACACAAGCGGGGCATCCTGTGCCGCATTCTGGACGGGGATAACATCCGGAGCGGCATCAACAACAACCTGGGCTTCACGGAAGCCGACCGCGTGGAGAACATACGCCGCATCGCCGAGGTGTCCAAGCTGTTTGTGGATACGGGCATCGTGACCTTGGCGGCATTCATCAGTCCCAACAACGACATCCGCGAGATGGCTGCCCGCATCATCGGGAAGGATGACTTTGTGGAGGTTTATGTCAGCACGCCCATCGAGGAGTGCGAGCGCAGGGACGTGAAAGGCCTGTATGCCAAGGCACGCCGGGGAGAGATAAAGAACTTCACCGGCATATCCGCTCCTTTCGAGGCGCCCGAGCATCCGGCGTTGACACTGGACACGTCCGTGCTCAGCCTGGAAGAGTCGGTAGGCAAGTTGCTGGAGTTGATTTTACCAAAAATTCAGAAGAAATAAACAGATAACAATGGAAGAATATAAACTGAGCCACCTGAAGGAACTCGAAGCCGAGTCCATCCACATTATCCGCGAGGTGGCGGCGGAGTTTGAGAATCCGGTCATGCTCTACAGCATCGGCAAGGATTCGTCGGTCATGGTGCGATTGGCCGAGAAGGCTTTCTATCC
>CASELH010000077.1 GCA_949288715.1 uncultured Bacteroides sp. | reverse complement strand
TAGTGAAGCATCTCCCTGTGCTTGTAGGAGATTCTTCACTGTGTTCAGAATGACAGATACATGGCGCAGCCCTTAAGAATCTGCGTTCATCTGCGCCCGTCTGCGTCATCTGCATGCCATCGTAAACACATAGTTAAATTTTGTCGTATAAGCTAAATATGATTAGTTACTTACCATATAAAGCTTTTTCTCTACCCTAACTGGGGAGGAAATATTCCCTAATCGGGAAGCGTTTTTTTCCTAACTGGGGAAAATAGGGGGCACGCGCAACGGTGCGTCGGCACATCGTTTTTTCTGTTATCGGAATAAAGACTTACACCAACCTCCTTTTCCCTAAATTGACATGCAGCCACCCCCACACGCCCAGCACAATGACCAGCAACGTCTGCACGGCATGCACTATCAGTGCAAAGGTGGCTGCATCGGTGGCACCCACGCCGTAGAGCATCATCATGGTAATGACGGCAAAGTGCCACGGGCCTGCACCGTTGGGCGTGGGGACTATGACGGCAAACGTGCCGCCCACAAACATCACCAGCCCGGCCAGGGCATCGAGGTGGGCGGAAAAGCCGAAACAATAAAACGTGAGGAAGAAGTGCAGATAGTAGCACGCCCAGATGCCGACGGTGTACAGCACGAACAGGGGCAGGCAGCGCACCCGCCGCAGGGAGAGGATGCCCTCCCACACGTTCAGGGCTGCGCCCTTCACCTTCTCAAAGACGGACAGCGAGCGGAGCAGGTAGTAGAACAGCACCCCCACCCCTACCGCGCACAGCAACACGACGTAGAACCACACACTGCCAACGAGGTGAGCCAACGAGGGTATCTTGGTGCCGGTCTCTTCAAAAAAGCGGAGGAATACGGGCATCTGCAGCAGGAAGGTGATGCCGGCAATGAGGAGGATGCACACCGTGTCGAGCAGGCGCTCGGTGACCACCGTGCCCAGTGACTTGGCAAAGGGCACCCCGTCGTAGCGGGCCAGCATGCCGCAGCGCGACACCTCGCCCACGCGGGGCAGCACCAGGTTGGCGGCATAGGAAACGAAGATGGCATCCACACAGTGGTCGGGCCGCGGACGCATGCCCAAGGGCTCGAGAGTCTGCACCCAGCGCCAGCCGCGCAGCACATGCCCCATCACGCCAAAAAACAGCGAGGCGGCCATCCACCCCCAATCGGTGTCGCGCCACAGCACCTGCCAGGCGCGGGCAAAGTCGAACCCCCTATACACCCAATAGAGCACAAATGCGCCCAAGGCAATGGGGAGCAGCGTCTTCAACGTTTTCTTCAACAAACTATCTATCTTACTATTTGGCATGGCTGCGCAAATCTTTACCTTAATATTTTGTAGCTTTGCCCAAAAGGCTTACCTTTGCTTGGCAAAAACAGCGGGAAGCCCCGGCCTTGCCCAGGGAAAGCCGCCGCCTTGTGCGGACAATGCCCCCGGCAGGCGCAAAGCCTGTGCAAAGATAGCGCAAAGCAGGGGCCGCGCCAAACAAGGCCGACGTTTTTTCAAGCGGGAGAGTTCCGCACAGTGCCACAAACCCTAACCCAGTTTCTGCAAAGAGATGAAGACAGTAAAGCCCAAAAAGTTCCTCGGACAGCACTTTCTGAAAGACCTGAAAGTGGCGCAAGACATAGCCGACACGGTAGATGCCTGCCCCGGCCTGCCCATACTGGAGGTGGGACCCGGCATGGGGGTGCTGACCCAGTTTCTGCTGGCCAAGGAGCGCCCGCTGAAGGTGGTGGAGGTGGACTACGAATCGGTGGCCTACCTGCGCGAGGCTTATCCCCGGCTGGAAGACCACATCATAGAAGACGACTTCCTGAAGATGAACCTGCAACGCCTGTTTGGCGGACAGCCCTTTGTGCTGACGGGCAACTACCCCTACAACATCTCCAGCCAGATATTCTTCAAGATGCTGGACTACAAAGACCTGATACCCTGCTGCACGGGCATGATTCAGAAAGAAGTGGCCGAGCGCATTGCCGCGCAGCCGGGCAGCAAGACCTACGGCATACTGAGCGTGCTCATCCAGGCCTGGTACCGGGTGGAATACCTCTTTACCGTACACGAGCATGTGTTCAACCCGCCCCCCAAGGTGAAAAGCGCCGTCATCCGCATGACGCGAAACGACACACACACACTGGGATGCAACGAGACGCTGTTCAAGCAGATAGTGAAGACCACCTTCAACCAGCGGCGGAAGACCCTCCGCAACTCCATCAAGCCCCTGCTGGGCAAAGACTGCCCGCTCACGGCAGACACCCTGTTCGACCGCCGGCCCGAGCAGCTGTCCGTACAAGAATTCATAGACCTCACCAACCGTGTGGAAAAGGCCTTGCCCCATAACCCTTAAAAAGACTGCGAAGCATGGAACTGGACGAAGAATTCATCGAAAAGATAAAAGAACTTATCGAGCAGAAAGATACCGACAAGGTAAAAGAACTGCTCAGCGGACTACACCCCGCCGACATTGCCGAACTGTGCAACGACCTGGAGGTGGAAGACGCCCGCTTCGTGTACCGCCTGCTGGACAATGAAACGGCCGCCGACGTGCTGGTGGAGATGGACGAGGACGTAAGGAAGGAATTCCTGGAAGTGCTGCCCTCGGAAACCATTGCCAAGCGCTTCGTGGACTACATGGACACGGACGATGCCGTAGAGCTGATGCGCGACCTGGACGAGGACAAGCAGGAAGAGGTGCTTTCGCACATTGAAGACATTGAGCAGGCAGGCGACATCGTGGACTTGCTGAAGTATGACGAAGACACCGCCGGCGGATTGATGGGCACGGAAATGGTGACCGTGAACGAGAACTGGAGTATGCCCGAGTGCCTGAAGGAAATGCGCCTGCAAGCCGAAAAGATGGACGAGATATACTACGTCTACGTGATAGACGACGAAGAACGGCTTCAGGGAGTATTCCCCTTGAAGAAGATGATAACCTCGCCCTCTGTGTCCAAGGTGAAGCACGTGATGAAGAAAGACCCCATTGCAGTGCACGTGGACACCCCCATAGAAGAGGTGGTGCAGACCATTGAGAAATACGACCTTGTGGCCGTGCCCGTAGTAGACAGCATCGGACGACTGGTAGGGCAAATCACGGTAGACGACGTGATGGACGAGGTGCGCGAGCAGACGGAGCGCGACTACCAGTTGGCATCCGGTCTGTCGCAAGACGTGGAGACCAACGACAACGTGGTGCGCCAAACCAGCGCACGCCTGCCCTGGCTGCTCATAGGCATGCTGGGCGGGATAGGCAACTCCATGATTCTGGGCAACTTCGACACCACCTTTGCCGCCCATCCTGAAATGGCGCTTTACATTCCGCTGATAGGTGGCACGGGGGGAAACGTAGGCACACAGTCGTCGGCCATCGTTGTGCAAGGCCTGGCCAACAGCTCGCTGGACGCGAAGAACACCTTCAAGCAAGTGGCCAAAGAGGCCGTGGTGGCCGTCATCAACGCCACCATCATCTCGCTCCTGGTCTACATTTATAACTTCATCCGCTTCGGCGGAGCGGCAACGGTGACTTACTCCGTTTCCATCAGCCTGTTTGCGGTAGTGATGTTTGCCTCCATATTCGGCACCCTGGTGCCCATGACACTGGAGAAGCTGAAGGTAGACCCGGCCATTGCCACCGGCCCCTTTATCTCCATCACCAACGACATCATCGGCATGATGCTTTACATGGGCATCACTGTATTGTTGTCGTAAAACAAAAGGCTGTTGTTGGCGGGCACAACACAAAAATGAGTGAGAGGTGAAAAATAAATGAAGAAAAAATATGAAGTAAAGATTTTATTTCATTTATTTGCAACTCATTAATGCAATCCCCATGGGAACCCACTTATTTTAAATAAAACGTAAATACAATGACGGACACTCATGACACTAATCTCCCCGAAAAACAGGTGGAATTAGAAGAAGAAAAGCAAGCAGCAGAGGTTTCGGCTACGACAGAAACTCCAGCTGAAGAACAAACACAAGAAAAAACGGCTGAGAGCGACCACAAACTCTCGAAAGCAGAAATCTTGGACAAGCTGAAGGCTATTGCCTCGGACGTGGAGAACACAAGCAAAGCGGATATAGACAGCTTGAAACAGGCTTTCTACAAGCTGCACAACGCCGAACAGGAAGCTGCCAGACAGCAGCACATAGACAACGGCGGCACTGCGGAAGACTTTGTGCCACAACCCGATGCCGCGGAAGAGGAATTCAAGAAAGTAATGTCCGTCATCAAAGAAAAGAGGAACGAGCTGACCGCAGAACTGGAGAAGCAGAAGGAAATGAACTACCAGGTCAAGCTCTCCATCATAGAGGAATTGAAAGACCTGGTGGAATCGCCCGATGATGCCAACAAGAATTTTACGGAATTCAAGAAGCTGCAGCAGCAATGGAACGAAGTAACCCTTGTGCCGCAGGCTAAGGTGAACGAGTTGTGGAAGAACTACCAGCTGTATGTGGAGAAGTTCTACGACCTGCTGAAGCTGAACAATGAATTCCGTGAATACGACTTCAAGAAGAACCTGGAAATAAAGACCCACCTTTGCGAAGCGGCAGAAAAGTTGGCAGAAGAGCCCGATGTAGTATCGGCTTTCCACCAGTTGCAGAAACTTCATGCAGAGTTTCGCGACACAGGCCCTGTAGCCAAGGAGCTGCGCGAAGAAATATGGGCACGCTTCAAGGCTGCCTCTACGGTAGTGAACCGCCGCCACCAGCAGCACTTTGAGGCCCAGAAAGAGGCAGAGCGAAACAACTTGGACCAAAAGACCGTGATTTGTGAAATCATAGAAGGCATAGACTACTCGGAACTGACCACCTTTGCGGCTTGGGACAACAAGACACAGGAAGTGATTGCCTTGCAAAGCAAGTGGAAAACCATAGGCTACGCTCCGCAAAAGATGAACGTGAAGATTTTCGAGCGCTTCCGCAAGGCGTGCGACGAGTTCTTCCACAAAAAGAGCGAATTCTTCAAGCAATTGAAGGAAAACATGAACGAGAACCTGGAGAAGAAACGCGCCCTTTGCGAGAAAGCCGAAGCCTTGAAGGACAGCACCGACTGGAAAGCCACCGCCGAAGTCCTGGCAAAGCTGCAAAAGGAGTGGAAGGCCATAGGCCCGGTAGCCAAGAAGCACTCCGACGCCATCTGGAAACGGTTCATCACGGCTTGCGACTACTTCTTTGAGCAAAAGAACAAGGCCACCTCATCGCAACGCTCACTGGAGCAGGAAAACTTGGAAAAGAAAAAAGCCATTCTGGAAAAACTGGCCGCCATAGGCGAAGACGCGGATGCAGAAGAAGCCGCGCAGCAGGTGCGCGACCTGATGAAGGAATGGAACGGCATCGGCTATGTGCCCATCAAGGACAAAGACAAGATTTACAAACAATACCGGGCGTTGGTGGACAAATTGTTTGAGCACTTCAACATCAGCGCTTCCAACAAAAAGCTCAGCAGCTTCAAGTTGTCCATCAGCGCCATTCAGGACGGCAACCCGCAATCGCTTTACCGCGAACGGGAAAAGCTGGCGCGCGTGGCCGAAAACATGAAGAATGAGCTGCTCACCTACGAAAACAACCTCGGCTTCCTGAACACCTCCTCTAAAAAAGGGAACAGCCTGCTCACGGAGCTGAACAGGAAAGTAGAAAAACTGAAAAGCGACATCGAACTGGTGAAACAAAAAATCAAAGTCATCGACGAGAGCCTGAAGGGCAACGAATAAATAGAGAGCTCCGTTTAATGGACAGGCGCCGGCTTCATAGGTATCTCTGCTGAGATACCACTGTGAAGCCAGCGCCTGCCAATGTTTACATGTCATGCCCTTCCACTCAAAGGAAGAAATAAAAAAATCCCGCTGAACAGATATGCCATTCAGCGGGATTTTCTTGTTGGGCTACCTGGACTCGAACCAGGAATGACAGGACCAGAATCTGTAGTGTTACCATTACACCATAGCCCAATGTGGTTGCTTTTGGTTTGCGGGTGCAAAGATACAAAGATTTTGAGAATCCAAAATAAAAAAGCATATTTTTTCTTGAGAAATTGCTTTTCGCAGGTAATTTCTGCCCGTTTTACCTAAAAAAAAGCAAAAAAAGAAAGAGTTTTGGGCTTTTGCATGTATCGTATAAGAAAACGGCGTATCTTTGTCAACAGTTTTAATATATTATAATGTATAATGAACGAAGCTAAAAAACTCATTCAACAAATCACTGAAGGCATTCAAGACAAAAAAGGGAAAAACATCGTCATTGCGGATCTTACCCAAATAGACGACACTATATGCAACTACTTCATCATCTGCCAGGGGAACTCGCCCAGCCAAGTTACCGCCATTGTAGAATCCGTAAAAGACTTCGCACGCAAAGGCTCCAACGTCAAGCCCTTTGCAATAGACGGCCTACGCAATGCCGAGTGGGTGGCTATGGACTATGCAGATATATTGGTACATGTGTTTCTGCCGGAAACGCGCGATTTCTATAATCTGGAACACCTGTGGGCAGATGCACAACTAACCCGGATACCCGACATTGATTAATCGAACAGTATGGACAATACAAACAATCAGAAAAACAATAGAGTAAATATACCCAAATTCAACCTGGGATGGGTATATCTTGTTATCTTGATGATGATTGTCGTCTTGTGGTTCTCCAACGAAGGCGGTACGTCTTCGAGGGAAGTGCCTTACGACGAATTTCAAGAATACGTGCAGAAAGGCTACGTGAGCCGGATTATCGGTTATGACGATAACTCGGTAGAAGCCTACATCAAGCAGGAGCACGTGAAAGATGTCTTCATGCAAGACTCTAACCGCGTGGGCAAGCGCCCCTACGTCATGACCGAAGCCCCGTCGCGCACCAGCCTGGGAGACTTCGTTCAGGAAGAAAAAGACAAAAACAACTTCAACGGTTCCATCAGCTATGAGAAGAAGCGCAACTATTTCGGGCTCATCTTATGGCAAATACTGCCTTTTGCCTTCCTGATAGGCTTCTGGATTTACCTGTCACGCCGCTGGAGCGGTGGAAGCGGAGGAGGCATGGGTGGCGGAATCTTCAGCGTAGGAAAATCCAGAGCCCAGCTGTTTGAAAAAGGTTCCAACGTGAAAGTCACGTTCAAGGATGTGGCCGGACTTGCCGAAGCCAAGCAAGAAGTAGAAGAAATCGTAGAGTTCCTGAAAGAGCCCCAGAAATATACCGACTTGGGAGGAAAAATCCCTAAAGGAGCCCTGCTGGTAGGTCCTCCGGGAACAGGAAAGACATTGCTGGCCAAAGCCGTGGCGGGTGAGGCGAATGTGCCTTTCTTCTCGCTGGCAGGCTCGGACTTTGTCGAGATGTTTGTGGGCGTGGGCGCCTCCCGCGTGCGCGACCTCTTCCGCCAGGCTAAAGAGAAAGCCCCCTGCATTGTATTTATCGACGAAATAGATGCCGTGGGACGGGCCCGCGTAAAGGCAGCAGCCATGGGAGGCAACGACGAGCGCGAGAACACGCTGAACCAGCTGCTCACCGAAATGGACGGCTTCGGCTCGAACAGCGGTATCATTATCCTTGCCGCCACCAACCGCGTAGATGTATTGGACAAAGCCTTGCTGCGCGCCGGCCGTTTTGACCGGCAGATACATGTAGACCTGCCCGACCTGAACGAACGGAAGGAAATATTCGGCGTACATCTGCGCCCCATCAAAATGGACGACACCGTAGACGTAGACCTGCTGGCGCGCCAAACGCCGGGCTTCTCGGGTGCCGACATCGCCAACGTGTGCAACGAAGCTGCCCTGATAGCCGCACGCCATGGCAAGAAAGCGGTGGGCAAGCAAGACTTTCTGGATGCCGTAGACCGCATTGTGGGAGGACTGGAAAAGAAAAACAAGATAACGACCGAAGAAGAACGGCGCTCAATAGCCATCCACGAAGCCGGGCATGCCAGCATCTCGTGGCTGTTGGAATATGCCAACCCGCTCATCAAGGTGACCATCGTCCCGCGCGGACGGGCCTTAGGTGCAGCATGGTACCTGCCGGAAGAACGGCAGATCACCACCAAAGAGCAAATGCTCGACGAGATGTGTGCCACCCTGGGCGGACGGGCTGCCGAAGACCTGTTCTTAGGGCGCATTTCCACAGGTGCCATGAACGACTTGGAGCGTGTCACCAAGCAGGCTTATGCCATGATAGCCTACATGGGAATGAGCGACAAGTTGCCCAACTTGTGCTACTACACCAACGAGGAATACTCCTTCAACCGCCCGTACAGCGAAAAGACAGCCGAACTGATTGACCAGGAAGTCAAAAAGATGGTCAATGAGCAATACGACCGGGCCAAACGGATTCTGTTTGAGAACAAGGAAAACCACAACAAGCTGGCCCAGCTGCTTATCGACAAAGAGGTGATTTTTGCCGAAGACGTGGAACACATCTTCGGAAAGCGCCCATGGGCATCGCGCTCGGAAGAAATAATCAGCGCCAACAAAATCTCGCAGGAGCTGAAAAAGGCTGAAGCCGAAGAAGCAAAAGCCGCACAGCAGTCTGAGCAAGAAATAAAGGAAAAGGAGCAAAAGGCCCATGCGGACCAGCCTGCCCCCGACAAGCAGCTCGAGGCCAAAGCCGCCGATGCCGGAGAACAAGAATCAAAATAACCTCAATAAGAGAAGGAACAGCCGTGAAGAATAACTTTATCCAACGCGCCATCACAGGTGTGCTTTTTGTCCTCATACTGGTAGGGGGCATTCTGTTCAGCCCCCTAACGTTTGGAGTATTGTTCACTTTGATTGCCGCACTGTGCGTGCACGAGTTTGCCCACCTCATCAACCGGAGCGGGACGGCAAGCATCAACCCTACCATCACGGCGCTGGGCGGTGCTTACCTCTTCCTTGCCATGATGGGGTATTGCACATCGCTGTCCGACGCACGCGTCTTCCTGCCCTACCTGCTGTTGCTTCTCTACCTGATGATAGCCGAACTGTATCTGAAGAAAAGCAACCCGCTGGGCAACTGGGCCTTCACCATGCTCAGCCAGTTGTACATTGCCCTGCCGTTCGCGCTGCTGAACATTCTGGCCTACCATAACAACCCTGCGGAAAGCAGCGTGAGCTACAACCCCATCCTGCCGCTGTCCATCTTCGTATTCCTGTGGCTGAACGACACCGGGGCCTACTGCATAGGCTCCCTGCTGGGCAAGCACCGCCTTTTTGAACGCATCTCGCCCAAGAAGTCGTGGGAGGGGAGTGCCGGGGGAGCCGTGTTTGCCATCGCCGCGTCTTTTGCTTTTGGCTGTTTCTTCCCCTTCATGAGCATGGCGCAATGGGTAGGGCTGGCACTGACCGTCATTGTATTCGGCACGTGGGGAGACTTGACGGAATCGCTGATGAAGCGCCAGCTGGGCATCAAAGACTCGGGCAACATTCTGCCCGGACACGGAGGCATGCTCGACCGCTTCGACAGCACCCTCATGGCAGTGCCTGCAGCCGTAGTCTACCTCTACGTGCTGACGCTATTTTAATCCCTTATTCAACAAAGGAACCATGATACGGGCCGCACGGGCCGGTGCCCCCGGCTCGCCCAAACGGCGGATGACTTCATCGTATCCGGCCTGCATCTCGCGCCTGCGGGCGGAATCGTAAAGCAGGCTTCTCAGCTCGTCGGACACTTGGCGGACCGTCATCTGGTCGGCTACCAACTCGCGCACCACTTCCCGGCCAGCTATCAGGTTGACCAGGGATATATAGCGCACCTTCAGCACGCAACGTTTCAACAAACTCACCACCTTGCCCATGACCATGTAGTAGCACACGGCCTGCGGCACGCGGAACAAAGCGGCCTCCAGCGTGGCTGTGCCCGAGGTGACCAGCGCCGCACCGGCATGCGACAGCAAGGGGTAGGTGCACCCGAACAACAGCCTGACGTTGGCGCCTCCGGTGTATTGGCTGTAATATTCGGGCTCGATGCCCGGCGCGCCGGCCACTACCAGCTGATATTCCTTGAACGAAGACGCTGCCCGAATCATGCGGGGCAGGTTGTCCTTGATTTCCTGCCTCCGGCTGCCGGGAAGCAGGGCTATGATGTCTTGTCCGCCCAGTCCGTGGGCACGGGCAAAGGCGTCGCGCGTCTCGTGATAAGAGGCGCGGAAGGCCGACACTTCGTCCACAGTGGGGTTGCCCACATAGTGGATGGGATAGCGATGCTTTCCCTCGAAAAACTCCACCTCGAAGGGCAGTATGGAGAACAGCTCGTCTACATCGCGCTTGATGTTCTTGATGCGGTATTCCTTCCAAGCCCATATCTTGGGGGAGATGTAGTAGTACACGGGGATGTGCGTGTGCCGGCGCAGGAAGCGGGCAATGTTGAGGTTGAAGCCGGGGTAATCCACCAGAATCACCACGTGGGGCTGCCATGCCACGATGTCTTCCTTGCAAAGCCGCATGTTGGCAAAGATGGTGCGCAGGTGCAACAGCACGGGTATGAAGCCCATGTAGGCCAGCTCGCGGTAGTGCTTCACCGGCTTGCCGCCCACGGCCGCCATCAGGTCTCCACCAAAAAAGCGAAACTCGGCCCGGGGGTCTTCCTGCTTCAGGGCCGCCATCAGGTGGGAGGCGTGGAGGTCACCCGAAGCTTCGCCGACTATCAGATAATATTTCATGCTTCAGTAAGGGTGTTGCGGGTGTTATACAACACTGCCGCGGTGGCGATACTACGCCAGCGCGGTAGCGATACTACGCCCGCCCGGTAGCGTTGGAACGCTACCAAGCGGGTTATTCAAGTCTTAAAACCAGGTCTTTAGCTCGTCCATCAGGGCGTAAGCAGTAAGGTCGACCGTGGTGGGGGTGATGGCCACGTAGCCGTTGTCCAGCGCCCAGTGGTCGGTCTGCTCGTCATCGGGCTCCAGATTCTTGTACTCGCCCGTCAGCCAGTAGTAATGGGTGTCGTTGCGATGGGCAAAGTTTTCCCACTCATTCTCCCAGCGGGCGTTGGTCTGGCGGCAGATTCTGACGCCTTGCAGTTCCTTTACGGCGGGGATGTTGACGTTGAGGCACGTCAGCGGCGGAAGACCTTTTTCGAGCACGCGGCTCACAATGTCGCGCACGAAGGCGCCCGCCGGCTCAAAGTCGGCATTCGGCTCGTGGCTGCACAGCGAGAAGGCAATGGAGGGCACGCCCTTCAGGCAACCTTCCATCACCACGCCCATCGTGCCGGAGTAATGCACGTTGACCGACGAGTTGTCGCCGTGGTTGATGCCGCCTATTACCAGGTCGGGCGTGCGTTCAAGCACCGTGTGGAAGGCCAGCTTCACACAATCGGCGGGCGTGCCCGAGCACTTGTAGACGGTAAGCCCCACGTCTTTGCGCACCAGGGTGTAGTGTATGGGTTCGTTGGTAGTGAGCGAGCTGGAGGTGCCCGAACGCGGCGTGTCGGGCGCCATTACCACGATTTCGCCCATGGGGCGGATGAATCTGAGCAGTTCGCTGATGCCTTTCGACATAATGCCGTCGTCGTTGGAAACGAGTATCAAAGGTCTTTGATTTTCCATATCTTTCTTTTTTATGTTTGTAAACGTTGCAAAAGTACGGTTTTCTATCGGATTGAGGAACTCCTTGACTGATAAATGGCTATTAGAGCCTGTTTAAATTTTCCTCTTTTAAGTTTTTATCAGCCCCTTTTGTTATTCGTCACGTAGCCCGCTACGCTCCTCATGACAACAGAAAAATATCCTCGAAAACAGCCCTCAAAATGAGGCTGAGCAAAATTTAAACAGGCTATTAAAGTATTGCAAAGAGGATGCCTTTGCCAAACTTTTCCCTTGCCAAGGCAGTACTTTTCCTTTTTTATTGCCTATCTTTACGGCGTTTCAAGAAAGGGAGAAAAGACGTATGGATATCTTACTTATTGTTTTAGGCATCCTTTGCCTAGTCGGCGGCCTGGCAGGATGCGTTTTGCCTATGCTTCCGGGGCCTCCGCTGGCCTATGCGGGCATGTTGCTGCTGCACTTCACCGACCGCGTGCAGTTCACCCCCACCCAGCTGCTGGTGTGGCTCGTGCTGGTGGGCGTGGTGCAGGCGCTGGACTACTTCGTGCCGCTGCTGGGCACCAAGTATAGCGGCGGAAGCAAGTGGGGCACGCGCGGCTGCCTGGTGGGCACCGTCATCGGGCTGTTCTTCATGCCCTGGGGGCTGATAGTGGGACCGTTTGCCGGCGCCTTCATCGGCGAGCTGATGGGCGGCAGGGAGACGGTGCAGGCGCTCAAGTCGGGGCTGGGCTCGCTGCTTGGCTTTCTGTTTGGCACCGTGGTCAAGTGTATCCTTTGCGGCTACTTCATCTGGCAATTTGTCATTGCATTGTGGTGAAACGGGTAAAAGTGTCTGTTTTTCGCTTTTTTTAGCATTGTACATGGCCATTATTAGCTGCCGATGGGCTATATTTGCTACACTCTTATACCTATTATTAATAACAATTATTCTAACACCTAACAATCATGTCTAAATTCACACGGAGAGAATTTCTCAAGACAAGCGGAATGGCTTTGGCCGGACTGACCATTGCCCCGAGTTCCATCTTAGGAAGAAGCCACGGGCACATCCCCCCGACGGACAAGCTGAACATCGCCGCCATAGGCATCGGCGGCATGGGACACACCAACATCAATAATGTAAAGAACACGGAGAACATCGTGGCCCTGTGCGATGTGGACTGGAAGTATGCCAAAGGCGTGTTCGACGAATTCCCCAAGGCAAAGAAGTATTGGGACTACCGCAAGATGTACGACGAAATGGGCAAGTCCATCGACGGCGTCATCGTGGCCACGGCCGACCATACGCACGCCATCATCACGGCCGACGCCATGACCATGGGCAAGCACGTGTATGTGCAAAAACCGCTGACGCACTCTGTCTACGAGTCGCGCCTGCTCACCAAGCTGGCTGCCTCCACCGGGGTTGTCACGCAGATGGGTAATCAAGGCTCGTCGGCCGAAGGCACCGACTTGGTGTGCGAGTGGATATGGAACGGCGAGATAGGCGACGTATACAAAGTGGAGTGTGCCACCGACCGCCCCATCTGGCCGCAAGGCTTGAATGCCCCCGAAAAGGCCGACCGCATCCCTAAGACCTTGGACTGGGACTTGTTTACCGGCCCCGCCAAGCTGAACCCTTACAATGAAGTGTATCACCCGTGGAACTGGCGCGGATGGTGGGATTATGGCACGGGCGCCCTGGGCGACATGGCCTGCCACATTCTGCACCAACCCTTCCGGGCGCTGAAGCTGAAGTACCCCACCAAGGTGGAAGGCTCGTCCACGCTGCTGCTCAATGCTTGCGCGCCGCAGGCACAGCACGTCAAGCTGACATTCCCCGCACGCGACAACATGCCCAAGGTGGCCATGCCCGAAGTAGAAGTGCACTGGTATGACGGCGGCATGATGCCCGACCGCCCGAAAGGC
>CASELH010000076.1 GCA_949288715.1 uncultured Bacteroides sp. | reverse complement strand
CAAGAGGGGGTGTGAAGAATCTCCTATTATGTGAGAGATGCTTCACTTACGTTCAGCATGACGAAAAGAAATAAATCTGCGTAAATCTGCGCCCGTCTGTGTCATCTGTGTGCCGCCCCGATAACTTATCATTTAAACTCCATAACAATGAAAAACATTCTGTATTCTTCTCTTATCCTGCTGGCAGTGGCAGGAGGTGTGGCCCAAGCCCAAACGCAGGCCAAGGTGACAAGCATTCTGCAAGTGATGGACCGCACAACGGGGCAGGCCACAGTAGTGGCCGAGTTCCCCTACCTTATCGAGGCGCCCAACTGGACGCACGATGGCCGGTGGCTGGTGTACAACAGCGGCGGCAAGCTGTATAAGCTGTCGCCCGACCAGCCCGGCGAGCCCCAGCTGATAAACACCGGCTATGCCGACCGTTGCAACAACGACCACGTACTCTCGCCCGACGGCAAGCAAGTGGCCGTGAGCCACGCCACGCGTGAAGACTGGAAGTCGCGCATCTACACCCTGCCGCTCGAGGGCACCGACAGTCCCCGCCTGGTCACTCCCCTTGGTCCCAGCTACCTGCATGGCTGGAGCCCCGACGGTAAGACCCTGGCCTACTGTGCCGACCGGGGCGGCAACTTCGACATCTACACCATCCCCGTGGGTGGCGGCGTGGAGAAGCGCCTCACCACTACCGACGACCTCGACGATGGTCCCGAATACTCGCCTTGCGGCCGGTACATCTGGTTCAACTCCGTGCGCACGGGGCTGATGCAGGTGTGGCGCATGAAGGCCGACGGCACGGAGCAGACGCAGATGACTTTCGATGAAGACCGCAACGCGTGGTTTCCCCACGTTTCGCCCGACGGCCAGTGGGTAGTCTACATAGCCTACCGCAAGGGTGACCTGAAACCCAACGAGCACCTGGCCAACAAGCACGTGGAGCTGCGCCTGATGCCGGCTTCCGGCGGCACGCCTAAGACGTTGCTCAAGCTCTTCGGCGGGCAAGGCACCATCAACGTCAACTCTTGGGCACCGGACAGCCGCCGCTTCGCCTTCGTCAGCTACCGGTTGGAGGAATAAATACTTACTTCAAGTTCGTACCATGTTCGCTCTTAAGCGGACGGGCGATGAACGAACATGGTACGACTTTGGTACGAATAGGGTACGACTGTGGTAGGTAGGCGTTTTTGTTCATTCCCGTGCGGAAAAAGACGGACATTTTTTGCATGCCCTAATTTTTCATCCGCGGGTGAAAAATGGAACAAATATATAGCGTAGTCCGATATAGCTAAATTATTTTTTAATTTTGTACAGTTTACTTATTTATGATTCAAATTTCAGACAATGCCCTGCGCCAAGCCGCAGGCGAGGGGATGGATGCTTTCATCCAAGTGTTTACCGATGCCTACCTGAAAGAGACGGGGGGCGAACTGACGGCGGAGACCATGCCGCTGCTCACGGGCGAGCAGCACTCGCTGCTGGCCTACCGCATCTTCCGCGACGAGGTGATGGAGGGCGGCTTCTGCCAGCTGATACAGAACGGCTATGGCGCCTACATCTTCCACAACCCCTTTGCCAAGGCCATGCGCCTGTGGGGCGTGGGCGAGCTAAGTAAACTGGTGTATGCCGCCCGCAAAATCTACGATGCCCACCGCGAAGACCTTGAGCGCGAGCGCACCGACGACGAGTTCATGGCCATGTACGAGCAGTATGAGGACTTCGATGACCTGGAAGGGAAGACGAATTCCTGGAGCACGAAGAAGAGTTTACCGCCCGCGTTGCCGAGTATGTGGACGAGCATCTGGAGCTGTTTGCCGAGGTGGTGTGAGAAGTGATATAAGTTAGTAAAAGGAAAAAGGACTAACGCGTATGGGACTTGTTTATTTGTTTGCCGCCACGGCGGTATGTGCTATTTCAGTCGGGGTTTATTTCCTTGTCAAATATCCCGATGTGTATTTCAAGAAAAAGAAATCAGCCTAATCTTGGCTTGTGGGGTTCTTTTTTCATGGAACGCATAGTGTTGTGAGTAGAAGTTATATCCCGATATGGCTTCTATTTGCTTTTTGTATGGTGACTTGCACGCGCTTCCGGCATGAAAAGGGCGTCTTTGTGGTAGCGGGAAGTTGCATGTTCAAAGTTGTAATTATTATATGAGCAATAACCTCATAGAGACCAGTGTGATACCTGAGGGAATAAAGTCAATCACAGTACAAGGTTGATGTTAAATAATGTTAGCGGTTGCAGTGTATAGGCATGTGCTTTATTTACTAATGCTTTTGAGATTTTGCCTATATTTGCAACCCCTAATATTTAAAAAGAAATGAAGAAACTAAATTTACTGACGCTTATTTGTGCCCTGGTGATGGGCTTATCATTGACTTCGTGCCTTGATTCAGGTGATTCCGGTACATCATGGGAGGATGCCCGCACGGTATATGTACGAAGTTATTTAGGCCAAGCCTTTTTTGTTGACGCTTATGGAGTTCGCTATTATCCCAGTACAGAATCTCTAAACGCATTTAGGCAAAATAATTCAGATTTTGATTTGAATGATTATAAGATGATGAACATCTATTTCAATTATCATGTAGAGGAAGACGTTGCTACGACCAAGCAGGCAGGGTCTTACGTAACTCCTCCAAGCAATGACATAGATTTGGTAGCCTATATGGTTATTGAAATGCCGGAGGTTCTTTCTGTTCAGTCGACAGCAGATTTAGCGAATCATGAGACGGCTCCTGTTATACCTTTGGAGCAGAATACGGGGTATGGTTTCAATGCTCCGCAACAACTTGACGAAAAGACAGTGCTGGCATATACAGGTTTCTACTTGGCAAATGATGCCGATAAGCTGAATAGCCATAAGTTCAGAATGGTATATGTCAAGGACGAGATTACGGCAGAGAGCAAAGACTTGACTTTGTATGTGTGCCACAATAGAGGTGATGACGATAAGACGGATGCTTATTGGGCTACTACTTGTGGTTTCGATATGCAAAGAGCTCTTGAGGAATTTAGGGATATCACAGGTAATGATCCTGAAAAGATTATCTTGAAAGCCAAGACTAGTAATTCTGCTACAACCACTCTTCCCTCTGATTATAGCGAATACGATATCGATTTCCAGACGTTTGAGGAAATGTATTCCAATACTGACATGTACAAGCAACTTCAGGCAGCGTATCCCAACGTGACGCTTCCTTTCTCTTTCTAATGAATAAGCCTTGAACTACAAAGATTTATTTCATATAGCCTTTTTGTTGATTTCCTCCCCGGCGCGTGCCTGGGAGGAAATTCGCGTTGTAGAGGATAAGCGCAAGGTGCTGATGGACTTTGTCTATCCCATGATAGGGCTGTGCGGTGTGTCGGTGTTCATCGGCTCGTTGTGGACAATGGGGTGGGGCGGCCCGGAGAGTTTCCGCTATGCCATGACGCAATGTTGCGCGGTGGCGGTGTCTTTGTTTGGCGGATGCTTCCTCTCGGCCTACCTCATCAACAAGTTGGGTGTGCGCTTCTGCAACCTGCAGGACGACATCTACCGGGCGCAGCAGTTTGCAGGCTACGCGTTGGTGGTGGTGCTGTTGCTGAAAATCATTTTGGGCATCTTGCCCGACTTCTGGATTATCGCCCTGCCCTTGCAACTCTACACCCTCTACGTGGTGTGGGAGGGCTGCATGCCGGTGATGCAGGTGAGGGAGCGCTACCGGTTGCGCTTCACCGTGATGGCCTCGCTGGTGCTCATACTGTGCCCGTGGGTCATCGATTGGGCGTTTACCCGGCTGACGGTGGTATTGAGTTGATTGATTGGACATCGTAAACAAGATTGAATATAGGATGTATGAAACAGGCTCCTGTAAACATAAAGAACAAGCGTGCCACGTTCGACTACGAACTGATTGACACCTACACGGCCGGCATTGTGCTGACGGGGACGGAGATAAAGTCCATCCGCATGGGCAAGGCCAGCCTGGTGGATACCTTCTGCTACTTCTCGAATGGCGAATTGTGGGTGAAGAACATGCATGTGGCCGAGTACTTCTACGGCTCGTACAATAACCACTCGGCACGGCGCGACCGCAAGCTGCTGCTCAACAAGAAGGAGCTGGAGAAGCTGGCGCGCGGCACCAAAGACCCCGGCTTCACCATTGTGCCCGTCCGCCTGTTCATCAACGAGAAGGGGCTGGCCAAGCTGGTCATCGCCTTGGCCAAGGGTAAGAAGCAATATGACAAGCGCGAGTCGTTGAAGGAAAAAGAAGATAAGCGCGACATGGCACGGATGTTCAAGATATGACGGAACGATTGAAGCAAATAGTACAAGAGCGCATCCTTATCCTGGACGGCGCCATGGGCACCTTGATTCAGCAGTATGGCCTGGCGGAAGAGGACTTCAGAAACGAACGCCTGGCGGCTGTGCCCGGGCTGCTGAAGGGCAACAACGACATGCTTTGCCTGACGCGCCCCGATGTGATAGCCGACATCCATCGCCGCTACCTGGAGGCCGGGGCAGACATCATCACCACCAACACGTTCAACGCCACGCGCGTCAGCCAGAGCGATTACCACACGGAGGCCTTTGTGCAGGAGATTAACCTCAAGGCTGCCCGCCTGGCCAGGGAACTGGCCGACCGCTACACGGCGCTCAATCCGCAGAAGCCGCGCTTTGTGGCCGGCTCCGTGGGACCTACCAACAAGACTTGCTCGTTGAGTCCCGATGTCAACAATCCGGCTTTCCGAGCCCTTACGTTCGACGAGCTGGCCGAGGCCTACCGCGAGCAGATGGAGGCCTTGCTGCAGGGCGGGGTGGACGTGCTACTTATGGAGACCATCTTCGACACGCTCAATGCCAAGGCAGCGCTGTTTGCGGCGGAGGAGGCCATGCGCAAGACGGGCATCCGCGTGCCGCTGATGCTGTCCGTCACCGTGTCCGACGTGGGCGGCCGCACCTTGTCGGGGCAGACGCTGGACGCCTTCCTGGCCTCGGTGCAGCATGCGGAGATTTTCTCTGTGGGGCTGAACTGCTCGTTTGGCGCACGCCAGCTCAAGCCTTTCTTGGAGCAGCTGGCCGCCCGCGCGCCTTACTACATCAGCGCGCACCCCAACGCCGGGTTGCCCGATAGCCTGGGCAGGTACAGCCAGACGGCTGCGGACATGGCGAAGGAAATCAAAGAATACATCGATGAAGGGCTGGTGAACATTGTGGGCGGATGCTGCGGCACCACCGACGAGTATATTGCTGCCTTTGCCCGGTTGGCCGAAGGTGCCAAGCCTCATGTGCCTGTGCCGAAGCCCTGCAACCTGTGGCTCTCCGGTCTGGAGTTGCTGGAGGTGAAGCCCGAAAACAACTTTGTCAACGTGGGCGAGCGTTGCAACGTGGCCGGTTCGCGCAAGTTCCTGCGGCTGATTAACGAGAAGAAATACGATGAAGCCCTCTCCATAGCCCGCAAGCAGGTGGAAGACGGCGCGCAAGTGATAGATGTCAACATGGACGACGGCCTGCTGGACGCCAGGGCGGAGATGGTGAATTTCCTCAACCTCATTGCCTCCGAGCCCGAGATAGCCCGTGTGCCCATCATGGTGGACTCTTCCAAGTGGGACGTTATTGTGGCGGCCTTGAAGTGCTTGCAGGGGAAGGGTATCGTTAACTCTATTTCGCTGAAGGAGGGCGAGGACGTGTTCCTGGAGCATGCGAAGACTATTCGCCGCTATGGCGCCGCCGTGGTGGTCATGGCTTTCGACGAGCAGGGGCAGGCCGACACTTACGAACGCAAGATAGCCGTGTGCAGCCGGGCTTACCGCTTGCTGGTGGAGCAGGCAGGTTTTGCCCCGCAAGACATCATTTTCGACCCCAATGTGCTGGCCATTGCCACCGGCATGGAGGAGCACGACAACTATGCTGTCGACTTCATCCGGGCCACGCAGTGGATTCGTCGTAACCTTCCGGGCGCCCATGTCAGCGGGGGCATCAGCAATCTGTCTTTCTCCTTCAGGGGCAACAACTATATCCGCGAGGCCATGCATGCCGTCTTTCTGTATCACGCCATCCGGGCGGGTATGGACATGGGCATTGTCAATCCGGTCTCGTCCGTATTGTACACCGATATTCCGGCCGATGTGCTGCAGTGCTTGGAGGATGTGGTGCTGAACCGCTGTCCCGGTGCTGCCGAGCGCCTGGTGGAAAAGGCCGGGCAGCTGAAGGCCGAGGAAGCCGGGCAGACTGAAAAACAGGCAACGGCCACGGCACAGCAGTCGTGGCGCAATGCCCCACTGGACGAGCGCTTGAAGCATGCCTTGGTGAAGGGCATCGGCGACTATCTGGAGAGCGACTTGGCAGAAGCCCTGCAAGCCTATCCCCGTGCAGTGGATGTGATAGAAGGCCCCTTGATGGCGGGCATGAACTACATTGGCGAACTGTTTGGCGCCGGGAAGATGTTCCTTCCGCAGGTGGTGAAGGCAGCCCGCACCATGAAGAAGGCGGTAGCCATCTTGCAGCCTTCCATCGAGGCAGAAAAGCAGGGAAAGGCCGAGGCGGTCGGCAAGGTGCTGCTGGCCACAGTGAAGGGCGATGTGCACGACATTGGCAAGAACATCGTGGCCGTGGTTATGGCCTGCAACGGCTATGAGATAATTGACCTGGGCGTGATGGTGCCGGCCGAGGCCATTGTGCAGCGTGCCCGCGAGGAGCAGGTGGACATGATAGGGCTGAGCGGACTGATTACCCCCTCGCTGGACGAAATGGTGCATGTGGCTGCCGAACTGGAGAAAGCCGGGCTCGACATCCCCTTGCTGATAGGTGGCGCCACGACTTCTGCACTGCATACCGCCTTGAAGATAGCCCCCGCCTACCATGCCCCCGTGGTTCACTTGAAAGATGCGTCGCAGAATGTATTGGCCGCCTCCCGGCTGATGAATCCGGCCGCCAAAGCCAAGTTCAAGCAGGAGCTGGATGAAACGTATGCCCGCCTCCGTGCAGAGAATAGCGGTAAACGCACGGCTACAGTCTCGTTGGACGAAGCCCGCGCGCACCGGCTCAAGCTGTTCTGATGGCGTATCCTCGTATATTTTTAGGCGCGGATTACACGGATTTCACGGATTAAGTTTTATCATAAAATGATGAATAGCAATGGTCTTACAAATAATATATCCGTGAAATCCGCGTAATCCGCGCCTAAACTATCTTATAAGATTAGTGTCATAATCAACTTGATTACAGCCCGTAATTGGCTTGATTGGTCGATGCAATCAAGTTGATTTCCTACCAACTACTATCTACTGGCTACTATCTACTACATTTATTCCGGTATCTTCTTCTTATACTGCTCATAGCGTGCCATGATTTCGCGCACAAAATTGTAAGTTTCCCGGCCACGGAAGTAGCCGTGCTTGCAGACGGGGTCGGTGAAGTACTCCTCGTTGCTTTTCAGCAGGATATATTTTTCCACATTGTCGCGCCACACGTATTTGTTGCTGCCATATTTCTCGGCCAAGGCCATGGCATCGAGCACATGCCCTATGCCCGAATTGTAGGAGGCCAGGGTGAAGTTGATGCGTTCTTCTTGGGGAATGTTGTTGAAACTGCGGGCGGTAAGTCCCAGGTATTTCACGGCGGCCTTGATGCTTTCTTCAGGGTTTTGCTCCATGCCTTCCGGCACTCCCATGGCGCGCGCGGTGCGTGGCATCAGTTGCATCAGTCCTTCGGCGCCTGCCCACGACACGGCGGTGGTGTCGAAATTCGATTCGGTGTAGGCCAGCGAGGCCAGCAGCCGCCAGTCCCATTCTATTTGTCCGGCATACTTTTTAAACAGGTCGTCGTAATGCGATATTTTGCCTTCGCGCAGGGAGAGGATGGGGGAGTGGGGTATGGACTTGCTAATCTCAAAGTAGCGCTTCATGCTGGCAGTATAGGCGGGCGAGGTGCTGTTTTGGGTAGCCCATTGGTCGATGGCCTTGGCCAGTTGCGGACAGTCTGTCCTTACCGCCCACGAAGCCCGTTGGTCAAAGCTGACGGGCAGGAGGATGTTGAGGTTGGGGTAGTAGGTCTTGTTCAGTTGGGCAATGTCGTTGTCGGCCACCGTGTAGGCTATGTCTCCTTTCGCCACATCGGCAATGAGGTCTTCCAGGCTGATGCTGTCATTGTCCACTCTGTGGATGTTGATGCCGCCGCCCAGCTCTTGGTCGAGGTTTACCAGCCTTTCGTAATACTTGCCCGGCTTTACGTACACCTCTTTGCCTATCAGTTCGGTCACGTCCTTCAGCGGCTTGGCCCTCCCGTTGCTGCGCTGCACAAGCACCTGGTGGGTGATGGCTTCGTTGCCGCAATACAGCAGGCTGTCTTTGTGCTCCTTGGTGATGGGCAGGTTGTAGGCTATGAGGTCGCCTTCGCCGGCCTGGAGTTGCCGGATAAGCTCCTCCACGCTTCGTGCCACCTTGACAGTGAGCGTCACGCCCAGGCTTTGGGCAAATTGTTGGCTCAGTTCGTATTGGAACCCCATCTCTTGCCCCCGGTAGTTGAAGTAGGTGGTCGAGCTGTAGAGGGTCAGCGCCACCAGCTCGCCACTGTCTTTTATCTGCTGTAGGTCGTGGGCGGCGGGTAGGGGTTGCGCAGGCTTGTGCCTGTTCTTGCATCCCCACGCCAGGCAACCTGCAAGTATTGCCAGCAGGAGTAAGACGGGTATGGCCTTGCCCTGTTTCATTTCAGGTGCTTCTTAATGTACATGGTGAGTATGTCTATGGCAATCTGGTTACTGCCCCCTTCGGGCACGATGAGGTCGGCATAGCGCTTGCAGGGCTCTATGAACTGTTGGTGCATGGGTTTTAGCACACGCACGTAGCGCTCCATTACCGCTTGCGTGGTGCGTCCGCGCTCTATGATGTCGCGCTGTATGACGCGGATAAGCCGGTCGTCGGGGTCGGCATCCACAAAGATTTTCAGGTCCATCATGTCGCGCAGCTTCTTGTCGTACAAGGCCAGTATGCCTTCAATGATGACCACTTTGCGCGGCTCTATGTGTATGGTTTCCTTTTGGCGGGTAGAGGTGATGTACTCGTAGACGGGCTGTTCAATGCTTTTCCCTTGGCGCAGCAAGGCGATGTGGCTCGATAGCAGTTCCCAGTCGAAAGCATCGGGATGGTCGAAGTTGATGCTTTGCCTTTGTTCGGCAGGCACGTGGCTGCTGTCTTTGTAGTAAGAATCTTGCGGTAGCAGCACTACCTCGCCTGCGGGGATGCTTTCTATTATTTTACGTACGACGGTGGTTTTTCCAGAACCTGTGCCGCCTGCGATGCCTATGATTAACATACGGTTTTCCGGGTTTATATTTGACGATATTTTCGCAAAGTTAATCAATTTTTCCCTCACTGTTGGCATGATTCTTCAACTTTCTGTAGGAAGTGGGCAGATTTGAAAATGAAAAGTTTGCCACTTCCTTGTTTCTTTTTAACTTTGCAAAGAAAAATATTGCAGGAGGAATAATTCATGAGGGCAACTTCGCATATGCAGAGTTATGATGAATTCATTGAAAGTATATGTGGCGCTTGGAATGATGATCCAAGAACTACCGAGGATATCATGGCTGACATTCACAATGCCCGTCAGTTTAACGTAACCCGTCATGTTTTATCTTTGAATGCCGATGATAAATAAGTGTACAAAATTAAGTGACAATTTATTGAAGCGAGTGGTATCTGTCATCCTGAGCGGAACGTAGTGAAGTCGAAGGATCTCACATATAATACGGCACTGTAAACGTGAGATCCTTCGACTACGCCCTATGGGCTCCGCTCAGGATGACAGATACCCACATAAATTCCCATTGTATAATGTAAACTAAATATGATTAATTACTTATTAGTCACAGACAATATCAAGCATTTTCAGCGTATTACAGATTTGAAGCTTGAGAATTGGATAAAAAGGGAATAGTATCTTCATAGTTTTTCTATTATAAGCAAAACATATATTTTTGCATCCGAATTTCAAATTAGCTTATTATAGTTATCAGTTATGGTAAAGCACATCGTAATGTTCAAATTGAAAGACGAAGCGCCTGCGGCCGATAAGCTGGCCGCCATGCAAAGCTTCAAGCAGGCCATTGAGGCGTTGCCCGCCACGATTCCCTTCATCCGGAAGATAGAAGTGGGGCTGAACATCAATCCCGGCGAGCAATGGCACATCGCCTTGTACAGCGAGTTCGACACGCTGGACGACGTGAAGGCCTATGCCCAACATCCCGACCACGTGGCGGCAGGCAAACTCCTTGCCGACGTAAAGGAGAGCCGCGCTTGTGTAGACTATGAAGCGTAAAACGCCAATTTCTAAATAACTGTACAAAATGTGTTTTGATTTTTCATCTGCGGATGAAAAATTGAACGTGCGCGCTGTATAGTATTAAACTAAATATGATTGATTACTAACTTTAAATAAACCGACGTGAGAAAAACTATCTCTTCTATCCTGATGCTGCTGGTGGCGCTGGCAGTGCAGGCACAGATACAAGACCCCGTGAAGTTCAAGACCGAGTGGAAGCAACTGACGGACAATGAAGTGGAAATCGTATTTACAGGAACCATCGACCCCGGGTGGCATGTGTACTCTACCGACTTGGGCGACGGAGGCCCCATATCGGCTACGTTCAATACGGACAAGCTGGAGGGTGCCGAGACGGTGGGCACCCTCAAGCCTGTGGGCAAGGAGGTCAGCTCGTTCGACAAGTTGTTCGAGATGCAGGTGCGTTATTTCGAGCATACCGCCCAATTCGTGCAGACGCTGAAGCTGACGGGCGGCAATTACCGGGTGGAAGGCTACCTGGAGTATGGCGCTTGTAATGACGAAAACTGTCTGCCTCCCACCCAGGTGGAGTTTTCTTTTGCCGGAAAGGCTGCGGGAATGTCTGGACAAGGCGAGGCCAATGCATTGACAAGTGCCTCACAAAGTATTGAGGAGGAAAACACCATTGGCAGTGCCGATGCGGAGACCGCCATTCAGGTAACTGATAAAGTAGATTACTGGAAGCCGGTCATCACGGAGCTGCAGGCCTTGGGCGAGACCGTGTCGCAGGCCGACATGTCATGGCTCTACATCTTCGGCATGGGCTTCGTGGGCGGACTGGTGGCTTTGTTCACTCCCTGCGTGTGGCCCATCATACCGATGACGGTAAGCTTCTTCCTGAAGCGCAACAAAGATAACAAGAAGAAAGGCATCCGCGATGCCTACCTCTATGGTGCCTCCATCGTGGTCATTTACGTGGCACTGGGATTGATTATCACGGCAATATGGGGTGCCAATGCCTTGAATGCGTTGTCCACCAACGCCGTGTTCAACTTGCTCTTCTTCCTGATGCTGGTAGTCTTTGCCGCCTCGTTCTTCGGCGCGTTCGAGATTACCCTGCCCTCCAGCTGGAGCAATGCCGTGGACAGCAAGGCCGAGGCTACCAGCGGATTGCTGAGCATCTTCCTCATGGCGTTCACCTTGTCGCTGGTGTCCTTCTCGTGCACGGGTCCCATCATCGGATTCCTGCTGGTGGAGGTGTCTACCACGGGCAGCATCCTGGCGCCCACCCTTGGCATGCTGGGCTTTGCCATCGCCTTGGCGCTGCCTTTCACCCTCTTCGCACTGTTCCCCTCGTGGCTGAAGTCCATGCCTAAGTCGGGCGGGTGGATGAATGTCATCAAGGTCACCTTGGGCTTCCTCGAGCTGGCCTTCGCCTTCAAGTTCTTCTCCGTAGCCGACCTGGCTTACGGCTGGGGATTGCTCGACCGCGAGACCTTCTTGGCCATCTGGATAGTGCTGTTCGCCTTGCTGGGCTTCTACCTGCTGGGCAAAATCAAGTTCCTGCACGACGATGACAACACCAAGGTCAGTGTGCCCCGTTTCTTCCTGGCGCTGGCTTCGCTGGCCTTTGCTGTCTACATGGTGCCCGGCCTGTGGGGAGCTCCCCTGAAGGCGGTCAGTGCCTTTGCCCCGCCGTTGAAGACGCAAGACTTCAACCTCTACACCAACGAGGTGCATGCCCAGTTCACCGACTACGACCTCGGCATGGAGTATGCCCGTCAGCAAGGCAAGCCGGTCATGCTGGACTTTACGGGCTATGGCTGCGTCAATTGCCGCAAGATGGAGCTGGCCGTATGGACCGACTCCAAGGTGAGCGACCTCATCAATAACGACTATGTGCTCATCACGCTCTATGTAGACGATAAGACCCCGCTTCCTGCTCCCGTCAAGATTCAGGAGAACGGCAAGCAGCGCACCCTGCGCACCGTGGGCGACAAGTGGAGCTACTTGCAACGTGTGAAGTTCGGTGCCAACGCCCAGCCCTTCTATGTGCTGATAGACAATGACGGCCATCCCCTCAACAAGTCCTATTCTTACGATGAAGACATCAACAAGTATGTCGACTTCCTGCAGACGGGGCTGGAGAACTTTGGGAAATGAAGAACGAAGAATGAAGAATCTTCTGATAATGAAGAACTAATAATGAAGAATTTCATAGTTCTGTCATCCTGAACATTGTTCTCCCCCGATAACGGGGGAGACTGAGGGGTATGAAGGATCTCCTACATGCCTTTATTTTTAGGAGATGCTTCACATACGTTCAGCATGACAGCTACCGATAACGCAGAATTCTTCATTCTTCGTTCTTCATTCTTCATTTAATCAAACCTCAGCACAAACGTCGTCTCCCCCTTTCCCTGCATCAGTGAGATGCTGCCGCCGGACAGGCGCATAATCTGGCGCGAAATGCTCAGCCCTATGCCGCTGCCGCCTTCCTTGGTGGTGAAGAAGGGGATGAAGATGTGTTCCGCCACATCGGCGGGAATGGCGGGGCCGTTGTTGGCTATTTCTATCAGCACCGATTCCGCCTCGTTGCATCGGGCTTGGATACTGATGATGCCCTGCTCCTGTCTTTGCTTGTCCGACTGGATGGCTTGGATGGCATTCTTCAGCAGGTTGATGACCACTTGGGCTATCAGGTTCTCGTCGGCATGCAGTATCAGGTCGTCGGGAGTGATGGAGGTGCGGAAGGCGATGCGTGCATCGGGATACTGGTGGCGGGCCAACTCTGTCATGCGTTCTATGAAGCCCTTCACGTAGAACAGCGAAGGCTTCGGCTCAGGTATGCGGGTAAATTTCCGGTACGACTCCACAAAGGCCAGCAGTCCCTTGCCCGTGCTACTGATGGTCTGCAGCCCGTGCCTCACGTCTTCCTGCATGGCTTTCCCTTCGGTTTGCTCCAGCAGGGTGTCGCTTAGCGAGGTGATGGGGGTCACAGCGTTCATTATCTCGTGGGTCAGCACGCGGGTCAGCCTTATCCACGAGTCTATCTCTTTCTTGTCCAGTTCCTTGTTGATGTCGTTCAGTGCCAGTATGCGCAGGTGCTCTTGGCGGATGTTGATGTCGCTCACGCGGACGGACAGGTTTACGGTGCCCCGTTCGTTATGCAGGGGCACTTGCAGTTCGTCGCCCGCCACACAGTTGGCAAAGAGGGTGCTTAGCTTCGGGTCAGTGCGTTGCAGTTGGCTGACGTGGGTCAGCACGGATATGCCCAGCAGGTGCAGGGCCTCGTCGTTGTGTCGGTACACGGCACCGTTGTCGTTCAGCACCACGATGCCGGTGTTCACGCTGTTCAGTATCAGTTCGTAGTATTTCTCCCGTTGTGCCGTTTCATACTTCACGTTGTACAGCATGCGGGCTATCCGGTTCAAGGCTTGATTCACCAGGCGGGTGTCGGCGCGCTTGTCTGCTTCCGGAAAGTGGATGGCATTGTCATTGTTTTCGATGGCGTCGAGCAGAAACAGCACCTTCCGCACGTGCTGGTTGTACAGGCGATACTGCCGGTAGATGACGAAAGGCAGCAGCAAGGTCAGCGCGATGGCTATGGCTATGGGGTCGAAGGGCACGTGTCCCTCTCCATCCTCCATGGCTACGGCCATCCAGGCTCCTCCTGCCGCTGCGGCCACCAGGATACTGATAATCGTCTGGAAAACGTATGATTTCTTCATAAAATGATAATTTATCGGGCTGCGCTGTGTATACGATGGCACGCAGATGACGCAGACGGGCGCAGATTTACGCAGATTTTTTCTTTTCGTCATGCTGAACGTTAGTGAAGCATCTCCTAAAAGCAGGAGCAAGTAGGAGATTCTTCGCTTGCGCTCAG
>CASELH010000075.1 GCA_949288715.1 uncultured Bacteroides sp. | reverse complement strand
GGGCAACCTCCCCGGAGGCGGGGAATCAGTTACCACCTCCTTATTGCACGTATTAATCACTTATCACTAACCACTCATCACTAAACTAAATTCCCATTTCATTGATTCAATTTTATAAACTTCTTCAGCGTAGCTAGCGCCTTGCCGCTTTCCAGGGATTCGCGGGCAATGGCCACGCACTCCTCAATGTCGCGCATGGGCTCGATGGCCTGGATGGCGAAGGAGGCGTTGATGAGCACGCAGTCCGTTTGGGCGCGGGTGGCGCGGCCTTCCAGCACGCGGTCGAAGAGGCGGGCGGCCTCTTGGGGGGTGCTTCCGCCATACAGCTCTTCGCGGCGCGCCATGGAGAAGCCCAGTTCGGCGGGGCGATAGATGGTTTCGTAGCGGTTGGTCATCACCTTGAACTCGTCCGTCAGCGAGATTTCGTCGTAGCCGTCCAGGTTGTTCACCACGGCAAAGCCTATGCCCAGCCGTTGTAGGGTGTTGGTGTAGAGGCGCATCTGCGCCAGGTCGGCCACGCCGAGCAGCTGGTAGGCGGGCAGGCAGGGGTTGATGAGGGGGCCTAGCAGGTTGAACAGGGTGCGCACCTCCAGCTCGCGGCGCACGGAGGCCACGTACTTCATGGCGGGGTTGAACAGCGGGGCGTGCAGGTAGGCCATGCCGCACTGGGCCATGGAGCGGATGAGGCGGGCAGGGTCGGCGGTGAAGCGCACGCCGTGTTGCTCCATCACGTTGCTGGCGCCGCTTACCGAGGTGGCGCCGTAGTTGCCGTGCTTGGCCACATGGTAGCCCGCCCCTGCCACCACGAAGCAGGCGCAGGTGGAGATGTTGAAGGTGTTCTTGCCATCGCCGCCCGTGCCCACAATGTCTATGGGGCGGTAGGGGGAGAAGTCGACGGGGATGCGCGTCTCCAGCAGGGCTTCGCGGAAGCCGATGAGCTCGTCCACCTTGACTCCACGCATCTGGAAGGCGGCGAGCAGGGCGGCTACTTGCGAGGGGTTGTACTGTCCGCGGGTGATGCCTTGCATGAGCAGGCAGGCTTCCCGGCGCGTCAGTTCCTCGTGGTTGAAGAGTCTTGTCAGTATTTGTTTCATAACAGTAGTTGGTAGTTAGCAGTTAGTAGACAGGAAGTTCTGCAGGATGCGCCTACCTTGCGGCGTGAGTACCGACTCGGGGTGGAACTGTATGCCGTGCACGTCCAGCGTGCGGTGGCGCAGTGCCATGATGTGCCCTTCGGGGCTCAGGGCGGTGACCTCCAGCGTGTCGGGCAGGCCGTCGGGGCTCACTACCCACGAGTGGTAGCGCCCGGCGGGAAACTCCGTGGGCAGCCCGTCGAACAGGTAGTCGGGGCGGATGACGCGCACAGGGGTCTGCACGCCGTGATACACTTCGCTGAGGTTGGTGAGCCGGGCGCCGAAGGCCTCGCCGATGGCTTGCTCGCCCAGGCAGACACCTAATATGGGTTTCTGCCCGGCGTAGGTGCGGATGACGTCCATCAGCAATCCGGCTTCGCCGGGGATGCCCGGGCCGGGCGACAGGACGAGTTTGTCGTAGGCAGCCACCTGGGGCAGGCGGAAGCGGTCGTTGCGCACCACGGTGACTTGGGCGCCCAGCTCCTTGAGCAGGTGGGCCAGGTTGTAGGTGAATGAGTCGTAGTTGTCTATAATGAGAGTTTTCATATTAGTGGTTAGTGTTTAGTGATTAGTGATTAATGGGGGATGAGTGATTAGTGTTTAGTGATTAGTGTTTAGTGTTTTAGTCTGTATTAATCACTAAACACTAACCACTAATCACTCATTCCATCTCTTCCGCCAGCAGGATAGCCTTCTTCAGGGCGCCCAGCTTGTTGTTCACTTCTTGCAGTTCGGCTTCTTCGTTGCTTTTGGCTACAATGCCTCCGCCGGCTTGGAACCACAGCTCGTTGTTGCGGCTGACGAAGGTGCGGATGGTGATGGCCTGGTTGAGCGTGCCGTCCAGCCCGATGAAGCCTATGCAGCCGCCGTAGGCGCCACGGTTGTGGGGCTCCAGCTGGCTGATGAGCTGCATGGCCCTCACCTTGGGCGCGCCGCTCAAGGTGCCTGCGGGGAAGGTGTCGATGAAGGTGCGGATGGCGTCGGCTCCCTCGTCCAGCGTGCCGCTGACGCGGCTCACCAGGTGGATGACGTGGCTGTAGTATTGCGGCTCTTTGTAGAACTCCACGTGCACGTCGTGGCAGTTGCGGCTCAGATCGTTGCGGGCCAGGTCGACCAGCATGACGTGCTCGGCGTTCTCCTTGGGGTCGGCCAGCAGGGCGGCGGTGAGGCGGGCGTCTTCCCGGCGGTCGCCGCTGCGGCGGGTGGTGCCGGCAATGGGGTCGATGGTGGCGTGGCGGTCTTCTATCTTGCAGTGGGTCTCGGGCGAGGAGCCGAAGATGCGGAAGCCCCCGAAGTCGAAGTAGAACAGGTAGGGCGAGGGGTTGATGCTGCGCAGGGCGCGGTACAGCTTGAAGTCGTCGCCCTCGTAGCGCTGGATGAAGCGTCGCGACAACACTATCTGGAACACGTCGCCCCGCAGGCAGTGGGCTATGCCTTGGCGGATGTTGGCCTTGTGCTCGTCGTCGGAGAGCGTGCTGGTGGTGGGGCCCACGGGGTGGAAGTCGTAGGTGGTGTAGTTGCGGTTCAGTATGGCTTTTCTCACCTCATCGATGTGGCTGGGCTCGCCCGGCGCCTGCATCTCCACGAGCACCATCTCGCTCTTGAAGTCATTGAACACCACGAGGTATTTGTAGAGAATGTAGAGCAGGTCGGGCGCATCGTTCTTGGGGTCGTGGCTGTCTTTGATGGGGATGTGCTCGAAGTAGCGCACGGCGTTGAACGTGGTGTAGCCGTAGAGGCCGCAGTAGCGGCTGTACTCGCCGCTGACGCGGAAGCGCGAGAGGAAGTCGCGGAAGGCATCTTCCACGCGGTACGTGTCGTCCACCGGTCGCTCCTCACGCGAGTCGTCGGGCAGGGTGAAGACGGCCTTGCCGTGGCCCACGGCCATGCTGGCTATGGGGTTGAGGCCGATGAACGAGCGGTTGTTTTCCACCCCGTGGTAGTCCGAGCTCTCCAGCAGGATGCTTTGCGGGAAGAGGTCGCGCACCTTCAGATAGGTGCTCACCGGCGTGTGCAGGTCGCCCGGTAGCAGCTGGTGGGTGGTGGTGTAGGTGAATGTGTTCATAATGCGTATGGTCTGTTTGATGATTGTCTATTATACATATGGTATAGGGGTTGTGAAGGGTGTTAAGTACCCTTTGTTGCGAGTGTTAAGCACTCTTCATCACGAGTGTTAAGTACTCGTTGCCGTGAGTGTTAAGCACCCTTTATCGTGACCCACTGTGACCCTTTGCGACGACCCACAGTGACTCGTTACTGCGACCCACAGTGGGTCGTTGCGGTGACCCACAGTGGGTCGTTACGACTGGTCACTGTGGGGCGTTGGCCAGGTAGGTTTCGATGTCCTTGTCGCCCCGGCCGGAGACGGTGAGCACCACCACATCCTGCGGGCGGAAGTGCATCTTCTCCAGCGCGCCGAGGGCGTGGGCCGACTCCAGGGCAGGGATGATGCCCTCCAGGCGGGTCAGCTCGTAGGCGGCACGGATGGCTTCGTCGTCGTTGATGGCCAGCACCGTGGCGCGCTTCTTTGCAGCCAGGTTGGCGTGCATGGGGCCGATGCCCGGATAGTCCAGTCCGGCGGAGATGGAGTATGGTTCCAGAATCTGCCCGTCCTCGTCCTGCATCACCAGCGTCTTGGCGCCGTGTATGATGCCCAGCCGCCCCAGTTGTATGGTGGCGGCGGAGAGTCCGCTGTCTGTGCCCTTGCCCCCGGCTTCGGCCAGCACTATGTGCACGCGCTCGTCGTCCAGGTAGTGGTAGATGGTGCCTGCCGCGTTGCTTCCGCCGCCCACGCAGGCCATTAGGTAGTCCGGGTAGTCGCGCCCCTCGTGCTGCAGCAGCTGCTGCCTGATTTCCTTGCTGATGACCGACTGCAGGCGGGCCACCATGTCGGGGTAGGGGTGGGGGCCCACGGTGGAGCCTATGACGTAGTACGTGTCCTCCGGATGGCAGCACCAGTCGCGTATGGCCTCGTTGGTGGCGTCCTTCAGCGTCATGTTGCCCGAGGTGACGGGGCGCACCTCGGCGCCCAGCATCTTCATGCGCTCCACGTTGACGTGCTGGCGCTCCACGTCGGTCTTGCCCATGTAGACGATGCACTCCATGCCCATCAGGGCGCACACGGTGGCGGTGGCCACGCCGTGCTGTCCGGCCCCTGTCTCGGCAATGATGCGCCGCTTGCCCATGCGCCGTGCCAGCAGCACCTGGCCGATGGCGTTGTTTATCTTGTGGGCGCCGGTGTGGTTCAGGTCTTCGCGCTTCAGGTAGATGCGGCAGCCATACTTTCCGGAGAGGCGTTGGGCCAGGTAGAGGGGCGAGGGGCGTCCCACGTAGTCGCGCAGCAGGGTGTTGAATTCTTGCTGGAAGTCTGCGCTGTCCAGCACTTGCAGATAGGCCTGGCGCAGTTCCTCCACGCAGCGGTGCAGTATTTCGGGGATGTAGGCTCCGCCAAACTCCCCGTAGTAGCCTTCGGTGTTTACTTGATAAGTCTTCATGATGATGTATGTATTTGTATTGCATTGATTCCGCACAGGGCGATAAACAAAAAAGGCTGTCGTAAAGTACGACAGCCTTTTTGCTTTCTTTCCCTTATCTATTTGGCAGATATGCACGCAGCTGGTTTCCCTTACGAACTATGGAGTTGTAAGAGGCGCCACCAGAAGCGGATATTTACCATTGCATGTGTCATAATCTCGTGCTTATTGCTTTCTTTTCGCTGCAAAGATAGACAGAAAAACGATAAATGCAAACGAAAAAGCTTTTTTTAATACTTAAATGCTTTATAAGAGTGGGGCATCAGCGTCACGCGGAAGGCGTGCTTTGCGTCCTGGGTGCCGCGCCGGTGGGTGGCAGCCTTTACGGGCCGGGGTTGCAGCACACCGCCGTCTTCCAGCGAAGTGATGCCGGGCACTCCCTCGTCCATAATGATGTTGATGTCCACGGGCTCATCGTTGAAGTTCTCCACCACCAATGTCCGGTTGTCGTAGAGGAACAGCGATACTTTCGACGGGCCTTCGATGTAGGCATCCAGGTCTTTGCTCATGATGCGGCGTATCTCGTTCAGGGCGCCTGCGGGGTAGTCGTACAGGTTGCCCATATCGTCGGGCACGGTCAGCACGTACAGGTTGCCCGAGGCATAGGGGGCACGCAGCACGATGGGGTAGCCCGACACGCCGCCCGTGAGCGGGCGTCCGGCGCTCACCACTTCCCACGAGTCGTTGGTGTAGTACAGCACTTGGGGAATCAGCAGGTCGCGTCCACTCTTGCCGTGCCGGCCAAAGTCGTTGACCAGCGCCTTGAGGTCGGTGCAGCGCAGTTCGGCTATCTCGGCAATCTTGTCGGGGATGGCCTTCAGCAGTCCGCTGGTGATGACCACCTCCCGTCCGTCCAGCAGTTGCCGCTTGATGTTCGTCAGGATGTCGGGGGCGCCGGCGGCCTGGGCGGTGAGCAGCACCACCTGTTGGTCGTCGGGGAAGGCGGGGCGCATGTCCATGGGCAGGCCTATCATGCCCAGGTAGTTTTGCAGGAAGTCATCGCCCGGGGAGTGGAAGGGCTTGTACGACTGTATGCCGACGGGGTTGCCCAGTTGCTCCACCAGGCGGTCGGTTTGCTTCAAGGTGACGCCCGCAATGCGCGCCATGGTGGTGGGTTGCGCCCGGCTGCCGTCCGGCAGGGTGATGGGGGCCATCACTTCGTCGAAGTTGAAGCTGGTGCCTTGCCCCTGCCAGGGAGCGCGTTGCGAGGGCGACAGCTTCACGCCAATGAGCTGGTGGTAGGCAAAGAGCATGATTTCGGGCGCCTTGGCCAGCATGGTCAGGTGTAGCTGTTCGGCATAGCGGTCCATGCTCATGTTCAGTCCGCCGGCATCCACCCAGCCGCCTCCGTTGTAGCCGGGGCGCAGGTTGTCGAAGTAGCGGATGATGTTGTAGCTCAGGTAATTCTGCAGGTGCTGTGCTCCGGCGGGGTCGCGCGTCTCGGTGCCCGTCCAGATGCCGTCGAAGAGTTGCGGCCCCTCCTCCAAGTTGAAGCCCAGGCCCTGGAAGTGGTCGTACCAATTGGGGTATTTGATGATGACTTTCACATCCGGGTTGATTTTCTTTGCCGGCTTCAGCACCAGGTCGCGTCCGGCTTCGGTCATCAGCTTCAGGCGATACTCTGTCCAGCTCAGGTCGCCCTTGGCGCGTATTTCGTCTTCCGACTTGCAGCTGGTGAAGAAGAAGTCGTCCAGCAGGAATTCGTCGAAGTGCTTGGCGGTGTGTTCGGCTATCTCCTGCACCTTCTTGCGGTGTTGCGGGTTGGAGTAGCAGAAGGTCTCGAAGCTGTTCGACTCGTCTATGGTGTAGGTGATGCCTCCCGCCGTCTCGATGCCCCGGTCGTGGAAGTATTTCTTGGCCTGCTCCAGCGTGGCGTCGTCCACAATGAGCAGGTCGCGGTGCGTTTCCAGGTAGATTTTGTCCACATCCACTTGCCGGGAGATGATGGTCCATGTGGAGTCCAGCCACTGCAGGTCTTTCATCTTGTCCACTTCGTATGCGCGGGCATAGACCGATACTTTGAAACTCTTGTATTTGCCGGCTTGCGCGGTTCCCGCAAGGCAGAGGAGGCAGAGGGCAAACAGGCTTTTTGTTATTATTTCCTTAATCATGGTAATGTGTTTTTAGGTAAAGTAGGGGCCGGATAAAGCTCCTTCTACGGGTGTTGAAAGGATAGCTTGTTGGCGTTTCAACGCCATTAGGGTAGTGATACTGCGCTACCACGGTGGTGATACTACGCCAGGATAACGGGGGTGTGCCGGAATGAGTCTTAACTAATGTTTTGCTTTGTCATCCTGAACGGAGTGAAGGATCCCCTTATTTATGCTTTTAGGAGATTCTTCGCTTACGCTCAGAATGACAGAATGATAGTCATACTCATTACGCCACACTCCCGATTCTTGAAGAGTCAGGTTGTATTTACCGGGCTAAAGTGATTTCCGCTTTCAGCGGCAGGTTGTCCGACGAGCAGCCTGCGTAGACTACGGCCGGACCGGCTTCCAGTGCCCATCCGCCTTGTGCCTCGTCCCAGTGGCGCAGTTTCTCCATGGGGATGGACAGCGTGACGGTCTGGCTCTCTCCCTTTTTCAGGGCGATGCGCTTGAAGCCTTTCAGCTCGATGGCTGGGCGCTCGATGGCCGACTGCGGGCGGGCTATGTAGACCTGTGCCACTTCCTCGGCGTCCATGTTGCCCGTATTGCTCAGCGTGAAGCTCACCTCAACGACATCCTTGCCGGGCTTGGCCTGCAGGTCGCTGTACTGGAACTGGGTGTACGACAAGCCGTAGCCGAAGGGGTAGAGCGGCTTCACCTGCTTGGTGGTGTACCAGCGGTAGCCCACGAAGATGCCTTCCGCATAGTCGGCATCGGCCTTCATTTCTGCCTCAAACTTGTCTCTGTTTACCAAGTTCACAAACACGTCGCCCGACTTTGCCGGCTCCTTCTGCGGGTAAACGCCCAGGCTGTAGGCCGGAGAGTCTTCCAGCTTGGCCGGGAAAGTGAACGGCAGTTTGCCCGACGGAGAAATCTTGCCCGTCAGCACGTCGGCCAGCGCGTGTCCGCCTTCCGAGCCGTTGAACCAAGAGATAAGTAGGCTCTTGGTGCAGCTGTTCACCGTGCGGAGGTCTACCGGCGCGCCTACCACCATCACGGTCACCAAGTTCGGGTTGGCTTGTGCGATGGCCTTTATCAGCTCGTCTTGTCCGGCGGGCAGGTCGATGTTCTTGCGGTCGGAGCCCTCGGTTTCCACTTCGCGGTTGTCGCCTCCCACAAAGATAACCAGGTCGGCCTCCTTGGCCAGTGCCACGGCCTCCTTAGCCAGCTTCTTGTTGGTGGCTTTCACCTCCTTGGCCTGTGCGGCCGCATTCTTGGCATTGCGGCGCATGCGGCTGGGCACCATGTAGCCTTGGGCATGCTTCAGCGTGATGCCTGTGCCTTCCAAGGCTTTCTGCAAGCCCTGCAGGGGGGTGATTTCGTAGAGCGCTTTCACGCCGGCTCCCACACCGCCTTGCGACATGCGGCGCGTGGCATTGTCGCCAATCACGGCAATGGTCTTCACCTTCTGCGCGTCGATGGGCAGCAGGCCTTCGTTCTTCAGCAGCACGATGCTGCGCGAGGCCACTTCATAGGCAATCTTCTGCTGGGGAGGCTGCGAGGTCATTTGCTTGTTGGCCACGTCGGCCGGCACGGGGTCTACGGCAAAGCGCACGCGCAGCAGGTTGCGTACCTTCTGGTCGATGACCGTCATGGGCACCACGCCTGCATTTACCGAGTCAATCAGCGCCTGGCCGAAGTAGCGGTCGTTGGGCATTTCCACGTCCAGCCCGCCCAAGGCAGCCTTCACGGTGGAGTGCGTGCCTCCCCAGTCGGAGATGACGATGCCCCGGAATCCCCATTCGTCGCGCAGAATCTTGTTCAGCAGGCGGTCGTTTTCCGAGCACCAGTCGCCGGCCACCTTGTTGTAAGCGGCCATTACGCCATACGCGTTGGCCTCCTTCACGGCAGCCTCAAAGGGCGGCAGGTAGATTTCGCGCAAAGCGCGTTCGGACACCACGGCGTTGACAAAGCCGCGCATGTTCTCCTGGCTGTTCACGGCATAGTGCTTCAGGCACACGGCACGCCCGTTGTCCTGCGCGCCCAAGGTGTAGCCCACGGCCAGCGCGCCGCTCAGCAACGGGTCTTCGCTGAGGTACTCATACGTGCGTCCGCCTGTAGGGATGCGCTGGATGTTCATGGCAGGCCCCAGAATCATGTCCTTACCACGGAGGTAGGCTTCGGCAGCCATGCCTTTGCCATATTGGTAGGCCATGTCCTCGCTCCAGGTGGCAGCCAGTGCCGAACCTGTGGGGAAGAAGGTGGCCGAGTCCGTGGCCCAGCCCAGGGGCATCCAGGAGTCCGGCTCCATCTCCTCGCGTATGCCGAACGGGCCGTCGGCATACTCAATGTCGGCTATGTTCAGCCGCTCGATGCCTGCCGACGAGAACATGTGCTTGGCATGAAGCATGTTTACCTTTTCCTCCAGGCTCATGCCAGAGATGATTTCAGTAATCTCGTCTTCATGCGCCAACAGTGGGTTGGGCTTCTCTGTAGAAGCCGGTTGCTGGCAGGCTGTGAGTGTTATTCCCATGCCTGCCATCAACGTCAATGTTAAGATTGAGTGTTTCATGAATGTAACAATTGTTTTTTAGGTTGTAGGAATAATAACTTTAAACAGTTTTCACGCTGCTAATATAGTAATTATTCTTTTACCATTTGCTGTACGGCCAGCACTAAAAACATGTAGTGCGATGAACCGCCGCCCAAAACATATTCTTTCTGCTGCCACAAGAACGGGAAGTGAAGCAGTTCCGGGAAGTCGGGGCGTATCAACGCCGTGCCCGAAACTACGCCTCCGGGGATGTACGACCAGTCTGCACGGTTCAACCCATAGCCGATGGTGGCCGACTCTGCCCCCACGCCCGATGCAAACGACTCCTGATTGCTGCCCGGGTGGCACCCTAATACAAAGTTAAGCGCATTGAAGATAGGCTCTTTGTTGAAGATGTCGGGATAGGCCGATGCCAGGAAGTAGTGGCGGAAGCCGAAGCTCTGTATGTCCCAGCCGGCGCCCCAGATGTGCGGCCGGTAGGGCACGCCGTAGGGGGTGGAGGCCACCTGCTTGTCCAGCTGCTCCTTGTAGCCTGCCAGGGCTTTGCGGAAGTCCTTGCTGAAAGCCTGTGCCTTCTTGTCCTTCAGCTGTGCAAAGCGTTGCTCCACGCGGGCGGTGTACCAGCCCGTCTGGGCAATTTGCTTCACGATGAGGTCTTTATTGTCCAGCAGAAAATCCTTGTACACGTCTTCACCCGTGGTGAGGTATAGCTCTACGGCAGCCTGTATTCTGGCAGAGGCCATGCGCGGATTGTCGCCACCGGTGCGCTGGAATATCTCGCGGGCAATGTTCAGGCAGTGGGTGCTCAGCGTGTCGTTGAAGCCCTTCAGCACGCGCGAGGCGGCGGCCAGGTTGGCTGCGGTGGAGAGCTCACGCCGCGGGTTGTCTTCGGTAAATATCCAGCGGTCGTCGTCATTGCCCGGCTTGCCGTCGGTCATGGCGGCGGCATCGCCCAGCAGCACGTACTGGCGCAGCCCTCCGCAGATGATGCCGCGATACAGCCGTCCCAGTGCCAGGTAAGAGTTCACCACGCTCAGCGCGCCGTTCTCCACTTGCTGCAGCAGGTCGTTCTTGCCGTCGGCCTGGTGAATTTCCGTCACCCGGTTCACCTGGTCGATGGAGGTGACGTCGATGTCCGGCCGGAAGGCCTCGTAGGCCAGCGCCAGGATGTAGGCTTCGCCTGCCTGCGACTCCACGCGCAGGTCAAAGTCGCCCGCGTCGTGCCAGCCGCCTATGTTCACGCCCGGCACGAGGTCGCCCGCGTTGTACTTGGACAGGCCCGGCTTTTGGTCATATCCGTCTATGTGGTTGTGGGCGGGCGCCATGCGCGCGTCATCCATGTGGCACAGGCCGTGCCATACGCGATATTTCTCGTTCACCCGCATGTGGCACATCTGCACGGGCAGGAAGTACTCCAGCACGGGCTGCCACACGCCGCGGTCGTACACGTTAGGGTCTATGCGGAATATGGGCGAAGTGGAGTCGCCGTACTTTATCTGATACAGTCCCGGCTCCTTCACGTCGCTGAAGTCCACCTTCAGGTAGTTGTAGCGCAGGAATTTGCCCCACGAGGCGGGCGTCACGGTTTTCACCACCTGTTCCTTGTCCGAGCCGATGCGCACCACCTGCGCCGTGGCCTGGCGGTTGTCGCGTGTGTCCGTCTCTATGATGGCCTCCTTGGGCTGGCCGGGGTGGTAACCTATCTGCGAAGTCTGTATCACGGGGCTGTACATCCAGTCGGGCATCACGTTGGGGGTGATAATCCACTTCACGGCCCCCTTGGTAGCGCCGGGGGCAATCTCGCTGCGCAGCACAAACCAGCCGTTGTTGTGATTCATGCGCCCGTCATACAGCTTCAGGTCGCCCGTCAGCGACTCGATGGTCACTTTATTATATGGGTCGTCGGGGCGCGAAGTGAACTTCCGGCCCACGGCATAGGGCTCGCTGATGATGTCGTCCGCCACGATGGGGCTGTAGCCTTTGCCCACCAGGTTGTCCATGTCGGCCAGCGGCTGACCCTCCGGGTGGTAGTTGCCCGTGTGCAGGTAGTTGGGACTGGTGGTGGCCAGCGGCGAGTTGGGCTGCTGCGGGAATATGCCGCTCTGGTTGTCCATAATCCAGGGCTTGCCGAACAGTGCGCCGGGGAAGAACTCCAGGTTGAAGCCCACCTTGCCCAGGAACTCCTGCGGCACGGGGCGGTCCAGGTCTACGGTCACCTCCACGTGGTCGCCCTTCCCCTCCACCTTTACGGTGTAGTGGAACTGGAAGTCCGGGTAAATCATCGGGTTGAACCCCGTCAGGTGGCGCGACGAGTCCGGGTAGCACAGCGTGGCGGTGATGCTGTTGTCGCCCAGCTGGCGGTCCAGCTGCTTGGGCACGGGCTGCCACTGTCCCGGCGTGGCCTCGAAGCGTATGTCGCCGTTGGTGGCCACGCGGTTGCCGTTCATAATGATGCACACGCCTCCCTGGTGTCCTTCGGGATAGATGTCGTCGAAGGCCATCACGTCCACTCCGTAATTCTTGAAGTAGCCCGAGGGTGTCAGCTTGAACTCTTGTGCCCGTGCCGGGCCGGTGAGGGCCGCCATGGCAAAGGCCGTTGCGATGAGGAAAAGTCTCTTTTTCATGATACAAAATTTTAGTTGTTGGTTTCGGTGTACGAATGTAGTGACTAAAATGTAATCCCATAGCGTCTGTTTGTATCCATTCATGCCCCCGGATGTGTTTTTCCCGGCAGAAAGGGCGGAAAAAAAGGATGCCCTTTTCGGGCATCCTCGCAAACAAAACAAACATCCTGGCTTCGCTAAGCCGGGGATACGCCTTGCGGCAATTTCTGCAGCAATTGGTTGTGGTTGCAAATGTAGCAACAAATCTCCAAACGCAGTCACTAAAACTAAAAAAAAGAAAGAAAAATGCAATATAATCTTTCGTTTTGTCCACACGGCCCTTCTGCCCTGCTCCTGCCTGCGGACGGGGTATTTGTACACATTTGCTACCTTCCCTCTTCGGTCCATAGAGCCGAGCCGTGAGCGAAGCAATACCGAATGAGGTACGACTCGGGTACGAAGAAAGCAGGACGCGGGTAGGTTTTTGGATTGTAACAGGCTGATACAAAGAATACTACAATGCGTATTTTAGGCTGAAAATGTCAGGAAAAAGAAAATGAGAGTTTTTCTTTTGTAGAATATTTTCGCAAGAAAGGGCGCGTTTCATAAATGGGGATTTATATGTACTTTTCTTTTTGCCTTGACGCAAAAAGAAAAGATACCAAAAGAAAAAAGTCAAGCGCTGAATCTCCGGGGCTACTCCGAGCGTGTTTTTGCTAAACGGCAGGAAACTCGCTTCGCTCAGACAACCTGCCGTTCTTCACGCAAAAACGC
>CASELH010000074.1 GCA_949288715.1 uncultured Bacteroides sp. | reverse complement strand
AAAACGACAAAGTATAACTTTAATTGGTATTTTTGCAGAGAATATGGATGGCGCACTTTTCAATTAGTAGATGGATTACTTTTCAGTTAGTATCTACAATATGGAGGCATATCCTATCGTCTCTTTTCATTCTGGGACACTGAAGAGGATACGCTTGTCGTGGCCACTCATGGCATCAGCAAGAAGACGCAGAAAACTCCCGACAAGGAGATTGCCAAGGCTGAGTCTTTGCGCCAAAGGTATTTCGAACAAAAGAATAGGAGTAAATGAATATGAAGAAAGTAGGAAGCATGGAGTTGTACACCCATGAGGAGATGTTGGACCGAGTCATCGGCCAGCAAGGCAGTCAGGCACGTGACGAATTCGAGCGTACCCTTGACGAAGACATCAAGGCTTGGCGCATGGGCGAGGCCATCAAGAACGCCCGTCTGCAACAGAACCTCACGCAAGAGCAACTGGCCGAACGCATCGGCGTGAAGCGTGCCCAGGTGTCTCGTATCGAGAAGGGTAAGAACCTAACCCTTTCTACCCTGAGCCGTGTGTTCCGGGCATTGGGCATCCCTGCCTCGCTCGATGTGGCCGGTGTGGGCAAAGTAGCTTTGTGGTAGTTAATTCAGGCATTGTCACTTTATATAGCCGTCCATTCTCCCGCAACCCGTTCTTTTGCAGTAAAAAGCAAAAGATATGACAAGGAGGAAACTGATACCCAAACAGCCGTTGCCACAGACGGACACCGTGGCCTACGACAAGAAGCAACGCCGCCAGGGACGATATGCCGACATCATCTTCCGGGCTGCACGGGCATGGGACTGCATGGACAAGTTCCGCAAAGACCGCGAACGGAATAAACGCTATATGTATGGCGACCAATGGGGCGACCCGGTGGAGTATTGCGGACGCACCATCACCGAGGAGGAATACATCCGGATGCAGGGCAACATCCCGCTGAAGAACAATCTTATCCGGAGGTTGGCAAGGATTGTCATCGGTGTCTATCGCAACCAGCAGAAAACACCTGTCTGCATCGCCCGTGACCGGGAGGAGCAGAAGTTGGGCGAGACGATGAGCACCATCCTGGAGTATAACAACAAACTGAACGAGAAGAAGGAGCTGGACGCGCGGATGTTCGAGGAGTTCCTCATCAGCGGACTGGCCGTGCAGAAAGAGGTCTATTCGATGCGTGGCGGGCGGCAGGACTGCTGGACGGACAACGTGAACCCGAACTTCTTCTTCATGGACGGGCAGATGAACGACATCCGCATGGACGACGTGAGCATTGTCGGCGAACTGCACGACATTACCTTCGGACAACTGGCCTCGGCCTTCGCCAAGAGCGATGCCGACCTGCAACGGCTGGAGGACATCTACAAGAAGGCACGCAACCGGGATATCCTTGCAAACTACATTGACACCTTTCACCGCAATGTGAATGACTATGTGTCTTTCCTACAACCCTACGACCTCAGCTTATGTCGTGTTATTGAGGTGTGGACGCAGGAGCAACGGAAAGCCCTGTGGTGCCACGACTGGTTGGAAGGCAACGCTTACATTGATTCCTACGACAACCTGAAAGCCATCCGACAGGAGAATGCCACCCGCATGGAGGAAAACCGCATGAAGGACGCGGCGGGCAACTACCTGCTGGACGAGAATGGGAACATCCGCCTCTATATGCCGGAGGAACAAGTACCACTCATAGAATATGAATACATCATCGAGAACTACTGGTACTACCGCTTCCTGTCCCCCTTCGGCGACGTGCTGGAGGAAGGTGAATCGCCCTACGCTCACGGCGAGCATCCCTACACGGTGAAGGCATATCCCTACATTGACGGCGAGATACATCCGTTTGTGGCAGACATCATCGACCAGCAAAGGTATATCAACCACTACATCATTCTGAACGACTTTATTGTGAAGGCTTCGGCCAAGGGCGTGCTGGTGGTGGACGAAAGCAGTATCCCGGAAGACATGAACTTGGAGGATATTGCCGAGGAGTGGACGCGCTTCAACGGCGTCATCAAGCTGAAACTGAAAGAGGGTGCCAAGCCGCCACAGCAACTGGTGAACAACAGCAAGGTGCAGGGCTTGCAGGACATGATTACCCTACAGATGCAACTGATGGACGACGTGAGCGGCGTGCATGGGGCGTTGCAGGGCAAGCAGGCTTCCAGCGGCACCAGCGGTGTGCTCTACCAGCAGCAGGCCAACAACGCTTCCACGTCCATCATCGACCTGCTGGAGACGTATTCCAGCTTCCTGACGGCGGACGCGAAGAAGAAGCTGAAGAACATCCAGCAGTTCTACGACGAGCCGATGACGGTGAAGGTGGCCGGACGTTCGGCTGTGGTGCGCTACGACCCGCAGACGATGGGCGGCATCGACTTCGACCTGGCCATCACAGAGAGCTACGACACGCCGGTGTACCGCGCACTGAACAACGAACTGTTGCTGCAACTGCTCAACGCCAAGCAGATTACCATTGAGCAGATGTTGCAGGTGGGCGCCTTCCCCTTCGGCGACCAGTTGCTGCAACTCATCCAGACGCAAAAGCAGGAACTGGAGCGGCAACAGCAGCAGATGCTGGCGGCGCAGCAGCAAGGGGCGGCGGTGCCACCACAGGCATAGGGAGACAAGAAAGGCGGCCCGGTGGGTGGGTCGCCTTTCTTTCATTCTACAGATTCTTAATCCATTTCTTTCCGGATGGGGTTATCGTATAAACCCAAATGCATACGGCGATTGCTGCCAGTACCGCAAATACTACAATTCCTCCATTCATAATCAAAGATTTGCTATCCACTTTTTACCGGACTTCGTAAATGACCATATCACAAGCCCAAGGCTAATAATGGCCGTTATCGTCAATATTGCTTCCAATGTTCCCATAACTATTATTTTTTTAATATCCTATATCCGAAGAGAGCAAGGCAAATGGTTGAAACGACCCCGACAGAAACAATTCCCCAATTTGTATCAATCGTTTTGCTTGTGAAAATAGGTGTTAAACCTCCCAAGACAATAGCTGTAAATACAAGTTTGGATAAATCTAAAAAGTATTTGGCTATTGTTTCCCGAGTAAGTTTATCTTTCTCTTTCATGTCTTCCTTCGCCTTCTGTCGTTCGCTGAAATTTCCCATCGCCTGCGCTATTTTACGGCAAAGTTAAACAAATAGATTGGAAAACACGGGCTTGGGGGACGGATTTTTCAAAGCAGCCGGCGTGCCTGCGCCACGTAGTCGAGCCAGGCGCGGCGTTTCTGCTTGCGCTGCAGGGGCGAAAGGCGGCCTTCGCCCCACTGCCCGGGGGTGTGGTAGAAGCACTCGAAGAGGAAGTCGCGCTGCGTGGCGCGGGCGGAGAACAGGCCGGCCTGGCGCATCCGCTTGAGGTCAGCCCAGCACCAGGCGCGCAGCTGGTGGCGCGTGTTGGGCAGGACGTAGTAGCGGCGGCCGGTGCGCAGGTACAGGCGGTCGGCTTGGCGGATGGCGCGTTGCAGTTCGCGGTCGGCTTTCAGGAGGATGAAGAAACGTTTCATCGCGTGGTAAAATGACATAGTCGTAATGGTTTTAAATTGTTTTACATTTTGAGCCTGTTTTGTTTACTCGCCGACTAAGGCTCGTTTACTCGGCGAGTAGTGGCTGCTTACTCGGCGACTAAGCAGCCACTGCTCATGCGTCGTTCAAATGGTTGCTTCCGTAAGGGTGGCTTTCTTCGCTTGCTTGGCCTTGGGCTTGACGATGGCGGGAGGGTCCATTTCGTTGAAGCAGACGTGCAGGCCGATGGCGCGGGTCATCACGCGGTCGTCGTGGTTGTCGGGGGCGGCGCCGAAGGAGCCGTTGTCCTTCTTCTCGTAGACGGCCAGCTCGGCGATGGCCTCCTGGCTGCGCTCGATGTACGCCTGGTCGCGGACGCAGGCCACGAGGTTGGAGATGAGCATGGGCTTGGTCTTGCGGTTGGTGTGGAAGCCATACTCGGTGGTGATGCCTTGGGCTATCTTCGCCTCCGAGGCGCGGCGGATGTAGAGGTTGCCGTAGACCCCGGCCAGGCGGTTGAAGATGAGTTCGGACTGGTCGCCGTCCGTGTCGTTGTCCTTCGTCTCGATGGTGTTGCTTTCGATGACCAGCAGGGCGCGGTCGTAGAACGCGGCCACCTGCGCCGCCTTCCAGGCCAAGAGGTCGTGGTCGATGTGCCCGTGCCACTCGGCCACCACCTCGGGCGCGCCGCCAAACATCAGCCAGTAGCGGTCGATGACGAGGATGTCTGAATAGTCGGCATCCTTGCCCCGGCCGCCCACATCGACGGCCACGAGGTAGCGATGGGTAACCTTCTGCTTCAACTTCTGCGGAAGCATCCACACCTCCAGCAGCCCGCCCCGGTCGGGGACGAAGTGTAGGTTCTGCAAGGAGGCCTTGCCCTGCACGCCGTCGCCCTGCACCTCGCCCACATGCAGGGGCTGGCGGCACGTCTCCTTCAACTTGTCCAGGTAGTAGAGGCTGAACACGCTGCGGCCGCTGTTGCGGAAGGCTTCGATGTCGTCGCTGGGATATTCGGCCATCATGTCCTGGTGGTCGATGTATTCTTTCCGCTTGACGGTGTACCAGCGGATGGACTCGAACGTGGCGCCCAGCGTCCACAGATACCAGTAATACTTGCCTGCGTCGAGGCAGCCTGGGGGCGGGTTGTCGTTGTCGCGGTTGTCCAGCAGCCAGCGGGCAAAGGCGAGCTTGTCTTTCACGGGCAGCTCGTTGCGCTCGGCGCGAAACCAGGGGATGAACACCGCCCTCCGGTTGCTCCGTCCCTCCTTGGCCGCCTGGTAGGCACGGTAGAAGAAGTTGCCCATGCCGTTGGCCGTGCTCTCTATGACCTCCACCGTGAGCGGCGCCAGGAGCAGGGAGGAGGAGATGGAACGGATGATGTCTTCGGGCTTCTTTCCGTCGGTGTCCTCCCACAGTCCCACCTCGGAGTAATGCACGCAGGCAATGTCGCCGCCACGCCCGGCGGTGGGGTTGTTGTAGGTGCCCACGGTGATGACGGTGTCCCTGGCCCGGGTGATGTTCGTGCCCCGGCCGTAGGTGATGATGCTGTCCAGCTGCGAGCCCTCGTAGGGCGTGAAGGCCAGTTGCGCCTCGCCGGGGCAGCGGATGAGCCAGGCGGGCAACCGCTCCAGCATCTTGCTGTACATGGCCTTGATTTTGCGCGAGGTGGTGCCGTCCTGCGCCACGATGGCCGAGTACCAGCCCTCCCGGTGCATCAGCTGAATCCAGGCAATGTAGAGCTGCACCAGCGTGGAGCCTCCCCATTGGCGCGACTTGAGCAGGATGACGCGAATGGGCTCGTCGGCCAGGCGCATCTCCTCGAGCACGGAGAGGAAGTAGCGTTGCGGGTAAGACAACTTGAAGTGGATGTTCCGCCCGCCGTCCTTGTTCTTGATTTCGTTGTAGGCGTAGGCATAGAAGGGGAAGTCGTGGCGGCAACGCACGCGGATGAACTCGCGCACCACCTTCTCTCGCGTCTCCTCGCCGCACTCGCCGTAGCGGTCCAGGCAAAACGCCTCGATGCCGCCCGCCTTCAGGACGAGGCGCACCAGCTTGTTCTTCAGCATCGCCACCGGCAGCCGCATGTGGTGCGGATACAGGTCGGGGATGAACACCTCCCGCCGCCTGCCCGGCGAGCCTTCGCCGGTGACGGGGTTGAAGGGCGCGTGCAGTTCCGCCGCGCGCCGCTCATTTTCGCTTACAAGCTCCTCGATAGTCATGATACAGTGTATAAATGGTTTGACATACATATCCCAATGCGAATGCCGCGCAATGCACCCCGAAGGCGATGCCCGGCACGAAAGCCGTCGCCACATTCACGACGATGAACCACGCCCATCCCGCCCGTGACATCCTCGCCCCGGCCAGCCGCATCCCCATCAAGGCATAGAGCACCGAGCTGAAACCTATGGCCTGCCCCGACAAAACGACGAACGTGGCGGGCACGGAAAGCAGGTAAGCCACTACCAGCTGTGGCAGCGTGAAGCGCAGCTGCCACAGCACCCACACGTTGGCCAGCAGGTGGAACACGTTGGCGTGCAGCAGCTGCCCGAAAAGGTGCGTTTGCCAAGGTAGCCACTTGGCCACGTCAAGGTAGCCACTTGGCAAAAGCACCCCGAGAGCACCGCCGTCAGCCCCACTTTGAGCGCAATCGTTCTATCTTTTCCCTTTGGCATATCCTTCTGGTCTTTTCGATGATGTTCCTGGCCACCCGGGGCGTAATGGGGAAGCACGGGGCGGGCTGCATCACCACCAGCTCCACGATGTGCTTCACGCACCGCGCCTCCGGATGCTCGTCGCGGTAGCGGCAGAACGCGCGGTACAGCTCCGTGTAAAACCGCCGCTTGCCCGGCTTCATGTAGCCTATGGACTCGCCCCGCTCCATGCGGTAGACGATGACGCACGCCCTTTCGCTCGACACCCAGAAGCGCGAAGCCCGCGAGGCCACCACACGCTCCATCAGCCCCGTCTTGTTTACACGACCATACAGGCGAAGCTGCCTGCCTACTTGCTCGTTGTAGGCCCGCAGCAGGTCCCTGTCCCGGCTGTCCGTAAATACTGAAACACTTCCTTTCCTCCTCACTTTGGTTAAGTATTAGGTGTTAGTGATTAAGTCAAGTGTTAAGTGATAATGATGAGTGACTAAGTTTTCAGTGATGGAATCCCGTCATTAACCACTTCATCACTAATCACTAATCACTAATACTTAACACGTTATTGGTTGTAACAAATTTACGAAAACCTGCGCGAAGTGGCATTTTTTATCGTCGCCGCCCGCAGCCGTCCGTCTACATTTGTGGAAAAGAAAAAGCGTATGGCAGAGAACGACACCACACAAGCAGCTGAAACCCAGCAAGAAAAGAGCCGTAGAGACACGTTTATGGAACGCTTCGCACAGCGTTATCCCGACGTGGCGGCCGACGACGAAGATGCCTTTTACGGGCGTCTTAGTGATGAATTTGATAGAATTGACAGAAGTGATGCAGCCCAACGGGAACTGGGCGAACTGCTGGCTGGAGACCCCCGGAGCGCCGGTTTCCTCATGGTGATGCGACGGGGCGGCAACCCCATGGAGTACCTCATCGAGCAATACGGAGACGACTTCCGCGAAGCCCTGAACGACGAGACGAAAGCCAAGGAATTCAGCGCCGCCTTCTCCAAGTATGCCGAGAAGCAGGCCAAGGACAAGGAGCTGCAAGCGCAGGCCGAGGCCAACATGCAGCGCATGCTCGCCGAACTGGACAACGCCAAGGCCGAAGGCTCCTTCACCGACGACGATGCCGCCAAGGCCTACGCCTACCTCTACGGCGACGGCGGGCTGCTGGACCGCATCATTACCAACGACATCAACCAAGACGACTGGCTGATGCTGATGAAGGCCGCCAACTACGACCAAATGCAGACCGAGGCCAAAGCCCGCGAAGCCGAAGCCCGACAGGAAGGCGAGGTGGCCGGGCGCAACGCCAACATCGACCTCAACAAGCGCCGCCGCACCAAGACGGCCAACATGCCCAGCGACGTGTCGCAGAGCGGACGTGGCGATGCCGGCGCAAAGAAAGGCGACCCGCTGCTCGACCGCCTCGACCAGATAGTGGGACGCAGCCGCAGCGTATGGGAAGACTAATCAACACTAATTATTCATAACCAAAAAAACTCAGAAGAACGATGAAAGGAAAAGACTTATTCAAGATGATGGGCAGCGCGCTGCTGATGCTGCTGGCCATCGTGGCAAGCTCGGCAACGGGCGTGTGCATGGCAGCCGCCACGGCCATGGGCGGCGAGGCTACGGATATGACCGACGGCGGTACGACCATTACAGACTCCGGCGCAGGAGCCACGGCCACCACGGGCATGGAAGTGACGGAAGAGACCGACCCCGACTATTATGCCAAGGAGATAGACAAACGCATCACCAAAATGCGCCCGATGCGAACGCCCATCGACCAGATTACCCGCAGCGCATCGACCATCTCACGCAGCGGCTCGATGATTGTGCAGTACTACAGCGTGGCTACCCGCCCCATCAAGACCACGGTGAAAACGCAGGTGACGGCCATGACCTCCGGACAAGGTTCCGTAAAGATAGAAGTGGATGACGGCAGCATCTTCAGCCTGACGGACACCATCCGCGTGGTGGGCGTAAAGGGCTACAAGGCCGACGGCACCACGCAAGACACCAAGGACCTGATGCTCTACGTAGTGGGCAAGAACGATGAAAGCAACTACCCGACGGTCATCGCCGTAAATGGCAAAAAGAACAGCGACGGCACCAACAGCCTTGTTCCGCAAATCAACGCCGACACCGTGCTTATCCGCATGGGCCGCGCCGCATCGGAAATCGACGTAGAGACCGGAAACTTCTACAACCTGCCCACGCCGGAAGAACAGTTCTGCCAGAAGTTCATGATGCAGGTGGAGCAATCGACCTTCGACAAGATGTGGGACAAAAAGGTGGACTGGAACTTCAGCGACATGGAGGAGGACGGCATCTACGACATGCGCCTCGGCATGGAAAACAGCTTCCTGTTCGGCATCAAAGGGCGCAGCAAGGACCCGAAGAAGAGCGGCGCGGACGTTTACTTCACCGGCGGCATCTACTGGATGGCGGGCAAGGACATGAGCATCGGCACCGCCGCCAGCGGCGCGGTCACCATTACCGACGACCAGATGGTGGACTTCCTAAAAGACCTCTTTACCGGCAACGATTCCGGCAACGGCACCAAGGTGGGCTTTGCAGGCAGCACGATGCTCGCCACGTTGGCCAAGATGAAGAGCGAACGTTTCAAGGTAGTGAAGGAGTTCGAGCGTTGGGGCTTGAAGTTCACCTCGTTCGACAGCAACTTCGGCAAGCTGCTGGTAATGCACCATGAACTTATGGACGCCAACGAGAAGTCGGACGAAATGTTTGTCATCGACCCCGAATACCTGCGCAAAAAGACCTTCCTGCCGTGGAGCCGCAAGGAATACGACATGGCGAAGCTGGCCAAGCGCGACACGCAGGCCGTTGTGATGAAGGAGGCCAGCTGCTGCTACCTCGTCTATCCCAAGGCCCATGCACGGGTAAAGCTGGCAAGCCTCTAAGATAATGAAGAACTAAGAATGAAGAATTAGCGCGTGGCGTTTGAGGATTTCGTTCTTGGTTCTTCATCCATTGCTGATTCTTAATTCTTCATTTATATGCGATACATTTCCGATTTGAACATATCCTTCTCTCTCCTGGTGGACGGCGTGGACAAGCGTTTCAGCTTCACCCCGATGGCCAAGGGAGGAAGTATGTACATTGCCAAAACCGATGCCGAAATCAAGGCGCTGGAGGCAAGCCCGATGTACGGACGCATCTACCGCCGCAAAGAAGGTCAGGCAGAGAACACCCCTACTCCGCCGAAGAAAGGCGGGCGTAAGCCCAAAGCCGCACAGCAGGCACAAGACGTGAAGGGCGTGGAGACGTGGCAGGAAGCCATCGAATACTTAGTGAACAACCACGGAAGCGACCGCGACGCGCTGACCACGCCGGACGAAATACTGGCCGAGGCCGCGAAGCAAGGCATCCGTTTCCCCAACATCAACGCTGTGTGAAATTATGAAGCAAGTACCGGTAGAGGAATTGGTGGAAGCCGTCCGCATCACGCTCGACGAGAACCAGGTGGAAAGTGAGTACCTGGCCACCGGGACGGACAACATGGAGCTGGACGAGATGATTCGCGCCAAGTTGGTATATGCCGTGCGCAGCATCCTGGAGATGTGCCCTGCAGACATGGTGGAAGCAGAACTGATGGACGTGCAGGATGTTTCGCAATTCACCGGTGATGACGGTTGTGGAAGCATCGTACTTCCCGAAGATTTTCTCCGCCTGGTCAGCTTCAAACTACAGTCGTGGAACCGAGCCGTTACCACCGTGGCCGATGAAGGAAGCCCTACCGACCTGATACAACGAAATCCCTTTACCCGTGGCACTCCGCTGAAGCCTATATGCGTATTCGCCCACAATGCCGAAGGACAACGCACGATGGAATACTTCACGGCAGGTCGTGGTGAAGACGGCAAAGCAGACCATAGCATTGAGCGAGCTTTGTACATTCCTCTCCCTTCCGTCCAATCCGGCGACGATGGTGACACGATCGGTATTCCCGGACTGCTCCGTTCCTCCATAGTGTACTACTGTGCAGGGCTGGTGGAAATCAGCCGGGGCAATCCGGAACAGGGAGATAACTTCCTGAAAATAGCAACTTCTAACTTCAAACAACCGTAGCATCATGCAATACATTGAAAGAGATAAACTGGTTCATATAGAGTGGAGCATCTTCCGAGGCACAAGCCATGTGCCCGAAGACTTCTCGCGTGCACTGGTGAAAGTATTCCTTATAGGCACCTACGAGAAATACTTGCTCACCGCTACCGCACAGGGCGGGACATTGGTGGCCGACCTTCCCCAAGGATTGCCCGAAGGTGCCTATTCGCTGGAAGCCGTGTGGGTGAAGAATTATGGCAACCTGCTGCCCAAGCGACAGACATTGACTCCTTCCATGACTCCACCTTGTCCGCGTCGTCCAGGTCCACGTCCTAATGACCCTTGTTTTATCCATCCTAACGATAACCGATTCAATGACCGTTGCCTGATGCGTAGTCGCAAGGATTATCTTTTTGCCCTGACCGACTATGCCAGCGAGGCCACGGAGACCGGAGAATCGGGCGAAGTGACCGTGAGGTGCAGCAGTGCAGTGGCTACCTATGGCTATGACGGGCTTTCGGCTTACGAACTTGCCGTGATGCGCGGAGATTTCAGAGGTTCGGAAGGGGAATATCTGGAACAACAGAAATATACGCTCCCCACTGCCACGGAAGTTAAACTGGGCGGCATCAAGGCTGCACAGAAAACGGATAAGGAAACAGTAGAAGTAAAGATAGACCCCGAAAGCGGGAAATTGTATGTTCCCCCATCGGAAGGGGAAGCTTTGGAGGTTGCTACCGAAAATAAATTGGGAGGTATCAAGGCTTCTGCAAAGACTGATAATGAAACAGTAGAAGCAAAGATCGGTTCGGATGGGAAACTCTATGTGCCTAAAGGCGGAGAGGAATTAAAGACGGCCACGGAAACCACGTTGGGTGGTATCAAAGCTGCGACAAAAACCTCCTTGGAAAAACAGGAAGTGAAGATTGACCCTGTAACTGGAAAGCTCTATACCCAGCCCGGAGGCGAAGGCAGTGTAGAGATAGTGAACAATCCGGATGATGAAGACCTCCATTCCATAGAGAAATCGGCCGATGTGCATGTCCTTCAATTTGCAGACAAGGAGTATAATGCATCATCCTTTAGTGGGCTTGGTCGTGTATATCTGCGCAAGAATATCTCTGATGGGAAGAATGTGCTGACACAAACGATGATAAACAAGGCGAACACGCGGTACATTATTCAGTATGATTATGATTTGGATGGGGCGACGATAACCATTCCGGAGGGTTGCACACTGGATTTTCAAGGGGGGAGTTTCAGCAATGGTACATTATCTGGCAATCATACTTATATACAAGGAGGAAACTCTGGAATTTTCAAAAGTAATTTGTCAATAAGTGGTACATTTGATAATGCCGAGATAGATTTAAGTTATTTCCAAGCCATAGGCGTTGATATAGTTTCAAATCTTATTGTTGATATAGTCTCTTGTTTCCCTAATCTTTCAAGACTGAAATTTCCAGAGAAAGCAACGGTAAGGGTTAATAGTACTATAACAATCGTCAGGTCTGGAAAAACAATTATTATTGAAGGAAACAATGCTACGCTGAAAGGTGAAGGTACAAGTGCGTTTTATTACCTCAACATTACTTCGGACACTACTGTTATAGAGAATCTAAATATTGATAATAGTACTTGTGATGGTGATTATTGGAGTGCTTCTTCTATTTCTTCCATGAAATTATTCAGAGGAATTAATAACAATAGCAACATAGTAGTGTTGAGAAATCTCAAAATTTCTCATATTTGGGGGTATGCCATAAATACCTATTGTTCGCTTTTTGCTGATATATCTAATATTGAAATGAATGATGTCGGAGGAAAAGGTAAAGATGTAAGCATAGATTCTTTTGGCGATGCAATTTATTGTGCCATGAAGACCGGTAATGAGATAATCAACATTACTAATGTAAGAAGCGTAGGAAAAGTTAACGGAGAAACCAATAGTCGCATAGGTATTTGTTGCGAAGCATTATCAGGCATTGAAGATGAGAATGGTGTTTTGCATTTGAATATAGTAAATTGTGATTTTAAGAATTTCAATAGAAGCATTCACCTTGAGAATATACTAAATAGCAGGTGCTATGTGACAATAGATAATTCATCCTTTGAACATTGCGGGATCCATTTGTGGTGTTATAATGATACCTATGATATTTTTTCTGCGAAGAACAGTCGTTTCGTATGTAATCTAAATAACTTTGAAGGAAATGCCGGGTTATGTCGATGGATTAAAGAATTACATTTGGATAACTGTTATGTATACACAAGGTATTCAAATACCATCTATGGAGAAATAAAAACAACCATTTCAAACTCAGAATTGCATATACAGGATATTTTATGCTATCAGATGGCAGACACCCCTTGCCATATAAGTAATTCAGTCATAAAATTTAATCAGGATGGTGCAAGTATCCTAAATAGTTCAAACAATGTTACTCTTGATAATTGTGAGTTGTCTAAAGACACTGATACGATCAAGAGGTTATCTAGCTTTTTCGCAAAAGCTACAAGATGTACTTTCAATAGTATTTATCCGAATTCATTGGATGTAGAAAATATTAGGAATAACAGGTTTAATCTTGCTTATAGAGGAGATATTTCCAACGAAGATTATTACAATTGCGGAGATAACATCATATACGCGAATGGGGTGCTTGTATGCGATGGTTCAAACTCTTTAAGTCCTTTATGGAAAAGTGGGAGAATTATTAAAAGAGATGTCACTGTTGCTACAGATCTTGTACCTTATAATAACAATAGAATTTATGGTATAAACACGAAAATGTTTTTGGTTATTATACCATACGCATCAAGCGGAGCATCTAATTTTCACCCTATAAGTGCAATATTATAGTTAAAAGTAAGTGAAATGCGAATAATTCGCTCAAAAGTTGTATATTCGCGGCATGGAAATCCAATTGTCAACATCAGAGATGGGGGTTTTGCG
>CASELH010000073.1 GCA_949288715.1 uncultured Bacteroides sp. | reverse complement strand
TGAAGCATCTCCTAAAAGCAGGAGCAAGTAGGAGATTCTTCGCTTGCGCTCAGAATGACAGATACATGGCGCAGCCCTTAAGAATCTGCGGTCATCTGCTATATCTGCGTCATCTGCGTGCCATCTAAATGCACAGTTAAATTCCCATTTATCATATAAGCTAAATATGAAAATATTCCCTTCATTTCTTAGAAGGCTTTACGTTCAACGCTTCAAGCTTACTATGCAGAGGCTTTCAACACTCAAAGCTCGACTTTTCGGGCAAGATGTGCTCGAAAGCATTACGGATATTTTCCATCACCTGCGCGTAGTTGCGAATATGCACGTTGTCATTGAGGCACACCAGCGAGTAAGCTTGCTCGTAAATGGCCCTGACTGCCTGCTTGGGGCGAATCATGAGCGGAAACATCTTCGTGTCGCGATAGGTGTTGTAGGGTTCAAAGTTTCCCTTACAGATTTGCCAGGTGCGGAAGAGTTCTGGTGTATAATCGTTCAATGCCCGAAATCTGTTGACCGATGTGTCGATCAGTTCTTTTCCAGCAACCGCCCAAACTTCCTCAAACGTAGCCTTCAAATAAGGCTGAGCATTGTGTGGCGTGCGTAAGGTGATAAATTTCCCATAGGGCTTCAATATATAATTCCACCGTGCTCTTGAGCCATAGCTCTTGTCAAACCACTTATCATAATAGCGTGCCATCACCTCTTTTTTATCGAAATGCTGGTTAATAATTCTCAGGTTATTCTTGATGCGCTTATACCATTGCGACCAAGAAGGATTATATAGGAAAGTCGCGATATCGCAAGGCAACCCGTTTTTAAAGAAACGTTCCATGCCCACTTCTTTTATAATATAGAAATCATCATTAAAATAGACAAAATGTTCCGCCAAACCAGGAATCTTATTCAGGTACCGCTCTATCACCACCGAGTTGAACGTGGGCAAGAACTGTGCGGGAATATAGTCCTTATGGCTCACCAAGTGAAGCTTCGGGTTGCTCTCGTCGAGCCACTCCGGCTTCTGGCCGCTGGTCACAAAGTGGATTTTGCGCACCCAGGGGGCAAACTTCTCCACCCCGCGAAACCAGTATTTCAGGAAACCGTAATCGCGGAAGCGGGCTTCGGAAACACCGTTTTTGGTGTTCTCCTTACGGCCGGAGTACTTCATGAAATCGGCTTGCCACTCCGGGTCGTTCATATCGACCCACGTGATTACAAAATCTATGTCCATAACGTTATGTGAGCTTCTTAATATTAACTGTCTTTTTCGGGGCTATCCCTACGTGCCCAGCACCTCTGCGTTCCGGAAACGCTTGTGCGACCACAAGTACAACTCCGGCTGGCGCACGATGCTCTGCTCCAAGCGGCTGAAGTAAAGGGATGTCAGTTCAAAATCGGGCACAGATTGGGGATGCTCGTGAAGCCGCACAAACTCTGCTTCATAGTACCCCCTTCGAGGCCTTTCCACATTCAGAAAAAAGGCTTCAAAGCCGTAGTGCTTCACTATCTTCTCCGTCCCGGTCAGCACAGGGGCATTGTGATGGAGGAAGTGCAGGAAGTGCCGCGACTCCCTTTTCCGGGGCGACTGGTCGGCTATGAACCCTATGACGCAGACTTTGCCCGCGCCTATCTGCTCGTTAATGTAGCGTGCCGTCTTGTGCATGTCCACACACACGGCTCCCATGCGCTCGCGGATGTGCAGCATCAGCCTGTCTATATTGGGATTGCTCAGCTTGCGGTATATCTGGGCACCCGACATCCGCTTGTCCAGCCACAAAGGCATGGAGGATACCCACTCCCAATTACCGTAATGTCCCAGATAGATGGCCACGGATTTCCCCTGCCTCACCAAGGCATTGACTGCTTCGGCATTCCTGAACTTCATCCGCCGGCGTATTGCCGCCGGAGACAACGTGGCCAGCTTGCAGCTTTCCATAATCATGTCCATGAAGAAGTGGTAAAACTTCTTCTCTATCCGCTTGATTTCCGGCAGACTTTTCTCCGGGAAAGACTCGGTCAGGTTTTTACGCACAATCTCCCGGCGATAACGTATCAGGTAGTACAACACGTAAAACATGCCGTCGGAAAGCACATACAACACACGGAAAGGAATGCATGCCAACAACTTCAGGAAAAGACGAAGCAACTGGTACATCATATCGCCTGGATTGCCCTGTTTATCCGCGCCAAGGTTTCCTCCTTGCCTATCAGCTCGGTGATGTCAAACATGTGGGGGCCTTTGCACTCGCCCACCACGGCCAGGCGGAAGGCATTCATCACGTTGCCCATGTGGTAGCCCTTCTCCGTAATCCAGCCAATGACGATGTCTTCACAAGGTTTGGAGGAGAAGTCGTCAATGTTTTGCAAAAGCGCCATCAATTCCTGCATAATCCGCGGCGTGTCTTCCGTCCAGCGCTTCTTCACATCCTTCTCGGCATACGTGGTGGGGGCCACGAAGAAGAACCGGGCCTGCTCCCAAAGCTCCTTCACGAAGTTCACACGCCCCTTCACCAGCGAAACCACCTTCGTCAGATAATCATCGCTATAGGCAGACACATCTACCCCGTGGGCCTCGAGCACCGGCTTGAACAATTCGGCTATCTCGGCATCGGGCTTATGCAAAATGTACTCGTGGTTGAACCAAATGCCTTTCTTGTAGTCGAACTTGGCGCCCGCCTTGCTGCAATGCTCCAGGTTGAACAGCCGTATCAGCTCATCCATCGACATCAGTTCCTGGTCGTTGCCCGGATTCCAGCCCAGCAGAGCCAGGAAGTTGATGACAGCCTCGGGCAGATAGCCGGCTTCGCGATAGCCGGAAGACACTTCGCCCGACTTGGGGTCGTGCCACTCCAAGGGAAATACGGGGAAGCCCAGGCGGTCGCCATCGCGCTTGCTCAGCTTCCCGTTGCCCTCGGGCTTCAAGAGCAGGGGCAGGTGGGCAAAGGCAGGCATCGTGTCCTCCCAGCCAAACGCACGATAGAGCAACACGTGCAAGGGGGCGGAAGGCAGCCACTCCTCGCCACGAATGACGTGGGACACCTCCATCAGGTGGTCGTCCACAATGTTGGCCAGGTGGTAAGTGGGCAATTCGTCGGCCGACTTGTAGAGCACCTTGTCGTCGAGAATCGAGGAATTGATAACGACATCCCCCCGAATCAGGTCGTTGACATGCACATCTTCATTGGGCTCAATCTTGAAGCGCACCACGTATTGCTTGCCTTCGGCAATCAGCGCATCCACTTCTTCCTTGGCAAGTGTCAGCGAGTTGCGCATCTGCATGCGGGTAGAGGCATCATACTGAAAGTTGGGCACTTCCTTGCGCTTGGCATCCAGCTCTTCGGGGGTGTCGAAGGCTATGTATGCCTTGCCGGCGTCCAGCAGCACCTTTACATACTTCTTGTAAATGTCCCTGCGTTCCGACTGGCGGTAAGGGCCATGCTCGCCTCCGAAGCTCACCCCTTCGTCGAACTTGATGCCCAACCACTTGAAGGACTCCAGAATATAGTCTTCGGCACCCGGCACAAAGCGGTTGCTGTCTGTATCTTCTATACGGAAAATGAGGTCGCCCCCATGCTGGCGGGCAAAGAGATAATTATACAAAGCGGTACGCACGCCGCCAATGTGAAGAGGCCCCGTAGGGCTGGGTGCAAAACGAACCCTGACGCGTCTTTCTGTCATAATCTACTTTTTATTGTCAAATTGAGCAGCAAAATTACGCCTTTTTTTCCACACTAATGTTTTTTTTCGTACTTTTCGCCAAAAATTGGACAAATATTATGATAGAATTTCATAAGAAAAAGAATTGGCTTTACAAAGATTTGCTCTATAAAGTCTTGATTTTTGTTGCCACTGTAGGGGTTATCGTTTACTTCCTGCCACGCGATGGCAAGTTCAATTATCAATTCGACATCAATAAGCCCTGGAGGTATGGACAACTGATAGCCACCTTCGACTTCCCCATCTACAAAAGCGACGAAGTGGTGCAACGGGAACAGGACAGCCTGCTCTCCCAGTTCCAGCCCTACTTCACCCTCGACCGCGAAGCCGGGCAAAATGCCCTGAAAAAACTGCGTCAAGACTATCAAGGCCGCCTGAAGCAGCTGCTTCCTTCTTCCCGCTACATGCAGTACCTGGAAAAAGAGTTGTCGGACATCTACAAGGCTGGCATACTCTCAACGGAAGATTTCGACAAGCTGCACAAAGACAGCACCCAAGGCATCATGGTCATTGCTGACAAGATGGCCCACCCGCAAAGCACAAGCCAACTGTACTCGGTAAAAGCAGCCTACCAACACATACTCCACGAAGCCGACAGCCTGAAGTACAATGCATACGTACTACAGCGGTGCTCGCTGAACGAATACCTGCAACCCAACCTGGCCTACGACCCCGAACGCACCGAGGCCGCCCGCAAAGAGCTGCTCGACGGCTACTCGTGGGCCAGCGGCATGGTGGTGAGCGGACAGAAAATCATTGACCGGGGGGAAATTGTAACCCGCGATACGTACAACATACTCGAAAGCCTCCGCAAAGAGTCCATAGAGCGCAGCGAGTCCGTCATGCAGAAACGCGTCATGCTGGCCGGGCAGATTCTGTACGTCAGCATCTTCATGCTCTGCTTCATGCTCTACCTGGATTTGTTCCGCAAAGACTATTACAACAAAAAGGGAAGCCTCTCCCTGCTGTTTGCCGTCATCATGATATACTGCGTGGTCACAGCCCTCATGGTAACCAACAACCTGCTCAGCGTGTACATGCTGCCCTACGCCATGCTGCCCATCATCATCCGCGTGTTCCTCGACTCGCGCACGGCATTCATCTCCCATGTCACCACCGTCCTCATCTGCTCCATCTGCCTGCAATACCCCTACGAGTTCATCCTGCTGCAGCTGGTGGCAGGCCTGGTGGCCATCTATAGCCTGCGGGAACTGTCCCAACGCTCGCAGCTGTTCCAATCGGCCATCCTGGTCATGCTGAGCTATGCCGTCATCTACTTCGCCTACGAGCTGATTACGGAAAACGACTTGTCCAAAATAAACTGGGGCATGTACACCAACTTCATCATCAACGGCATCCTGCTGCTCTTCACCTACCCGCTGATGTTCCTGGTGGAAAAGACCTTCGGCTTCACGTCCAACGTCACCCTGGTAGAGTTGTCTAACATCAACACCCCGCTCCTGAGGCGCATGTCCGAAACCGTGCCCGGCACCTTCCAGCACTCCATGCAGGTGGCCAACCTAGCCTCGGAAGCCGCCAACCGCATCGGCGCCAAGAGCCAGCTGGTGCGCACCGGCGCCCTGTATCACGACATCGGCAAAATGGTAAACCCCGTGTTCTTTACCGAAAACCAGCAGAGCGGCGTCAACCCGCACAAAAACCTCAGCTACGAGCAAAGCGCCCAGGTGGTCATCAGCCATGTGACGGAAGGCCTGAAGCTGGCTGAGAAGAACAACCTGCCCACCGTCATCAAAGACTTCATCTCCACCCACCACGGTCGGGGGAAGACCAAGTATTTCTACATCTCCTGGAAGAACGAGCATCCCGGCGAACAGCCCAACGATGCCCTCTTCACCTATCCGGGTCCCAACCCCTTCACCAAAGAACAGGCCATTCTGATGATGGCCGACGCCGTAGAGGCCGCCTCGCGCAGCCTGCCCGAATACACAGAAGAGAGCATCGGCACGCTGGTAGACAAAATCATCGACTCACAAGTGGCCGACGGCTTCTTCAAGGAATGCCCCATCACCTTCAAGGACATTGCCACCGTAAAAGCCGTGTTCAAGGAAAAGCTCAAGACGATGTATCACACGCGCATCAGTTACCCCGAGCTAAAGAAGTCATAAGGCCGCGGCACCCGTCTTCCAGCAAGTCGAGCACATGCTCAAAACCCTCGGCCCCGCCATAGTAAGGGTCGGGCACGTAGTCGTCACACGGATGGTTGGTGAAATACTCCGCCATGCGGTGTATCTTCCCCTCCGCCTCAGGCGAAGGCGCCAGCTCGCGCAAGTCGTCCACATTACGGTTGTCCATGCCGATAATCACGTCGAAATCCTCAAAATCGTGCGCCCTCACCGGACGCGAACGGTGCACCAGCTCATACCCCCGCCGGGCCGCATGGGCCCGCATCCGAGGGTCGGGCAACTCCCCCTGGTGATAAGACAGGATACCCGCCGAGTCAATCACAAACCGGTCCTCCAGCCCGGCCTCCTCCACCAGCTTCCGCATCACCCCCTCCGCGCACGACGAGCGGCAGATGTTGCCCAGGCAGACAAATAAGATTCTTGTTTTCATAATCATTCTATCAGCAATTCTATTTTCTTGATTATCTCCTCCGATGCAGGCAGCAGCTTCCTATAAGCCTCAGGCAATTCCGGTGAATGAGAAATCCGTACCAAACTCCATTAAAAACGCCCGGATATTTTTCACAATAGCCTGTTCCAGCTCGTATTCAGAATGTTCATCCGGAAATCCGGCTAAGCTCAATGTATATTCATCTTTCAAAGCAAGCATAGCCTGATTCTTCATTTTGTCAGGCAGGGTCGTTTCAAAATTGCTTTGCCCGAGCAAGTAATTCTCATAAGCCTTGGCTTCTATCTTGTTAATTAAGACATCCTTAGTCCAGCCATATCGTTTGGTTGCCAATATGTAGAACTGCCGCTGGCGGGTATCCTTGCATTTAGTGAGGATGACGATATGCTTCGACCAGCTTATTTCTCCAACTAATGGTTGGAGAATTTCATTCGACTGGTATTCGGCATAAAATCGCGCCATATCCCACATATTTGAGCTCCCAAACCCTTTTATGCCCGGAAACTCCTTCTGAATGTCCCGTGAAAGTGTTTCAACCACAGACTTTCCCCAGCCTAAGGCCGATTGCTGTTCCGTAATTCGTCGCCCTATCTCCCAATAAAGCGCAATCATTTCCTTGTTGACTGCTTTCAATGCTTCATATTGGGCAGACTTGATGTGTCTGATTATCCCATCCCGGAAATGGAGATACTCAGCAGAAGCTGTCGATATGTCGTTCTCTATGGCCATACTGATTTTATAAAATATTTAGCTACAAAGATAAGCCTTCCACCCCAAATATCTCCCCAGTTAGGAAATAAATCCTTCCCAACAGGGAATTTATTTTTTCCTGACTGGGAAAAAATCTCCCTGCGGACAAAGGGGACTCCTTCGGTAAATAAATCTTCACAAATCGCCCCCATTCCCGGCAAGGACCTCAGACGTACCCGAGTCGTACCCCATTCGGTACCGGTTCGGTCGTGCTGCGGCGCTATGGAGCGAAGAAGAATCGAGACAAGCAAGGCTCACATAGGGTCTACGTCATAGTAGACGAGGAGCGAGCGGAAGCGCTCGTCGGCCTGCACCTCGCGCTGCACCTCTGCCAGCCAGCGGCGCACGCGGGGCAGGGAAGCTGCGGTCTCTATCTTGACCACGATTTTGCGAATAAACAAGGTCTGGACGCGGGCTACGGGGGGCTTGTCGGGCCCCAGCACGCGGTCGGCAAAGATGGCACGAAGGCGTTCGGCCATGGTGTGGGCCATCACGTCGAGCAAGGCCTCGTCGCGGTGCTTCAGGTAGACGTACACCAGGCGGTAATAGGGCGGGTAGCGGAACATCTGCCGCTCGGCCAGCTGGCCGGAGGCCATGCCCTCGAAGTCGTTGGCCATGACTTGGGCTATGATGGGGTGGTCTATACTCTTGGTCTGCAGCACCACCAGCCCGCGCTTGTCCTTCCGCCCCGCACGGCCTGCCACCTGCGCCATGAGCTGGAAGGCGCGCTCGTAGGCGCGGAAGTCGGGATAGTTGAGCATGGTGTCAGCGTTGAGTATGCCCACTACGTTGACGTGCTCAAAGTCCAGCCCCTTGGACACCATCTGCGTGCCTATCAGGATGTCCGTGCGCCCCTGCTCAAAGTCGGCCAGGATGCGCTCGTAGGCAGCACGGGTACGCGTGGTATCGAGGTCCATGCGCGCCACGCGGGCTTCGGGAAAGAGGGCGCGAATGTCGTCTTCTATCTTCTCGGTGCCGAAGCCGCGGCTGCGCAAGTCCGTACCCTCGCAGGCGGGGCACCGACGGGGCACGGGCACCGTGTAGCCGCAGTAGTGGCATGTCAGTTGCCGCAAGCCCTTGTGGTAGGTGAGGCTGACATCGCAATTCTTGCACCGGGGCACCCAGCCGCACGTGTGGCACTCCACCAGGGGGGCAAAGCCCCTCCTGTTCTGGAAGAGGATGACCTGCGCATGCTGCTCCAGCGCCTCGCGGATGTGTTGCAGCAGCAGGGGCGAGAAGGGGCCGTTCATGCGCTTCTTGTGCTGCAGCTCTTTGATGTCGACGGGAATGATTTCGGGCAATTGTATCTGCGTGTAGCGTTCTTTCAACTCCACCAGGCCGTATTTGCCCGTGCCGGCGTTGTACCAGCTTTCCAGCGAAGGGGTGGCCGTGCCCAGCAAGGTCTTGGCACCGTAGTAGGAGGCCAGCATGATGGCGGCATTGCGGGCATGGTAGCGGGGGGCGGGGTCTTGCTGCTTGTAGGTATTCTCGTGCTCTTCGTCCACGATGACCAGGCCAAGCCGGCGGAAAGGCAGGAATACGGACGACCGCACTCCCAGGATGATGTCATAATCTTGCTCAGTGAGTTGTTTTTGCCAGATTTCCACCCGCTCGGCATCGGGAAATTTGGAGTGATAGATGCCCAATCGTGCGCCAAACACCCGGCGGAGGCGGGCAGTGATTTGCGTGGTCAAGGCTATTTCGGGCAGCAGGTAGAGCACCTGCCTGCCGCGGCGGATGGTTTCGGCAATGAGATGGATGTAGATTTCGGTCTTCCCGCTGGCCGTCACGCCGTAGAGCAGGCAGACATTCTTTTGGCGGAAGACATCGGTAATGGCCCGGAAGGCCTTCTCCTGCGGGGCGTTCAAGGGGTGCAGCGGCTGCACGTCGGCCACGGCACCGGTGTCCAGCCGTCCTACCTCTTGCCTGTACACTTCCAGGATGCCTTTCTCCACCAGCCCGTTGAACACGGCGGGGGTGGCCTGGGCGCGTTGCAGCAATTCGGTTTTAGCCACCTCGCGCACATGGTCTCCGCCCAGGCTGCCGGACAGTTCCAGGTACTTCATCAGCAAGTCCAGTTGCTTGGGGGCACGGCGTTGCAGCTCATCGAAAAAGAAGTGCAGGCGGCGTTCGTTGCGGGCAGCTTCCGACAAGCGCACGCGGACTTCCGTGCGGGGCTTGTAGGTGCGCTTCAGTTCTTCCTTCACCACTATGGCCTCCTTCTCCAGCAAGGACTTCACTACGGGAAGTATGTTTTTCAGTCCGCACTCCTTCTCCAGGGTGGTGACAGAGGTTTCGCCTGCGGATTCCAGCTGCAGCAGTACTTTCCGCTCCCGCTCAGGCAAGTGCCCGGAAGGCTCGAAGTCGGGATTAAAGGCCACTACCGTTTCGCTTTCCAGCTTCAAGCCCGAAGGCAAGGCCGCCTTATACACATCGCCCCGCGTGCAGAGGTAGTAGTCGGCCATCCACTCCCAAAACTTGAACTGCGCGGACAGCAGCACGGGGCGGACGTCCAGCACATCGGCCACCTCCTTCACCTCATAGTCTTCCGGCTTACGGCAATGGATGTCTTGCACAATACCCGTGTAAAACTTCTTTTTGCCGAAAGGCACCACCACGCGGCAACCCACCTTGACATTGCCCACCAACGTCTCGGGCAGGGCATACGTGAAGCAGCTGTTTAAGGGCAGAGGCAGTATGACGTCAACAAACCACAGCATCTATTCCCTCACTTGGCCTTCGCCTTCTATCAACCATTTGTACGTGGTGATTTCCTCCAGCCCCATGGGGCCGCGGGCGTGCAACTTCTGGGTGCTGATGCCTATTTCTGCCCCCAAGCCAAACTGCGCGCCGTCGGTAAACGATGTAGGTGCATTGACATACACGCAAGCCGCGTCCACCTCTTTGCAGAAGCGTGAGGCATGCTGCCTGTTCTCCGTAATGATGCACTCGCTGTGCCCCGAGCCGTAGCGGGAGATGTGGTCGATGGCCTCCGACAAAGAGCCGGTGGTCTTGACAGCCATTTTATAGTCCAGAAATTCCTTGCCGTAAGCCTCATCTGTGGCCTTTTGCAACAGGGCGTCGGGATAGGCACCTGCCAATGCGCTGTAAGCAGACGGGTCGGCATAAATCACCACCTGCCTGTCCTTCAGAGGGGAGCACAGTGCCGGCAAATCGCTCAGCCGACCGGCATCTATCAGCAGGCAGTCCAGTGCATTGCACACGCTTACGCGACGTGTCTTGGCATTGCAAACAATGGCTCTTCCTTTTTCCAAGTCGGCATAACGGTCAAAGTAAGCGTGGCACACCCCAGCCCCCGTCTCTATGACAGGCACTGTGGCGTTTTGCCTCACAAAGTCTATCAGGCCGCGACCGCCGCGCGGAATAATCAAGTCCACCAGTCCACGGGCATGCAGCAGGCAGTCGGCCGCCTCGTGCCCCACGGGCAGCAATTCCACCAGGTGGCTATCCATGCCGCACTGGCCGAGCACGCCGTGTATCACCTCCACGATGGCCCGGTTGGAGTATTCCGCGTCACTCCCGCCCTTCAGTATGCAGGCGCTTCCCGCCTTTATGCACAGGGCAAACACATCAAAGCTCACATTAGGCCTCGCCTCATAGATAATGCCTATCACCCCAAAAGGCACACTTACGCGGCGGATGCGCAACCCGTTGGGCAAGGTGCGCCGCTTCAGCGTGCGCCCCAGCGGCGAAGGCAAAGAGGCCACCTGGCGCAACCCCTCGGCAATGTCCTGCAAGCGGGCCTCCGTCAGCTTCAGGCGGTCGTATTTAGGGTCTTCAGGATTCATCCGTGCCAAGTCCTTCCGGTTGGCATCCAATATAAAAGCAGCCTGTCGCACTGTGGCATCAGCCAGCGCGCACAGCATGTTGTCAATGTCCTTATGTGTCAATCTGAGCAATGTACGGCTTGCCTTGCGCACATCTGCCAGTGTTGTGTTCAAGTTCATCATATTGAAAAGTACACCTATTACTCTATATACAAATAATCATAATGCACCACAGGCTTCTTGCCGTGCTGCCCTATGTCCTCACGGGCTTGCGCGGAGGTGCAGTTGGCTTTTCCCACTCCCACAGGCTGCCCCTCAGGGCCTACTATCCGCACCAGGTCATCCTTTTCAAACTCCCCTTCCACGGCAGTAATGCCTATGGGTAGAATGCTCACCGCTTTATCCGATGACAGCAACTCCACCGCCTGGCGGTTGACGTGCAACACTCCTTTGGTAAAACCCTCGCTGTGGGCTATCCACTTCTTGATGCTGGAGGCCGGAGAAGCAGAAGGGGTGAAGCGGGTGTAGGGCAACGAGTTCTCACCTGCCCCGCCGCCGGCCAGCCGGCGCTCTTCAGCCTGCAGAATGTCGGGCAGCACCTGTTCACGCTTTCCGTTGGCTATAACCACCACAATGCCCTCATCGGCCACCTTGCGGGCAATGCTCGTCTTCGTCAGCATGCCCCCGCGCCCAAAGCTGGAGCGCGTAGTCTGGATAAAACCCTCCAACGCCTGCCCGCGCCCTATCTCCGGAATTACTGCGGAAGCCGGGTCGGCAGGCGGGCCGTCATAAATGCCATCCACATTGGTCAGCAGAATCAGCATTTGGGCATTCATCATCGAGGCTATCAAGCCCGACAGCTCATCATTATCGGTAAACATCAGCTCGCTCACCGACACCGTGTCGTTTTCATTCACGATGGGAATCACCCCATTCTCCAGCATTACCGTCATGCAGTTCTTCTGGTTGAGGTAATGGCGCCGGGTGCTGAAACTCTCTTTCATCGTCAGCACCTGCCCCACGGGGATGCCGTGTTCGCGAAACAGCTCGTAGTAGCGGTTTATCAGCTTCACCTGCCCCACGGCAGAAAACAGCTGGCGTTGGTCCACGCTGTCCAGCTTATGCTGCGCGCGCACCTCATTGCGCCCAGCCGCCACCGCGCCCGACGACACCAGGATGACCTCCACCCCCGCCCTGTGCAGCGCGGCAACCTGGTCTACCAAGGCGGACATGCGCGTCACGTCCAGCGTGCCGTCCGCCCGTGTCAGCACATTGCTGCCCACCTTGACGGTTATTCTGGAAAAACAATGTTTCATGCTTACCTGTGCCTTATCAATCCGCTGCGCCACTGGCATTCTCGCGTTCGCGTATCACCTGCATGGCCGCCTCAAAGTCCGCCTCATTCACCACTACCACCACGGCAATCGCGCTCTCGGGCAGCGTGTTGTTCACCAGCAGCCCGTTCTGAATGGCCGCCTCAATACCCCGGTCATTCAACAGGCCCTTTACCAGTTCGGCCTCCCACAGCGAGCCGTGAAACACCTCAATCAGTTTGCTCTTGTCTTCTTCTTTCATAATTTACTCCTCCCTTTTGCTATTCATTTATAAGTCAGTCAGCCATTTCTTCCCACCTTTGGTGTGAAGCCACAGCAAGATACTTCCGCTTATCAGCGTTGTAATACCAAACAATATTGCCAATATTTCCATAATCACTTAAATATTTGATTTCCTATCATGGCCAATATCACTGTTGTCGCAATGCCTCCTGCTGTCTTTCCCAACTGCCCATAAACTCTATTTACATAAAAATCACAGCCCCGCAAGCCACTTCTTGCCGGGCTTGGTATTAATCCAAACAGCTATTCCTATCGCTATTACCAAACAGATAGAAAAGAACATTATCAGAAAATCCATACACTACCGCTTTAAGATGTTATATCCGATATAAGAGAACAGGAATGTCAGACAAATGCCTATTCCCATCAATACTCCTTGTTTCAACTGAGGCTCATCTACTATCAATGATATGCCTCCCACTAACGCCATTGCAGTAAACGTCAACTTAGCAAGGTCGTAAAAAAACTTTCCGAGCACTTCCCGGCTTAGCTTTTCTTTCTCCCGTGCCTCCGTCTTTGCTTCCTGCTGTCTTTCCCAATTGCCCATAAACTCTATTTATATAAAAATCACAGCCCCGCCAGCCATTTCCTGCCGGGCTTGGTAAAAGTCCAGAGATATATGCCACCCACAATGGCAATACCTACAGAAAATATCACAATCAATGCATCCATATTATATCATTTCAATATTTTGTTTGCCAGCAGTGCCGACAATGTCGTTAACACAATGCCCAATGAAGTAATAAGCCACATCTTTACATCCTCTGTATTTGAGAAAAGAGGCAAAACCACACCTATCACCATGCCCGCAAAGCACAGTTTTGACAAGTCAAAGAAATACCCGGCAAGTTTCTCCCGCCTCGTCCTGTCTTTCTCCCGTGCCTCCGTCTTTGCTTCCTGCTGTCTTTCCCAACTGCCCATAACTGCATATCTGTCTTCATTTGCAAAGATATAAAAATCGAGCTAAATACACGCAGCTTTTCGGGGAAATTATGCCTGCTGGCTAAATGGGAATTTATATGGCACACAGATGACACAGATTCTACGTGATGACTTCTACGTGATGACCACAGATACATAGTGAAAAAATAAAAACTGTGTAAATCTGTCCCATCTGTGTCATCTGTGTGCCGCCCCGCTAAATTATCATTTACCCCCCCCACAAAAAACATGCGGACAGCTCTCACGAGCCGCCCGCACCAATAATTAACCTTCAATTTTGTGTTCACACGGATGCTTTTAAGGTTCTGATATCACAAACAAAACAAACAATCTTAATTACGTTAAACCATGAGCTTTTGTGTAGTAGTTAGTAGTCAGTAGCCGTATCCGTCCAGCCCGTTCCTCCCTTATGGAAGAACTTAGCCGGCTGGCCTTCTTTCAAGGCCAATCCTCCCGCTGGATAAGTTTCAATAACCTTCCCTTTATTGTCCACCACATTGAACACCACCTTCAGGTTGTCATACCTCACCATGGAGGAAAAGGTGAAGGTGTGGTACATATTCAGGGCATTCGGGTCATTAATGCAAATCATGTCGCCCGGCCAAGCGTTGAGGTAGGTGCGGTTGCCGTTGCCCTCATCGTTGTAGAGGAACACGTGGGTGTAGCCCTTCACGTAGCACTCGTACTTGTGCAGCGTCTCCACCACGCGGCTGTTGTACACGCAGCGCACGGACATGCCCGTGGGGTAATTCTGCCCGTCGGCATAGATGCGGTAGCGCGAGCCCGATGCATTGCTGCCCGCTAGCTGCATGTTTTGCAGCCAGTAGCCCTGCTCGTTGCCGCTGGCGCCCAAGGCCTCGGTCTGTGTCCAGTAGTAGCCCGTGCTGCCCGAGCCCGCCGCGCTGCCGCCATACCACATGCCGTTTTTGGGGAAGTATACCGTGCCCTGGTCAGGCTTGCCGGTGTCGTAGCGCGCCCCAATAGCTGCCCTCCATCTCCTGGCAGAAGCGGCTGTCTGATGCCAGTGCCCGGAACTCCGTCATGGTGGGCACGCGGAAGCCCTTGGGCGCAATCTCCTCCCACTCGTCGCCCTCCACCAAGGTTACTGCGTTGTTACTTGGGGCATTGGCTATGCGGTACAAGCCGCCTGTGGCAGCGGCATCGCCCACGTTGCCCTCCTTCACGTAGTAGGCCGACGAGGTTGCGCCCAGGTTGCGGTCCAGCCAGTAGTTGCTGCCCATCAAGATGACTTCGTAGTAATACCAGCCCGCCTCGTCTTGCCCATCTACGCGGAGGTCGCTTTGCCCGCCATCGTAGTTGAACACGCCCGTGTGATAGAGGTCGTAGGCATAAGTTTCCGTCCGAGCCTCCTGGTCGCCTTGCTGGGGATAGGTCACCACGATGCGGAAAGCGTCTTTGCCGTAGCGGTAGGCATCTTCGGTGATGTCCACCACGCCGTTTTCCTGCAAGTCCAGCAGGCTGTTGGTGAAGGTGAAAGTTTGCCCCGACAAATTGGTTGTTTCTTTCCCGTAGATAAAGTTGTCAATGGTCTGGCCTTGCCCTGTAGTCGCGTCTTCGCCCGTCCAAAACAGCAGTTTGTCCTTGTATTCCTCATCCAGTTCAATGTGCCATTGGCAACCTGTATAATCCCCGCCACTGGGCACGGTGAAGGTCTAGACAAATTGCTGGAAGTCCGACATCGGCGCATGGAAGCCCTCCGTGCGCACCTTGCCGCCCATATCGTCGGGAAGGATACCTTTCACATCCGTAGTGCCGTCCGTGCCACGGATAAAGTCCCAATACTGATATGCCTGCCCACCACCCAGCCACTGCCAGTTGATAGCCTCCCAAGTGCTTTCATTGCGGTCGCACTCCTTCACTTTCACGGTCACCGTGCCAAACCGGTCTGCGCAAAACTCCGGTTCCTGTATCACCGTCACATACGTCATCACGCCCCGGCACGAGATGCCCACGCGGGCCTCGCGGCGTTCGCCGGCGGGGTTGGCGGTTTTGGTGCTGAAGGTTATCCCTGTCAAGGAATAATAATCATAAGGTTCCGACTGGTCAGGGAACTGGGTATTGCTCTCTTTCGTTGTTGTTCCTTGCGTCACCTCCAGCCAAGGAGCTTGCTCCTTATCCCAGGTGCAAATTATTTGGGCATTGTCCTCTGTAACAGGCGGGCAAACCGTCACGTTAAAATCAACCTTAGCCCCTTGCTTCGTGCCTTCTATCCACAGCGTGTCGCTCTGCACGCCTATTTCCGTCACACCGTCGCTGGCCATGTTGCGGCTGCTTAGCTCTATGTCTGCAATTTCAACCAACATACCACCACTCGTTTCGTTCGCAGTCAAAGCCCCTTTTATTCCCGCCACATTGTTGTCATAGCCTATGCGGTTTACCTCCTTGATGGTTACCCTGTAATGATGGTTACTGAAAAAGTTAAGATAAACTTCATCATAATCCTCATCAGTAATCTCCAGACGAGAATAGTAATAATATGTTTTCCAAGCAGTTTGTCCTTCTTCCAGGTAACTGCCTTTTACCAAAAGGGTCAATTCACCTCTTTCATCCATATCCCCTCTCACTTCATTTGTCGGCCCAATATATTGTATGCCATCGGCCTCTTTCATCCAGTCATCATCTTGTATTTCATCTATCACCGGGTCGGGAGTTTGAACAGTAAAATTGCTAACAAAACCACGGGTACCAAAATAACCATCCAGCAAAGTACCCGTCGTGTTGGCGTGGCAAAGGTAAAACTTCTCCAGCTTGAAGTTGGTCACTTCCTTACTCACTTCCACCGTCATTTGGGCATACGAACGTTTCAGCATGATGTCTTGACTCAACAGCTCCACGCCGGGGATGGGAGATTGCACCCTACCGCACATCACATGCTTGGCAGCCAATACCGACTCCACATCATATTCCACGTTTTCATCACTATCCAAATAATTCCGCCCCACATAGCCCTGTGTAATGTTCTTACCAGAGTCTTCTATTTCACGTAACTTATCGTTGGCATTGGCCACGAAAAAGATTACCTTGTCTTGGATAGCCGCCTCCAGCTGCAAGGTAAAGCGCTTGCGCACCACACCATTGCCGGTCGACACATCTTCCAGCTCATCCTGCTTTACATAGGCTATCTGTTCTGCGCTGCTACTGCTGCTTGTTGAGCCAAATACCAGCACACAAACCTCGTTGATATCTTCCTGCTCATCGCCGACGGCGCGCGTCATCGCCACCTCCTCCGCGCGGGGCACGCTGACGGTGAAGTTCAGCGCCACCAGGTCGCCGTCCTTGTAGTTGCCCGAAGGAGTCTGCACCAGTTCCTCGTCCGCGCAGGAAGCCAGGGCGAGGAGGATACCACAAAGCCAATATTTAATTAATCGTATATTCATAGTCATAATCTTTTCCGGTCACTTTTTCCCATGCACTTATTTCAATCCACGAATCACCAGAATCATTTATAAATTTATAACCAATTCTTTTACTTACAGGCGACCATAACTCAAATTCAAAATACTTGCGACCCTCGGAATCTGTTTTCAAGTCACCGGAAGGGTCATCCCACACAGTGAAGGCGCGCCCTCCTTCTTCCCACACATGGATACGGTTTCCACGATTGACTGCATCTACATGAATGCGATATTTAATAGACACCGGCTTATCATCCACAAACCCGTTATCATCCCCCTTGGTATAATCATAGAGAAACCACCCGTCCTTGTCGGCGTAGTCGTAGAGGGGAACGCCGGGCATCAAGTGGGCGGGATAACGGAACTTCTTAACTCTTTCACGATAGGCATCGTTTGATTCGCCCTGGTTTTGCAGAGGTCCATCATGCCCTTCCGCAAACATAATCATTGTGATTCCCGGTGTTGCCAAGGCAGGCAGGTCGAAGTAAAACCAACCGGGGTTTTCATCATCCTCTTTCATGGCTACTCCCGGCCAAGTAGGTTTGACCTCTTTGTTGTTACAGTTGGTGCAGTCTGTTCCCTCACGGAAATTAGGGCAATAGTCTATTTTTAAGTTATAAACATAGTCAGCGCTTGCATCACTGGGTTCCCATGCGGTAGTACCATTCTTTCTTTGTACTTCCCAATAACTACCCTTATCCACAATATCGCTTGACCCTCCAGTGCCCGGATTATCCACTTCGCCTCCTTGGCTTGTCCAGCCCTTAAAAGTGCGCTTGCCGGTAAAAGAGTAGCTCACGGCGTGTGAAAACTCATTGGTCGTGGTATTGGAGTCGGGAATGCGCACTTCCTTCCCATCCGGTGCATACAGCACCTGGTACACATAAATATGCGGATTCGTCCAGTCATCAGTCACTGGGCGGAAGTGCAGGCGGTAGGTCTGTGCGTTGGGGATAATGGTGACGGTGGTCTGCTCCTCCTCACGTAGTGAAGCGTCGCGGTTGTCCGTCGCCACGTAGTCTATGGTGATAGTCTGTGTTCTTGTGTAGAGGCTGGGGTCGTAGAGTTTGTCCAGGGTGACGGTCACGGTGCCGGTGCCATCCTCCTTCAGACCGCTGTCAGCTATGGTGACATTGCTGTTTTCGTCTCACGTGATGCCATTTGTCAACACATCACTTCCCCCGCACGTCACCTCCACGCCCGTCATGTTGGTCTCGTAAGTAAAAGTCACAGGGTATTGCGGCTCAGTGCCAATCTCGCTGATGTAGATGGTGTATTGCGAGGGAGTTACCTTGAAGTAAGGACTGGTATCCACCTCTCTTATATAGATTCGCTTTGACAGCAATTCTATTTCATCATACGTAACCGGTTTGCCCATGCGAATCGTGATATAGCGGTCATCTTCATCTACCTCATCGTTGGGTGCCAACAGCGGGTTCACCTTAACAGTGAGCGAGGTATAGTTACCAGCCTCGTCTTTATTCAAAGTAACGACAAAACAATCAATGTGGTCATTGTTCTCAGGAGAAGATACCTCCAGCCAAGGCGCATCCGTCTTTAAGGCTATCGTTGCCTCCTCTCCGGCTTTCAGATTGTCTATGAGCGTTTTTTCTACCCACAAGTGGTATGGCGACTCCAAGTCAGCCTCTACTCCTACCGGTTCCCAGTCGGCCACTGCCACGGTAGCCTCTATCACCCCGCCCAGCGAGGTTATGTTGCCCGTTATCTGATACCACGTGCCCCGGCGGAGCTGCGTGCGGTCGTAGCCTTCCGCGTTCACCGTGCCGTCCTCCCGTCCACCCAGGGGGATGGTGTATTGCAGGTTGGCGCGCTTCTCGTTCGCATCGCTGTAGAGGGCGGCGGTCATGTCCAGGTAGGTTTGCTTGTCCTGCTCGTCCTTGTCCACGTAGTGCTCCGGCAGGTAGAAGGTGGCGGTATAAGTCCACTTACCGGGGGTTGCATCGCTACCACGCGAGTCGTTAAAGGCTCCCTTCTCACTGTCTTTCAACTCCATCTCTGCCCGTGGTTCATAGTCAGGCAGCAAAGGGGCTTCCGTGGCAATCTGTTTGCCCGTTACATTCTCCACTGTCAGATAGTTCTTGCCAAAGGTGGAGAAAGAGCGGCCTGTCTGCTCTGTATTGTCAAAAGTCAAGGTATAGGTCACCTTCACGCAGGTAAACTCCAGTTCTGCCCAGATGGTGCCGCCCTGCGCGGTCACTTCAAAGGGTTCTGTGCTTTGGTACACCATGGGCAGGCCGTCGGGCACGTTGGGCAGCTGCCATTGCAGGTCGCTGCTGTTGCCTGTGGTGTAGTTCAAAGATATGTTCTTCAATTCAGTTTCCGTGGTGCTTGTGCTGATGCCCTCCACATTGGCCACCACGTAGACATTATACTTGCCCAGCTTCATGCGCACGTTGTAGGTGCGCCAGGTGTCGTGCTCCAGCGTGCCGCTCCCGTTGAGGGGGCACACCAGCGCCTCGCCGTCCTCCCCGCCCACAGGATAGGCCAGTAGCCACAGGCTGTGGATGGCGCGCTCGGCCTCGGTGGCATCGCCATAAGCCTTGGTGCCAAAGCCGCCGCCCGCAGGCACGCTAACCTTCACCACGGCCTCGCCCCCGGAAGCTAAAGGAGCTACCTGCTCGTCCCAGCCGTCGTAGCACGAGGCCAGCAGGGCCAGCAGCCCGAGGGCTAAACAACAGAAGATGTGCAAAATATGTTTCATTTCAAAATAATTAAATAATAATTTAGCGGGGCGGCACACAGATGACACAGATGGGACAGATTAACACAGTTTTTATTTTTTCGCTATGTATCTGTGGTCATCACGTAGAATCTGTGTCATCAGTGTGCCATATAAATTCCCATTTTGCGCCCGCCGGTCAATGCCGGAGGCCATGCGGCGTTGGGCATCAGGCCTTCTGGCCTGCGAGACGCGGCACGCCACGTCTCTACACACCAATATAACAACCCATTATCACAGAACCCGTCTGCATCATACCTAAATACGTACGCCCAACGCCGCATGGCCGCGCGGTTACATCGCAAAATTCTTCATTCTTAATTCTTCATTCTTCATTAAGAATTACAATTCTGTTTGATTCAACACCAGTATCCATGCATTAATCTGAATGGTGAGCAAGGTGCCGTCGGTGCCCATGAGGAGGATGATGTTCCACGTGTTTTCGCGGTCCAGAAACTCCTGCAGGGGCATGGCGGCATGCTCGTCCAGCCGCATCAGGTCGAGGTAGCGGATGAGGTCGATGTCCATCAGCGTCTCGCCCCGCGCAATGTTCTCCACCGTGAAGCGTTGCTGCCCGTCGGCCATGAGGCGCAGGGTGGCCATCTCGGCGGTGAGGGCGGTGACGGTGAAGTCCGTCAGCAGCCCGTGCCACACGTCGGCCAGCGGCGCCCCGTGTTCACCCTGGCGCACGCCCTCCAGGCGCAGCATCACCTGGCTGAGGGTGGTCTCGCCCGGCACGAGGGGCGCGGGCAGCAGGGCGTAGGGGGCAGCCTCGTTGCACAATCCCGCCCAGGCCAGCAGCCGGTAGGTGCCCGGGGGCAAGTCGCCCAGCTCCATGCGGCTGCCTCCGGCACGGCCCAGCAGGCCTTGCGCGGTGCGCGTGTCGAGGTAACGCCCCTCGGCGTCGAAAATGAGCAGCGTCACGTCGTCCACCTGCGCGGCAAAGGCGTCGGCAAACTCCATGTTCATGTCGTACACCAGGCGCACGCCGCACGGGCAGGGCACCTCGTCCTCGTAGACACACGAAGAGGCGAGGACTGCCGCTGCCAGGCAGAGTAATAGAGAGAGATTGTGCAAAGTCCGTTTCATATCCTCTTTTTTTAGAAGTCAAGAAGTTAAGAAGTCAAGAAGACAGAAGTTAAGAAGTTGAGGAGTCAACTGCCATTCTACGGCCTACTTGACTACTTGACTTCTGTATTCTTGACTTCTACATTATTCTTAAAAAAAATACCTATTGAAAACTACGGTTTTATGCATGTATGTATGAATAGAAAAGTAATGATGTCATCATTATCCTCCCCCCCACTGTGTAGAGACGTGGCGTGCCGCGTCTCTATTATGGCACGTGCTGCACGGCCCAATCTTTCAGCCGCAAATGGCACGGATGACGCAGATTTTATTTTTTATCCGTGCTATCCGCATCATCTGCGGATAAGGCATTGGATAGAGAGACGCGGCACGCCACGTCTCTACATCGAGGAGGGGAAAGGGCGCAGATTACAACTCAATCTGTTGCTTAACGACTGTCCATTTCTTAATCTTAGCCTTCACCTGAATCTTGGCTTCTGCAGGGTCGTCCGGGTCTTCCGGATTGTCATAGCTCGGAGTGTTGCTACCCAACTTGGTGATATTGGTTACTTCCAGTTCATACCAATGATTACGCACTACGCCATACTTGCCTTGCTCCATACTATTCGTAGTAGTCGGGTTATGCTTAATCCATACCGGGTAGTAGCAGATGCCATCCTCATACTTGTAAATACCTTCTTCCTCAAGCTGGCCAGTCGAGCTACCTGCTTCTTTTGCCTTCAACGTTTTAAACGCCGTATTAATATCGCTGCTTGTAGAATTCTCAGAGATAGCCTTGTAGAGGCAAGCAGCATTCTTGTTCTTGAAGATGAGGTCGGCATAAGTGTAGAAGTCACCCTCAGTATCCTCTGTAGTGAAGATAGCATCCTTGATATCTGAATCTTTGTTGCTATCGCTCCAACTCAACAGTTCTTTAAACTTCTGGTCGTTCACATTATCGCCGCCGTCTTTATTGAGAGCAGTATAGCCATTAGTGGCATCGGGCTTCCACTCTGCACGATATACCACACCAGTAGTCACGCCGTTCTTTTGCTCATCGGCCACCATGGTGTTTTCGGGGCAATAGAACTTGGCGGTAGCGAAGGTTTTAGAAGGAGATTCTCCATCCCAATCTCTATAATCGCCGGAAGAGTGGTCAAAGTTATTAGAAAGCCAAGTGGGATTGTCGATATCCTGCCCATCGTAGTTGGGGTCTACGGGATAATACCACTCACCTGTTACACCTGTAGGCTTGCTGGTAGACTTACTCTTTGTCTTATCTACCACCATGTACATCTTCTTGTTGTAGTTGATGAGGTCTACGCCGGTCAGCTGAACGGTAGCAATAGTTACTTCACTATCGTCTTCACCTTCTGTCACATTTTCAGCAGAAGAAACATACTTTGTCTGGTTGAAAGTAACCTTGGCTACCACGCGCTCAATGTCAACATCCACTATCTGTACGATTTCAGGGGTTTGAGATTCTACTGTTGCACCATCAGCACCCAATTCATTCGCAGAAGTCTGCGTCTGTTGGTACGTAGCATCCGACTGAATAGTTTTCTTCTCAGGAACCGACCAGTTGCTCATCAAGAATTTGCCGGAAGTAGAAAGATTGGCAGCATTTTTAATCTCGAATATCTGCTCCTTCATGTTGGTCTGGTTGGCGATGATGGGGCTTAAAGCACTCTTACTGTTCTCGTAGTTGGCCAACACATAGACATAGTATTCGCCCGGCGTTACGGTGAACGGCTCGCTGACGCGCAGGAGATTATCACCGTTTTCATCGCTAATTGTCCTTGCTTTTACAGAAGGAGTATACACGTGCTGCGCGATGCCGTTCTCATCGGCCAGCACCACGAGCAGGTCGTTTACGGTGTATTCGTTGACATCGCCATATTCCTCGTCACCCGTGTTGCCGGTAACGGCTCTGGTAGAAGCCGAAGCATCGGTAGAAATGGTCAGTGCTATCTGAGCCATGGCCCTGCCCTCTTCCGGGGTGTTATTCATTGCGCCCGGATCATCGTCCGTAGTACAAGCCGCCAGCATACCAAGGCTGAGGAGGCTCGTCAGAAGTAAGTTTCTTGTTTTCATTGTCGTTTTGGTTTTAAAAGTGTTAGTATTCTTGTTTCTATATTTATCGGGATATTCGTTGTATAAGTATCCGTCACGCTGGATGTTGTTGCCGTGCTTTATGTGAGCTCCTTCGACTTCACTGCGTTCCGCTCAGGATGACAGATACATCACTATTTCTCAATTTTTAATTCTCAATTCTCAATTTTCAATTTTTTTACGTTTCCGCTTCCTACCTCAGTCGGTACTCAGTCGTACCCCATTCGGTACTGGTTCGGTCGCGCTTCGGCGCTATAGACCGAAAAAAGATCGGACAAGCTGCGTAGCGGGTGGGGGCTGTCACCAGCCCCTCCGCTTGGCTTCTTCTATGTTGTTCAGGGCGGCCTCGTCTCCATTCGTCGCGGCTTTCTGCCACCAGGCCACGGCCTCGTCCGGGCGGCCTTGCAGCCAGAGCAGCAGGGCGCGGTTGTTCCAAGTGGCGGGGCCGGCGCCTGCGCGGTCCAGGTAGCGGGCGGCACGGGTGGTGTCGGCCCGGCGGAGGCACAGGGAGGCGGCGTTGTTGTTGGCCACGGGGTTGTCCGGATAGGTATCGGCGGCGCGGAGCAGAATACGCTCGTAGGCGTCGGGGTCTTCACGATAGTAGGTGCGCGCCACGGTGTAGAACTCGTAGGCGTTCAGTTCGCCGGGCTCTTCCCAGGCCAGGCGGCGGGCCTCGGCGGGAGTGCGCTCGCGGCTGACGTAGCTGATGCGGAAGGTGTTTTTCCGCAGGCCGGGGTAGACGGCGCTGAGCAGCATGCGGTAGGGTTGCCCGTCGCCCACTTGGCGCAGGCGTGCTTCGCGCTCGTCGGGCGGCAGCAGGGTGTCGGCGGCCAAGGCCAGCAGCTCGTCTTTATAGGGCAGCTCCATGCCGGCCAGGGCTTGGGCCAGGCCTGCCCAGTTTTCGGCGCCGGGGGTCACGCGTAGCAGGGTGTCCGGCAGGTCGTAGTGTTGCTGCACGTATTGCTTCAGGGCCTCGGCACGGCCTTGGGCCAGGCGCACGTTGTGGCCGTAGCGGCCTTCGGGCGAGGCGTAGCCGGTGATGTCTATGCGGCGTATCTCGTAGGCGGGATTCTGCTGCACCAGGCGCAGCGCACTGTCTATCTTGGCCAGCTCGGCGCGGTTGCCGAAGCGGTCGGGATAGAGGGCCGTCTGGTTGACGGGGTAGATGAGGTAGGCATCGCGCTGCTCGCGGCGGGGCGTGAACTCGCGGGGCAGCTCCACGCAGGCCGAGGGCACGAGCTGCGGGCGGTAGAGGGCTTGCCCGGCCACTACCTGCGCGTTGGAGAGCAGACCGCCGCAGCGGCAGCCCGTCACCTCCTGGCGCAGCACGAGGCGGGCGCTGTCCATCCACGGTTCGTAGGGCACGGAGGCGCGGTAGGCCAGGGTGCAGCTGTCCACGCGGTCGCTGCGCAGCACGCAGTAGGCGGCTGTGTCGGCAGCCGGGGCGGTGCCGTTTTTCTCCTCCTGGATGGCACGCAGGCGGCCACGGGCCACCACGTGGGGCAGCCGGACCTCATGGGCGCCATCGGCAGCGCAGAGCACGGGGGTGAGCACGCGGCGGTGCTGCCGGTCGGCAATGCGCTTGCCAAGGTCGAGGGTGAAGGACACCTGCACCCTGCCCCGGTGGATGCGCATGCTGTCGGCCGTGACGGCGGCCACGTAGCGCGGCGCGTCTTGCGCCCTTGCGGCAGGCTCAGCGGCCAGCAAGAACGCGAGCGCCGCCACCAGACTTTGGAAAAGAATATTCATGTTGACCATATTGTTGTTTTTAAGTAGTCAGTATGTGTATTATTCAGCCACAGATGACGCGGATGACACGGATTTTTAAGGGGCTTCGCCCACGCACTTATCATAAGCAGGAAAAATATAAATCTGCGTTATCCATGTCATTTGCGGCTGAAAAATCTGACGACATACAGCCCGATAAATTATCATTTTATTCTGTACACTTACTTAGTAGTTAGCATTAGTAGCTGATAACCGGTAATTACTGCCTGCTACTAAAAATTATATATCACATTCACCGCCGCCTTGGTGGGCCCCACGTAGTTGCGGTGCTTCTGCTTGAGGGCTTCGCCGCACTGCGGGCAGCGGTACTTCTTGTAGTCCAGGTAGAGGTAGCCCAGGCCGATGCCGAACTCCAGACTCCAGCGGCGCGAGAGCAGCAGGTGGTAGCCGTAGCTCAGGCCTGCGCCGATGGCCCAGCCCTGGTAGCGGTGGTCGTCGAGGGTGGGCAGCAGGCCGAAAGGCATGTCGATGCCTCCCGCGTTGTACTGCCCGCCCAAGCCGTGCAGGCCCAGGTAGTGGCCGTTGAAGGCCTCGCAGAACCAATATTTCCACTCGGGCTGCAGGGCCCAGTGCTTCAGCTTCTTGGTGTCGGAGTACTGCCAGGGCTGCCAGCCTCCATGCAGGGCCAGGGTGTTGCGGCTGTTCAGGGCCACCTCCACCCCCAGGTTGGGCGTGCCCGTGGCCCAGTAGAGCAGGTTGGTTTTGCCCACCACCCGCTGTGCGCGGAGGGGCTGTCCGGCCTGCATGGCCAGCAGGGCCAAGCCGATGGTGAAGGTGAGGATAAGTATGCGTTTCATATCGCTGTTATTTGGCTGTTTTTGTTTCCGGTTTCATTTATCGGTTGAACGCCGCAAAGTTAGGTGGCCTTTAAAGGCTACTACCCGGCATTTTACGAAATTGTAAGCGGGAAAAACCTACTAAGCATTGCAGCACAGGAGGTTACAGATTTTCTCAAAAAGCCTTTTGGTAGGTATTCTTTGATTTTTTTATTGCATGTTTGCTTGTTATTCGTAATTTATTAATACATTAGTAGCGATTTATATGCACTTTTTCTTTTTGCTTTGCGCTTAGGTGCAGCCATGTGTCGTTGGACAGAGACGCGGCACGCCACGTCTCTACATTGCACGGCTTGATGCCGCATGGCTCTCCGGCATTGACCGGCGGGCGTAAAGCGTTTAGCCTGAACGCCGACCGGAGTAGCCCGACGGGCACAGCCGGGGTCCTTTCTTTTTGGCATCTTTTTCTTTCGGACAAGCGAAAGAAAAAGTGCATAGAAAAGCACAGTATTTAAGAATTAACCTTTAAATAAAGCAGACAGACATACAAACATGAAAAGACTTTGGATAACCTTGTTGTGCACCGCCCTGCTAAGCGGAACGGCAGCGGCCGCACCCATCACTACCGACAGCTTGAAGGTGGCCTTGAGCGAACTGGACAGGCAGATAGAGAAGCGAGCCTTCTACCACCAAGGACACGACCGGATGCTGGACAGCCTGCGCCGGGAGATGAATCAGACGGACGACTTGTGGAAGAAGTACAACCTGTGTGGCTCGCTGTTCTACGAGAACCTGCACTACCAGGCAGACTCATCGCTGTACTACGTGAACCAAAAGGAGGCATTGATACCCCTGCTGAAGGCGCCACACATGCAGAGCGAGGTGCACATTAACCGCGCGGAGGTGTACGGGGTGATGGGACTATACACCGAGGCACTGCTGGAGCTGCAGACTGCCGCGCCCATGGAGATGGGGCCCGGCCGCCGACGCTACTACTACAGCACGTGCTGCTCGTTCTACGGCTGGCTGGCCGACTATACGAAAAACGAGGCCATGAAGCAGAAGTATGTGGAGCAGGCCAACTGCTACCGCGACTCGGTGCTGATGTTGCTGCCGCCCAACGTGGACAGGGACATTGTGTCCTCGGAGCAGTTGCTGCTGTCCAAACAGCCGGACGAGGTGATAGACATACTGAACCGGCAGCTGGAGGGCGAGGCGGACAAACGGCAGAGAACCTACCTGTACTACACCCTGGCGGAAGCCTACGAAGCGAAGCAGGACACCCTGAGCCAGATGTACTACCTGGCACGCACGGCTGCCCTGGACATGGAGATGTGCGTGCGCGAATATGCCGCCTTGCCCAAGCTGGCCCGACTGCTCTTCCTGAAGAACGACACGGAGCGGGCACACCACTACCTGAACTGCCAGCTGCAGGATGCCTACGACTGCGGCAGCCGCCTGCGCTACCTGGAGGGAGGAGAAATATACCCCATCATAAACCGCACCGTGATGGACATGAGGGCCGACGAACACCGCACTACCCGCTACTGGCTGCTGGGCACAGGAATCTTGCTGATGCTGCTGGCTGTGGCCGTGGCCGCACTGGCCTGGTGGATGAAAAAGCTGGCCGACATGCGCCAAGAACTGGCGGAGGCCAACCAAAGCCTGACGGAATCCAACGGCATCAAGGAGACCTACCTGGCCAGCTACCTGGACCGCTGCGTGGGCTATATGGAGAAAATGGAGCAGAACCGCCGCGCACTGGAGAAACTGGCCATGGCCTCCAAGCTGGACGAGCTGTTCAAGGCCATCAAGTCGACCAAGCAGCTGGTGGAGGAACGGAAAAGCTTTTATGCGGAATTCGACCGCTCGTTTCTGGCCTTGTTCCCCAACTTTGTGGAACGATTCAATAACTTGCTGCAAGAGGGCGAACAAGTGGTGCTAAGGCCGGGCGAACTGCTGAACACGGAGCTGCGCATCTTTGCCCTGAACCGCCTGGGCGTAACGGACGCCAACCGCATTGCCCACTTCCTGAACTGCTCGCTCACCACGGTGTACAACTACCGCAGCAAAATGCGCTTCCGCGCAAAAGACACGCAGACGCCGTTTGAGGAGCAGGTCAATAGGCTGTAAATTGAGAATTGAGAATTGAGAATTGAGAATTGAGAATTGAGAATTGAGAATTGAGAATTGAGAATTGAGAATTGAGAATTAAGAATTGAGAAATAGGGAATCGTGGTGTTAACTGTCATTTAGTTTTCTATTCCTCATTCTTATTTTTTAATTTTTAATTCTCAATTCTCAATTTCCTAAAGCTCTATCTGCCTCACGGAGATATCCTCTTTCAGAAAAGTGGAGGCCGACTCGCAGAACTTCTCCTCAGCCTCGGTGGTGTAGTAGCGGCACTGCCCTCCACGGGTGCAGCGGGCATCCATTTCCGGGTGGCGGCACAGGTAGTCTTTCAGGCTATCGGCCACCAATTCGCCCTGCGCCACGATGCTGATGCCGGCAGGCATGTACTGCTTTATCTTGGGCAACAGAAGGGGGTAATGCGTACAGCCTAGTATGACGGTATCTATCTGCGGGTCGGCCGCCAGCAGGCTATCGATATATTGGCGCACAAAGTAATCGGCACCGGCACTCTGCGCTTCGTTGTTCTCCACCAAAGGCACCCACATGGGGCAGGCTTGCCCCGTGACCTGTATGTCGGGAAACAGCTTATGCACCTCCAGCGGATAAGACTCCGAACGGATAGTGCCCGCCGTGGCCAGCACCCCCACGTGGCGGCTCAGCGTGATGCCGCCTATGCACTCCACCGTAGGGCGGATGACCCCCAGCACGCGGCGCGAGGGGTCGAGGCGGGGCAAGTCGTTCACCTGTATGCTGCGCAAGGCTTTTGCCGAGGCAGTGTTGCAGGCCAGGATGACCAGCGGGCAACCCATCTCGAAAAGTCGGGTCACTGCCTGCAAGGTAAACTCATAAACAATCTCGAACGAGCGCGAGCCATAAGGTGTGCGGGCATTGTCGCCCAGATAGACATAGTCGTAGCCGGGCAGCGTTTCCCTGATTTTGCTCAAGATAGTAAGCCCCCCATAGCCAGAATCGAAAATGCCGATAGGGCCGGAAGTGTTAGAAAATAATTGTTTCATGGATGCAAATGATTAGCATAAGTAAGTGTACAACGTTAAATGATAATTTAGCGGGGCGGCACACAGATGACACAGATGGGACAGATTTACACAGATGGGACAGATTTACACAGTTTTTATTTTTTCACTATGTATCTGTGGTCATCACGTAGAATCTGTGTCATCTGTGTGCCATATAAATTCCCATTTAGAGTTACTTACATGCCACAAAAGTATAGAAAATAAATCAGAAAGGGGTTGCCCGAAATGCTCAAGCAACCCCTTTCTTTTAGTTATGGAAGAAAAAAACTTGTGATTTCCTTACTTAATACCCAATTGGGTCTTCACCTTAGCCGTGAGGTCAATGCTCTCGGCACCGATATAAGCCACCGGCGTGCGGGCAATGTCAAAGATGTAAATCACGCCCTCAGCCTTGCCTACTGCCTGTATGGCGGTCTCCAGCTTCTGATAGATAGGGGTCAGGGCATCCTGCTGTGCCTTCTGCATGGATTGGTAAACCTCCTGCTGGAATTGCTGCTGGCGTTGATCCATGTCCTGCAATTCCTTTTGGCGGCGCTCGGCAATGTTCTTAGGCAACGAGTCAGCCTGCGCCAAGAATTCCTGGTATTTCTTGTTGAATTCTTCTTGTGTCCGCTGCATTTCTTCCTGGTATTGTTTGGCCATGGCATCGAGGTCAGCCTGGGCTTTTGTGTATTCCGGCATGGCCGTAATCACTTCCTGGGAGTTCATGTGCCCGAATTTAGTCTGTGCCATCACGCTCAGCGGAAGAGCCAGGATGGCTGCAAGTACGATTTTTTTAAGCATAATATTTAGTTTATTTTGATTGATTGTTCATTAGTACGACGCAAATATAACGCAAACTGAGGGTATCACCAAATAAGCTGCCCTATTTTAACCTTTTGCAAGCCGCTGAACGTCAGTTGGCATACCCCATGCGGGCCAGCACCTCGTCGCTGATGTCGATGGCCGGCGATGCAAAGATAATGCTGGTAGCCGAAGCACGGTCTTCCACCAAAGCATAGCCTTGCTGCGTGGCAATGTCCTTGACGGCATTGTATATGGCGTCCTGAATGGGGCGCATCAGCTCCGCGCGCTTCTTGGCAAGCTCACCCTCGGGGCCGAAATATTTCATGCGCAGGTCGGCCGCCTCTTTTTCCTTGGCTATGACGGCTTCTTCCTGCTTGCTGCGCTCTGCGTCGGTATAGGTAGATACCTTGGACTGATAATCCTTATACATGTTCTTGGCTTCTTCGCCAAGTTTTTCCACTTCCGCCTGCCATTGTTTGGAATCTTGCTCCAACTGGCTCATGCCACTCTCATAGGCCGGGATGTTCTTCAAGATGTACTCCATGTCGATAAGCGCGAACTTCTGCGCGCCGGCTGTCACTGTGCCTACGGCAAGCAACAGGAACATTAGTAAAAGATTCTTTTTCATAACAGCGTCTTTTTTATGTGTTGACAAAAAGAAGGGAGATTCTTCCTTCTTCATTCTTCATTCTTAATTCTTCATTCATCAGAATTCCTGTCCCAGTATGAAGTGGAACTGGCTGCCGCTATACTGGCTGGAGCCACGCACGTTGTCGAAACCGTAGGCCCAGTCGATACCCATCATACCAATCATCGGGAGGAAGATGCGCACACCTACGCCTGCCGAGCGCTTCAGGTCGAAAGGATTGAAGTCGGCCACATCCTGCCAGGCATTACCGGCCTCCACGAAAGCCAAGGCATAAATACTGGTACTGGTCTCCAACATCAGCGGGTAGCGCAACTCCATGGCCAAGCGCGTGTAGGCATAGCCCTCATAACCGTAAGAAGACAACGAGCCGTTTTCATAACCACGCAGGGCAATGGTCTCTGTGGCATAGCTGGAGTAGCCGGTCATGCCGTCGCCACCCATTTCAAACGTGCCGAAGGGCGAACGTTTATGCTTGTTGTAGTGGCCCAGCAAGCCGAATTCCACACGCCCCATCAGCACCGGCGTATGCTTCACCGTGTAGGGGTCCATCAACGGAATGTACACCTTCGAGCGGAATTTCCACTTATGGTATTCCACCCACTTGTGCATCTTGTTCATGTCGTCCTGATTGTTGGTGTTGTACTTGCTGTAGTCCACCCCGTCAAACAGTGAATAAGGCGGAGTCAGCTGAGCCGACAACGAGAACTCTGAGCCCTGGCGCGGGTAGATGGGATTGTCTATAGAGCTGCGCGACAACGTAAGGTTGATGCTGAAGTCGTTGCAACTGCCATCCGTCACCGGGAAATACTGCCAGTCGCTCAAGATGTAGCGTTGGTAAGACAACTCGGCGGTAAACTGGAAGTAGTCGTCCGGCCAATTCAAGCGTTTACCAAACATTACGGCAAAACCAAACATCTGCACCGACTTATCCGGGTCATAATAATTCTCATAGCTGGTGTAGTTGCCGTAGTTATACATGCCATAGCCATACAGGCCGCTGTAATAACTGTTGTAGAAGTTATTATAATAGGCATCGTTGTAATATTGGCTGCTGATATCCGTCTGCCGGGAGTAAAATGCCGAGATAGAGAAGGCATTAGGCCGCTTGCCCCCGAACCATGGGTCGTAGAACGAAATGCTGTACTGCTGGTAGTAGCGGGCATTGGTCTGTCCGCTCAAGGTCAGCGTCTGTCCGTCGCCCTGCGGCAAGATGCCCCGGTAGTTCTCGCCCGGATGCAGCAGGTTGGCCAGTGAGAAGTTGGTGAACTTCAAGCTCAGCTTGCCGATGACGCCTGTCTGTCCCCAGCCCGCGGAGAATTCCACCTGGTCGTTGGCCTTGGACACCAATTGGTAGTCAATATCCACCGTGCCGTCCTCAGGGCGGGGCTGTATGTCCGGATTAATCTGCTCGGGGTCGAAGTGTCCCATCTGGGCAATTTCACGGTAAGAACGCATCAGGTCTTCGCGGCTGAACAACTGCCCCGGACGGGTACGCAACTCACGGCGCACCACGTTTTCATACAGGCGGTCGTTACCGCTGATCATCACCTTGTTGATGGTAGCCTGGTTGCCCTCGTAGATGCGCATTTCCAAGTCGATAGAGTCGCCCACAATGTTCACCTCCACCGGCTCAAGGTTGTAAAACAGGTAACCGTTGTTGTAATACAGGTTGCCGATGGCATCATCATCCGTCACGGTGCGTTCTTCCAGCAATTTCTGGTTGTATACATCGCCCTTCTTCATCTGCAGCAGGTAGTTCAGCTGTTCTGAGGGATAAAGCGTATTGCCCACCCACGTGATGTTGCGCAAGTAGTACTTCTGCCCTTCCTCAATCTCCATATACACGTCTACCGTGCGGTCGTCATACTGGCTGATGCTGTCGCGCACAATCATGGCATCGCGGTAGCCCAGTTCGTTGTACTTGTCGATGATGAGCTGCTTGTCGGCCTCATAGTTCTCCTCCACAAACTTCTTGGTGCGGAACAGGTTTATCAGCTTGCCCTTCTCGTTCGTCTTTTTCATCACGCGCTTCAGCTTCTTGGTGGAGAGCGCCTTGTTGCCTACTATTTCAATATGGTGTACTTTGATTTTCTCTTTCTTGTCAATGTTGACCGACACAATCACTTGGTTTTCCTTCTCCGGGTCTTCCTTCTGGTCGATGATGACTTCCGCATTCTTGAATCCCTTGTCGTCAAAGTAGCGCTTAATCAATGTCTTGGCACGGTCTATGGCATTGGCATTAATCTGGCTGCCCTTAATCATGCCTATCTTTGCCTCCAAGTCTTCACGCTCCGATTTCTTCACCCCGTGATACTGGATGTCGGACACGCGCGGACTCATGGTCAGGTGGATGGTCAGCCACACCTTATCGCCTTCTATCTTGTCGGCCGTGATGCTTACGTCCGAAAACAAGCCATGCCTCCAGTAGCGCTTGCATGCCTGCGTCACCTCGTCGCCCGGAATGGTGATGACCTGCCCTTTGCTCAAGCCGGACAATCCGATAATGGCATAGTCCTCATAATTATCCGCCCCTTCCACCTTGATGTCGGCTATCTCATATTTTTGCGGAGTGGAATACAGAATCACAGGCTTTTCATCGCTCACCGTATCGGCTGTTTCTTGCGCCATGCCCTGCAACGAGCCCAGACACATACAGATGAGCATAATGACTATAGAGAAAATACGATAATGCATTGCTGTGAATTATAGTTATATATGTTAGTCCTTAATCGTTTTATTCTACTTTCATGATGTCCCGTTTCAACCTACCTGCTCACTGGTCTTGCCGAATCTGCGCTCACGTTTCTGATAGTCGCAAATAGCCTTGCAGAAATCCTCTTCGTGAAAATCGGGCCAATAAGTATCGCAGAAGTACAGCTCCGTGTAAGCGCATTGCCACAGCAGGTAGTTGCTCAGCCGCAGTTCCCCACCCGTGCGTATCAGCAAGTCGGGGTCGGGCATAAAGTTTGTCATCAGCTGCCCGGCCACCACGGTGCTGTCTATGTCTTCCGGCTTCAGCTGCCCGGCCTGCACCTGTTTGGCTATCCGGCGGACAGCTTCCGTTATCTCCTCCTGCGAGGAGTAACTCAGCGCCAGCACCAGGCACATGCCCGTGTTCTGCGCCGTGTGGGCTATGCAGTCGTTCAGGCGCTGCTGCACGTTGGCAGGCAGCTTCTCCATATTGCCTATGATGCGGAAACTGATGTTATTCTTCATAAAGGTCTCCTCCTCGATGGAGTCGAACAGCAGCCCCATCAGGGCCGCCACCTCATCCGAAGGCCTGTTCCAGTTTTCCGTCGAGAAGGTATATAAAGTAAGGTAGCCTACACCCAGCCTTGCCGCTTCTTCTGCGATGAGGTGCACGGTCTCGGCCCCCTTCTGGTGTCCGTAGCTGCGTTCGCGGCCGCGTTGCTTTGCCCACCGCCCGTTTCCATCCATAATGATGGCCACATGCCGGGGCACCCGCTTCAAGTCTATTTGTTCCTTATATAGCATTTTCACTCAATATTCTATGAATCCAAGCTTATTCAGGCGGCCTCTCCACACCTCATTGGCGGTGCCGTTGCCCCCGAATACCACCCAAATGTAATCACGCTTGTCGTTGGCATCCACCGTAGGGTCTATCACAATGGAGTAATTCGTCTTTCCGGCAAAAGCCTCCGGAAGCAAGAACTTCTCTTCCGTCTCGTACCATGCAATGCCCGTCCGCGAGGTGTAGATGGCATCCATCTGGCCGCCCCACAGGCAAAACTCGCCGCCATAATAACCCATGAACGGATGGCTCATCACCGGGCAAGCGGCTGCATCCGTATCATAGGGCACCCACAGTGTGCCGTTTTCCGTGCTCCAAGGCACGGTAGCCTCTTGTCCGGCATAAGGTTCGCCCACCACCACGGTCTTCACAATGCCATTGCCATTCGTGGCATGGGTGGCACACAAGCCTTCCAGGGGGAAGCCCTCCGGCACTTCCTGCAGCGGGCTGTCTGTGCTCCATGCCGTGCCGTCGCAAGTGTTGAAGTAGTTTTTCCCATCCGTTTCGCCTTCCACAATGCCGGCCAGCCGACCGCCCACCTCGCCTATCAAGGCCACCACACGGTTGCCCAGGCCCGGCACAGCGGTCCACGTCAGCCCGTCGGCCGAGCGATAAACCTCACGACTACCGCTCACGGCATAAAGGCTCCCCTCATAGGCCAGCATGGTAGACAGGCGCACATCGGCAGGCAAGCCGGCTACCCCGGCAGCAGTCCACACGCAAGGGTCGGCTGTAGCAGGAGTACGATACAACGTGTGGTAAGAGGTGTAGACCAGCAGTTCATCATTGAACACCACCGCCTTCTGTTCGCCCGGATTTATCGCCGTGCTGAACGACGGCATGTTTTTCCACACCAGCGAGTCGGGGTCTTGCCGATGCACCCTCACCTGCAAGGTGTAGGTGCGGGTAGTGATGCCGTCGGCGGCATATACCTTGAACTTCATGCCTTCCGAGCCGCTCTTGTTCATGGCCGGAAGCAGGTTCACCGAGTCTTCCGCATTGAACAGCGTGTCGCCCGACATGACAGCCATTCCCGCTGTGGAAAGCGTGGTAATCAGCGTCTTGTCGATAATGGTGTCCGCACTCACCGGCAAGGAGTCGCGGTTATAAATAAGGTTTCTTATCTGGTCTATTTCAAAGTCATATTCCACGCCGTAGATGGTGTCAATGCCAAAAGCCGTGATGGAAGCATTAGAGCTGAATTCCGTCACTTCATCCGTATTGAGGCATGAGCTCATAGCTATTGAAACCAAAAGAATACTTAAGATTATCGATGGCGATTTTACTCTCATTGTCTGCTGCTAATTATTTTACAAGTTGCAAAAATAGGAACAATTTTCTCGATAAAGCGCTTATCAGGGAAGTTTTATATAAAATTATAGATAATACCCTGCCTTTTCTCGATAAACAGGCCGGGAGAATAAGGTGTTTTCCCGGCTGAGCTGTGTGTGCAATGGCACGCAGATGACGCAGACGAGCGCAGATTTACGCAGTTTTTTAAGGGCTGCGCCATTTATCTGTCATTCTGTTTTCTATGACTTGCGCAAGTATTTTATATTTTTTATCCACCGTCATGCGGCGTTTGTTTTTATCTTGCCGCGTGACGGTTGCTT
>CASELH010000072.1 GCA_949288715.1 uncultured Bacteroides sp. | reverse complement strand
TCAAGCGCTGAATCTCCGGGGCTACTCCGAGCACGTTTTTGCTAAACGGCAGGAAACTCGCTTCGCTCAGACAACCTGCCGTTCTTCACGCAAAAACGCGCTCTACGCTTTACGCCCCTCCGCTTAGGCGCGGCCATGCGGCGTTGGACGGCAGGCCTCACGGCCTATGAGACGCGGCACGCCACGTCTATACATGGCACGGCTTGATGCCGCATGGCTCTCCGGCATTGACCGGCGGGCGTGAAGCGGAGGGCAGTTTTCAGCCGTGAAAAGGGGCAGACTGTCTGAGCGAAGCGAGTTTCTGCCCCTTAGGCTGAAAGCTGACCGGAGTAGCCCGACGGGCACAGCCGGGGTCCTTTCTTTTTGGTATCTTTTTCTTTCGGACAAGCGAAAGAAAAAGTACACAACAAAAACACCACAGCCAGCAGCGGCCTTACAAGTAACCTGCGAGAGCCTCTGCCCGCCGTGGTGAGTTTTCCGGTTAGGGAGTTAGAGATTTAGATATGCGTGTTAAGTTAGAATGTCATGGGAATCTTGGGTTATTCGGCATCCTCCCAGCCGGGGTTCTGCGTCAGCGCGGGGTTGAGCAGGATTTCGGTGGTAGGTATCTGGTAGAGGTAGTAACGCTCTTGCCAGCCCTGGCCTGCGGCGATGGGGTCGGCCTCCAGGTAGAGGTAGCCCTCGGTCTGGGTGCCGGTCACGGTCACGGGGTTACCGCTGTTGTCCATGAAGAACTGGTTGGCCGAGTTGGAGTTGAACATGCTCTGCTGTGCCCACATGCCACGGTGCTGGCGGTTGAGGAACCAAGGCGCCATGCGCCAGCGGCGGACGTCGTAGAAGCCGAAGCCTTCGCCCATCAGTTCCACGATGCGCTCGCGGCGTATTTCCCACAGCACGGGGTCGAGGTCTTCGCCCTTCTCCCACGACACTTTGTCGCCCAGGCTCTTGGGGTACCACTTGCCGCGGTTGGGGTCGAAGCTGTTGTTTATCTCGCTCACCACCATGCGGGCCACGCCGACGCGGTCGCGCAGCAGGTTGATGGACTTGTCGGCCACGGCCTGGTCAAACTGGCCCAGTTCCCACTTGGCCTCGGCGTAGTTCAGCAGCACTTCTTCTATCTTGAAGATGGGCTTGTCGGAGGTGTTCAGCGTGATGCCGCCGTTCATGTTCTGCTCCCACGAGCTCCAGCCCTTCCAGCAGTAGTAGCCGGAGTAGCCGCGCACGAAACCGGTGGCTCCCACGCCATCCATAAAGTTGGGCACGCTGGGCACGAGTTGTGCCGTCCAGTTCTGGGCGGGCAGGCGCTTCATGCCCTCGCCGGGGTTGCTGCAGGTGATGTTGGCGCCCAGCAGGTCGATGTAGTAGCGGTCGTCGGGGTTGTCGGTGTACTCCCACGTGCGGCTGTCATCGGCAGTGGCAGCCTTGGCGTTCACCCGGTAGGGCGGCATCACCACGTAGTAGAGGCGCGGGTCGCGGTTGCGGAAGGTGGCGTAAGGCGTCTTGTCGCCCTCGTAGAGCGGCGAGTTGCTGATGGTCTGACCGTCGGAGCAGAGGTAGAGGTCTACCATGTCCTGGCTCATCTCGATGTTGCCGCTGTCCATGTGCTCCAGGGCGCTGAAGTTGTGGTAGCGGGTGTCGCCTTCGCCGTTGTACTGTATGAAGAGTATGATGCCGGGCACGCCGTCCAGGCTCTCGGTGGTCCACACCTCGTTGTAGCCGGTGCCGGGGGCGTCTTCGGTGCCGTAGTACAGGTTGGGGTACTTGGCCATGAGCTCCTCAGACACGCGCACGCACTCGTTGAGGTAGGTCTGGATGCCCGACTGGTCGAGCTCGTGGTACTTGCGCCACGTGGCCTCGCGCAGGGTGAAGCGTGAAATCAAGGCCTGCACGCAGTCTTGGTTGATGGTGGGGGTGCCGTCGTCGTAGGTGCCGATGTGCTGCTCGGCCCACTGCAGGCGTTCCAGCACGCGGTCGGCCACGGCGATGCGGTCTTCGCGCGGGGCAAAGCGGTTTTCCGACTCATCGGTGAGGGGCGTGTCCACCCAAGGCACGTCGCCGAAGCGGTTGATGAGTTCTGCGTACCAGTAGGAGTGGAAGAAATAGCCCACGGCGCGCCAGTGGTCTTTCTCCTCCTGCGTCATGTTGGAACCGTCGATGTGGGACAGCAGGATATTGGCCCGGCGCAACCCGCCGCTGAAGTCCCATCCGTTGCCCGAGGCCACGCTGGTGATGCGGCCCATGGCGTAGCTGTTGCCCGTGAGGTGCTGGCCGCGGCTGTACAGCCAGCCGGCGTTGACGTCGGCGCTGTAGCAAGAGCCCTGGCCCGTGCCGTTGACGGCGGTGCCGAACATGGTGTTGGTGAACATTTCGTAGAGCGGCCAGGCAAACGCCTTGAAGTTCTCGTAGGACTGGAAGGCGTTTTCCTCGGTCAGTTCAGTCTGCGGGGCGCGCTCCAGGAAGTCGTCGTTGCAGGCGGTGAGCCCCAAGCCGAGCGCGAGTATTGCTGAGAGGTATATTTGCTTTTTCATATCTGTTTCTAATAATTAGGTTAAGACGTTTATCTGAGTATTTTCAGGCGCGGATTACACGGATTTCGCGGATTAAGTTTATCATGTCATCGATTTCACAAATAATATATCCGTGAAATCCGCGTAATCCGCGCCTGAACCAAAGCCTCATTTATGATTTGGTTACAAGGTGAAGTTGATGCCGAACGACACGGTGCGGAAGGCCGGGTAGCTCCACGACAGCGTCTCCGGGTCGATGCCCGAAGGCAGGTGGTCGAAGGTGGCCACGTTTTCCACGCTGACAAAGGCGCGGAACTGCTCCAGGCTCAGTTTGCTTATCCACTTCTTGGGCACGGTGTAGGACAGCGTGATGTTCTTGATGCGGAAGTAGGAGGCATCGGACAGGTAGCGGTCGGTGTAGCGGCCGTAGTTGTAGCCGCTGTTGCCATAGCCGTTGTAGATGCGCGGATACTTGGCATCGGGGTTGGCTGCCGTGTAGTCGCCGCCGGCCAGGTCTACGGGCTTCCAGTAGTCGGACAGGCCTTCGTAGAGGGGCTGGTACTTCGTGTCGTTGCTGGAGTAGATGTACATGGGGAACGTCAGGTTGTTGGCAATCCAGTAGTCGCGCTTGCCGGTGCCCTGCATCACCACGCTCAGGTCGATGCCCTTGTAGTTGGCGCCGAGGGTGATGCCGTAGAGGTAGCGGGGCAAGGAGTTACCTATGCGCTTCTGGTCGCCCGGGTTGGCCAGGGTGCCGTCGCCAGCGTCAATCATGTTGGTGCTGCCGGCATCGTCGCGCAGGTTCTTCAGCTTGAGGTCGCCCGGCATCACGGTCACGCCTTCTACCGAGGTGATGCCCTCTTTCAGCGTGCCTGCGGCGGGGTCGATGAAGTCGTCGGCGGTGTAGAAGCCCTCTACCTCATAGCCCCATATCTCGCCCAGCTCCATGCCGGGGTAGTAGTTGCTGAGCAGCTTGGTGGCGGCGTTGTCGTCGTACTTGGTGATGACGCTCTTGCTGTCGGACAGGTTGAAGCCCACGCGGTAGCCCCAGTCGCCGATGCGGTCGTTCCAGTTCATGGCCAGTTCCCAGCCGCGGGTACGCATGTCGGCCGTGTTCTGCATGGGGGCGGAGGCGCCTACCACGCCCGGAAGCTGCATGCCCGGAGCAAGCATGCCGGTGGTGTTCTTCTGGTACCAGTCGAACACGGTGGTGAAGCGGTTGTTGAAGAGGTTCAGGTCGAAGCCCACGTCGGCCGTGGCCACCTTCTCCCAAGTGAAGCTGTTGCTGACGAGGGCGGGCAGCGAGTTGATGGCGGTGACATAGCCGTTATTCACCAGCCAGCCGCTGTAGTTGTTGTTCACCGACATGGTGGGGTAGAAGGAGTAGTTCACCACGTTCTGGTTACCGATGGCGCCGTAGGAGGCACGTATCTTAAACATGTCCAGCCAGCCGCGCGTGCTCTCCATGAACTTCTCCTGAGTGACGTTCCAGCCCACGGACACCGAGGGGAAGAAGCCGAAGCGGCTCTCCTTGGGGAACTTGGACGAGCCGTCGTAGCGGCCGTTCACCTCCAGCAGGTACTTGTCCTGGTAGTTGTAGTTCACGCGGAAGAAGCCGCCACGCACGGCATATTCATCGTAGCCTTCGCTGGCCGTCAGGCTGCCCGTGCCGCTCTGCAGGGAGGGCACCTCGATAACGGCCATGTTGTAGGACAGCGCATACAGATTCTCCCAGTGGCTGGCCTCCTGGTTGAAGCCGGCCATCACCTTGAAGTGGTGGTCGCTGGCCAGGTCGAAGCTGTAGGTGCCGTAGATGTTGAAGGCGTTGTAATCCGTAAAGTTCTTCTCCTCCTGCAGGTAGTCGTTCTCGTAGTTGTACTTGTCAGCGCCCTGTATGTCGGTGAAGCGCACCTTGCCGGTGTAGTAATAGTAGTTGTAGTTCTTCTTGTCGAAGGTGTACTCAAAGACAGCCTCAAAGCCCTTGAACGGCTTCAGGATGGACTTCAAGAAGATACGCGGGTTGTCGTACGTGCGGGTAGCCGAGTTGGCGTACTTCAGGGTGTTGAGCGGCGTGTTGAAGGGCAGGTCGCTGTCATATCCGCTCAGCTCGGAGGGCAGCACGCCTTCCGGGTGGTAAGAAATGAGGCCCGTGTTGTACAGGTTGCCCTGCACAATGCTGCTCTTGGTCTTGTTGTAGCTGATGGTAGCCTCTTGCGTGAACCACTTGGTGATGTCGGCCGAGAGGTAGGTGTTGAGATTGATGCGGGTGTAAGAGTCGCCGTCGCCCATGAGCACACCGTCGTTGCTGAGGTAGCCGCCTGAGATGCGGTAGCGCAGCTTGTTCGTGCCGCCCGATGCAGAGATGTTGTGCGTCTGCTGGAAGCTGTTTTCCAGGAAGGCGCTGAAGAGGTCGTGGTCGTTCAGGTAGTAAATGTTGCCGGCCTCGTCCTTGTACATGCCGTCGCCGTAAATGTTGAAGGCGGAGGGGTTCTGGCGGTATTGCGTGAGGTATTCTTTCCACTTCGACACGCTGGGGCTGCCATAGGCCCAGTAGGCATCGCCAAAGCCGGCATCCTGGTAGGCGTTGAGGTAGTCCATCAGCGGAGCCTGCTTGGGCAGGTTGATGGCGTGGCCGAAGGCGAAGTTGTTGTTGTAGTTCAGCGAGAACTTAGTTTCGCCCTTGGGACGCTTGGTGGTGATGAGGATGACACCGCCGGCAGCGCGCGCGCCGTAGATGGCGGTAGAGGCGGCGTCCTTCAGCACAGTGACGGTCTCGATGTCCTCGGGGTTGAGCATGTCCATGCTGCCCTCTACGTTGTCGATGAGGATGAGGGGCTCAACGGCTGCACCGTAGGTACCGTCGGAGTTCTGGATACCGATGGAGTAGGCACCACGCAGCTGGAAGGACTTGCTGGTACCGGCCTGGTTGCCGCCCGAACTTACCAACAGGCCCGGCACGGCGCCCTGCAAGGCGTCGGAGGCGTTGACCAGCGGACGGTTGGCCGTCAGGTCGTCCATGGCCACGGTGGTGAGCGAGCCGGTGAGGTTGGCCTTCTTTTGCGTGCCGAAGCCCACGACCACTACCTCGTCCAGCGCCTGGGCGTCTTCCTTGAGGGTGATGTCGAGGGGACGTCCGGCCACGGCCTTCACCTCCTGCGTCACGTAGCCAATGTAGGAGATGACGAGCGTGGCGCCCTGGGGCACCTGGAGGGAGAATTTTCCGTCGACGTCGGTGATGGTGCCCGTGGCGTCATCGCCCTTCACGCGGATGGTGGCGCCAATGACGGGGCCCATGGCGTCCTTCACCTGGCCGGTGACGGTGACCGTCTGGTCGGGGGCGGCAGCCCGGCGCGCGGGGGCGGGCTTCAGGATGATGTCGTCGCCCTGCACCTGGTAGCTGATGCCGCTGCCCCGGAACATGGCGTCCAGCACCTCCTCGATGTTGCCCGTCACGTTGAGGTCGCGCGTGGCGTCGGCATCGAGGTCGCTGGTCTTGTAGAAGAAGGTGTAGTCGGTACTGCTTTCAATCTGCCGGATAGCATCTATCACGGTCATGGCCACGCCCTTCACCACCACCGGTCCGGCGGCATGGATGCACAAGGGCGCGAGAAGCAAGGCAATGAAAGCCGCGGCCATGCGCAGGCCGGCTTTCGGGCAATGAGATAATTTCTTCATGCTTTCTGGTTTTAATGTTAGACTTGTCTTGATTAACTCAGGGTTGGTTATAGTTATGTTGTTAGTAATCAGAAGTCGGAAGTCAAGAAGTTAAGAAGTGGGAAACTCTTCTTCTTGACTTCTATCTTCTACCTTCTTTCTCTTCATTTTATCAGGTAGCTGCCGTCGGGGCGGAGGCTGTAGTGCGCGCCCAGGTTGTAGCACACCTTGCGGAGAACGTCTTCCAGCGACTCGTCCACGCGGAGGCTGCCGTTGAACTTCTCGCCGCGGGCCTGCTTGTCCGCCAGGACGATGCGCGCGCCATAGATGTGGCCGATGGTGTTCATCAGCTCATTGGCCTCCATGTCGGCAAAGCGGAAGCGCCCGTCCTGCCAGTCCACCGGCACGGCGTCTTCCACCTCGAGGCGGTTGCTGCCCGGGCTGAAGCACAAGTGCTGGTGGGGCTGCATGGGCACCGTGCGCCCGGCGGCATGAAAGGCTACCTCCCCCCGGAAGAGGTCGACCTCGCGGGGCTGGCTGGGGCGGTTGACGGCCCGGAAGGCGGTGCCCAGCACTTCGATGAAGCTGCTGTCCATCTCCACCCGGAAGGGGCGGGCGGCGTCGCGGCGACGGACGTCGAAGATGGCCTCGCCCTGCAGCCACACGCGGCGGTGGGCCGTGAAGGCCTCTGCCCGGTAGTGCAGCGTGCTGTGCGGGCGGAGCCACACGCGGGTGCTGTCCGGCAGCAGCAGGGTGCGCCCGTCGTGGCCGGCGGTGGCCTGCGCCCATTGCAGGGGTTGGCCCTCATCGTCGGCAGGCAGCCCGTGCACGGTGGCCAGCCACAGGCCTGCGCCCAGCGCCAAGGCCAGGCAGGCAGCCATGGCGAGCAGCAGCCTCAGCCGGCGGGGGCGAAGGCGGCGGGGCGACCCGGTGCCTGCTGCCCCACCCTGTTGCAGCTTCAAGCGGGCCTGTATGTGTTGCCACATGCGCGTGCCCGCGTCACGGTCGGCACCGGCAGGCGCGTGCGCGCCTTCTTCCCACAGGGCTTTCATCCGGTGCTCCACCACAGGACGCTTGGCCAGCTCCTCCATCTCCTTCATGTCGGCCTCGCCGGCCAGTGTCCGTCTTATCAGTAGTCGTTGTCTGTCCATTTGTTGCTGTTATACTTTATATTATGATGTATCTAAATGCAGAATGGTATCCGATTCCCCTCCTCCCGGGGAGGAGGAGAATTCAGTTACCACTGCATTTTGACATGCTCTTATAGGCCTATCTGGCCATTTTACTTCATAAATACACGCAGCAAGGGGCGATACCCCCAGCGGGTACGCCACTTTTTTTTGCTTTTTTTCTTGGCTATTCAATTTTTATAGGTAGTTTTGTATATCAAAGCCGGCACGATGGGAGAAAAGGAAGCCATTATCAGACTGAAACAAGGCGACGAGGCAGCGTTTTCCTACCTCTACAAGCTGTATTGGGCAAAGGCGCACCACTTTGCACGGCTCTACACGGCATCGGCCCACATGGCAGAGGAGGTGGTGCAGGAGGTCTTCATCAGGCTGTGGGAGAACCGTGCCGGGCTGGACGAGGAGCAGGGGCTGGACGGCTACCTGTTCATAGCCACGCGCAACCTGCTCTTCAACCACGCGCGCGACAGCCTGAACCGCGAGGCCTACCGCGCCACCGTGCTCGAGGCCATGGAGGAGGCCTACAGCATTGAGGAGGAGCTGGACGCCGCCGACCTCAAGGCCTACATCGACCAGGTGGTGGGCCAGCTGCCGCCCCGCCAGCAGGAAGTGTTCTGCCTGAGCCGCGAGCAGCACCTCAACTACAACGAAATAGCGCTAAGGCTGCAAATCTCCGTCAAGACCGTGGAGCGCCACATGGGGGAGGCGCTGAAGTTCCTGCGGCGGAACTTAAAACTGTATTCCTGGCTTTTACATGTACTTTTCTTTTTGCCTTAACGCAAAAACGTACTCTCCGCTTTACGCCCCTCCGCTTAGGCGCGGCCATGCGGCGTTGGACAGAGACGCGGCACGCCACGTCTCTACATAGCACGGCTTGATGCCGCATGGCTCTCCGGCATTGACCGGCGGGCGTGAAGCGGAGGGCGGCCGGATGCCGTGAAGAAGGGCAGACTGTTTGAGCGAAGCGAGTTTCTGCCCTTTAGGCAGGAGGCCGGCCGGAGTAGCCCGACGGGCACAGCCGGGGCCCTTTCTTTTTGGTATCTTTTTCTTTCGGGCAAGCGAAAGAAAAAGTACACTATCAAAACAAAAAACGCGGACCGCACGGATACTGCGGATGACTCTAAATGAGCATCTGCAGCTATCCGTGCGGTCCGCGCCTTATATAGCTGCCCGGGTGGCGCAGTATCGCTACCGTGGTGGCTTAGGAAGGCCAGCGCGCTGGCGATACTACGCCCGGGGCGGGGCTGTTTACTTCAGTTCGAAGGGTACTTTGCCCTTGATGTCGGCTGCCGAGGCGGCGATGATGGCCTCGAACTTGCCCGGCTCGGCCACCCACTCGTGCTTCTGGTCGTCGAAGTAGCTCAGGGCGTCTTTCTCGATGGTGAAGCTTACCTGCTTGGTTTCGCCCGGGGCGAGCTTAACCTTCTGGAAGCCTTTCAGCTCCTTGACGGGACGGGGCAGGGTGGACTTCTTGTCGGCTATGTAGAGCTGAACGACTTCCTGGCCTTCGCGCGAGCCGGTGTTGGTGACGGCGACGGTGACGGTCAGCTTGCCGTCGGCGGTCATGGTCTTGGCGTCGGCGGTCGGCTTGCCATACTCAAAGGTGGTGTACGTCAGTCCGTGGCCGAAGGGGAAGAGGGGCTTCACCTTCTTCTGCTTGTCGGCCCAGCGGTAGCCCACGAAGATGCTTTCGTTGTACTTGATGTTGACCGTGTCGCGGGTGCGCTCGCCGGTGTATTCGCCCAGCTTGTGTGCAGGCACGTCTTCCAGCGCTACGGGGAAGGTGAAGGGCAGACGGCCGCTGGGGTTGACATCGCCCATGAGGATGCCTGCCAATGCCGGTCCGGCCTCGGAGCCGATGTACCAATCTTGCACGATGGCGGGCACGTCGTCCACCCAAGGCATGGCGATGGCGTTGCCCGAGATGTTGACTACCACCAGGTTCTTGTTGGCCTCAGCCAGGGCGGCGATGACGTTGTCCTGTCCGTAAGAGAGGTTCAGTCCGGCGCGGTCGCTGTCTTCGCAGTCCTGCCCGGCACTCTTGTTCAGTCCGCCGATGAAGATAACCACGTCGGCCCCCTTGGCCACCTCTACGGCCTCGGCAATGAGCTGCTCGGGGGTGCGGTCGTCCTTCAGGTTCTGGCCCGTCACCACGCCGTTGTATTCGCCTGTGGCGTCGCCCACATAGCCGCGGGCATAGACCACTTCAGCCTTTCCGGCCACGCGGGCCTTGATGCCGTCCAGCGGAGAGATTTCGCGCTGCACCTTCAGCGACGAGCTTCCGCCGCCCACGGTCATCATCTTGATGGCGTTTTCGCCGACGACGGCTATCTTCTTCACCTTATTCAGGTCGATGGGCAATACATTTCCCTCGTTCTTCAGCAGCACGATGCCTTCCTGGCCGATGCGGCGGGCAGCCTCGTAGTGGGCTTCGGAGCACATGGAGCCGAAGGGCTTCTTAGAGTTCATGCTGGTGCGGAACATCAGTCGCAGCACGCGGCGCACCTTGTCGTCCAGCTCCTTGGTGCCCACCTTGCCCTCCTTGATGCGTTGCAGGTAGGGGTTGGCCAGGTAGTAATTGTCGTAAGCATTGCTTGCGCCGTTGCTCAGGCCGTCGGTCCAGCTGCCAAACTCCATGTCGATGCCGTGGGCAATGGCCTGGTCGGTGTTGTGCACGCCTCCCCAGTCGGAGATGACTACGCCGTCAAACTTCCACTCTCCGCGCAGGATGTCGTCCAGCAAGCGCTTGTTCTGGCCCACGTGGTGACCTTCGTAGAGGTTGTAGGACGACATGATGGCCCACGCCTTGCCCTCCTGCACGGCGGCCTTGAAGGCGGGGAGGTAGATTTCGTAGAGCGCGCGGTCGTCTACAATGACGTTGGTGTTGTGGCGGTTCACCTCGTGGTTGTTCAGGGCGTAGTGCTTCACGCAGGCGGCCACGCCGTTGCTCTGCAGGCCCTGGATGTAGGGCACCACCATGCGGCTGCTCAGGTAGGGGTCTTCGCCCATGTACTCAAAGTTGCGGCCGTTGAGCGGCGTGCGGTAGATGTTGACGCCGGGGCCCAGCAGCACGTCCTTCTCGCGGAAGCGGGCCTCTTCGCCCACGCTCTTGCCGTAGAGCAGGGACATTTCGGGATTCCACGTGGCGGCCAGGCACGTCAGCGCGGGGAAGGCCACGCACGAGTCGTTGGTCCATCCGGCCTGGTCCCACTCGTCCCACAGCACCTCGGGGCGCACGCCGTGGGGGCCGTCGTCGGTCCACACCTCGTGTATGCCCAGGCGGGGCACGCCTGCGCTACTGAACTTGGATTGGGCGTGGATTACTTTCAGTTTCTCTTGCAGGGTCATGCGCTTCAGGGCGTCTTCCACGCGCTGCTCCAGGGGCTTGGTTTCGTCCAAGTAGACGGGCTTCTGCTGGGCGCCAAGGGGCAGCGCCGCAGCCAGTGCCAGGGTCAAGATTGCTTTCTTCATTGTGTTGTTGTTGGTGTTTAAATTAAGTAACTGTACAAAATCAGCTGATAAGCCAGCATGTTGTTCTATTTTTCACCCGCAGATGACGCGGATAACGCAGATTTTATTTGTCATGCTGAACGTAGTGAAGCATCTCCCTGCGCTTGTAGGAGATTCTTCGCTTTGCTCAGAACGACAGATACACGTGGGCGAAGCCCCAAAGAATCCGTGTCATCTGCGTCATCTGCGGATGAAAAATAAACACTCGTGCTAAATTCCCATTGTATAGTATAAACTAATATATGACTGATTACTTACCTTTCAAAGGCATGGAGCCGGGAGGGGGCAGAAGCGGGATATAAAAAGAGTGAGAAGCCACGAAGCCTTGAAAGCATAGAAAAAAGCATGAAAGCGGATAGGCCTCCCGGTTTCTCACCTGTATTATTCTCACTTCATTCCCAGCGAATTGATGTAGCCTTCCTGCTTCACGCAGTTTTCCAGCTTCACGGCCTCGAGCAGGTCGATCATGGCCTGGCGGGCGACGGCCTGGTCGGGGCGGGCCTCACGTATCTCGGCATAGGTGGCGCGCGGCGCTTCGGAGAACTTCACCACCTCGTCCCATCCGGCAGGGGCTTTGAAGGCCATGAAGCACGAGCCGTCCACCTTCTTGTAGGGCCAGAAGGTGTAGCCTATGTTGTTGTCGCGCATCACCTGGCAGAAGTCGGCTTGCCACTGGTCGGTGTTGTGGCCTATTTCGCCCATATACATGGGCAGGTTCACGCTGTCGCGGAAGCTGATGAAGCCCTGTATGGCCTCCTTCGTGGCAGGACCGCCGTAGCGGTGGCAGGTGTACATCAGCTTAGAGTCGAACTTGGAGTCGGTGAAGGGGCGGAAGTTGCCGTTCCACTGCGCGCCGCCCAGCAGGATGATGTGGTTCTGGTCCACCTCGCGGATGGCGGTCACGCCCTTCTTGTAGACGGCCTCGAGCTTGGCGTTGAGCTCGTCCACGTTCTCGAAGTAGGGTGCGATGGGCTCGTTCATCAGCTCATAGCCCAGGATGACGGGCTCGTTCTTGTAGTGGTCGGCAATGGCGCGCCAAATGTCGCAGAACTTCTGCTGGCTGGCCTCGCTGTCGAACAGCCAGGGATAGCCGTAGCTGTCGTCGATGTTGTCGCCCGTCTGTCCGCCGGGGGCGTCGTGCATGTCGAGTATGAGGAAGAGCTGCGACTCGCGGCACCACTCCACCAGGCTGTCCACGCGGGCAAAGCCGTCCTGCCGGCCGGTGATGCCCATGTAGTCTTCGTCGGTAAAGAGCTTGTAGTGGAAGGGCAGGCGTATGGTGTTGGCGCCGGTGCTCTTGATGAAGCGGATGTCTTCACGCGTCACGTAGTTGTCCTTGAACTGACGCCAGAACTCGGCGGTGAAGTCGGGCCCCACCAGTTGGCAAAACATCTCGTTGATGAAGTGCCCGGAGTTGGTTTTGCTGAAGCGGAACATGTAGCCCTCGGGGTTGAGCCAGTTGCCCAGGTTGGTGCCCATGATGAAGAGCTTTTCGCCGTCGGGCTTGATGAGGTCGTGCCCCTGTATGGTTACGAACTTGGGCGCGGGGGCGGCCGCTTTGTCCGCCTTGGGCCCGCTGCATCCCGCCAGGCCCAGGGTGAGGGCGGCCAGCGAGAGGGTGGTCATTGCCAGTAAATGCTTCATAGTTGTAGATGTTTTTACAATAACGATGTTATATACTTGTTGTGTTTGTGCATGCCTGCCAAAGGAAGAATGGCCCGTGGCCGGCGCGCCTCCTTTAGCGGCCGGAAAGTCGCGGGCGACGCGGACGCCCTTTGCAAAGATATAAAAAAGGAACGAAAGCAACCAAGTATTAACCATTTAAAAAAACACCGTTGCAAAGGTGGCTTCTGCGCCCCGTCTTTTCATTCTTCCACAACAAAGATAGGAAACTTTGCGCCAAGCTGTACACCCGCAGGCGCAGGATATAGACGGAGTGAGACGGCATAAAACGTCAACACTTTTATGTCCAGCCTTTTAGCGTTTCCGCAGTGAGGAAAGAAAGTGGACTGCTGCGCGTGCCCGGCGCAGCCTCAACGTATCTCCATCACCCGCTTTTCGAACTCCTCGCGGGGCACGGCGGCCTTGCTTTTGACGCGTGCGCGGTAGTTGTAGATGGTGTTGGCCGAGTAGTGCAGAAATTCGGCTATCTGCGAGCTGTCGCCTATGCCCAGGCGGATGAGGGCAAAGATGCGCAGCTCGGTGTTGAGCAGCTCGCCCTCGCGCAGGGTGATGCGCTCGTCGGGGCGCAGCAGCTCGTTGAACTGGGGCACGAACGTGGGGAAGAGGTGGAGGAAGGCGGAGTCGAAATTGTCGTACAAATCGCGCAGCCCGTCGTCTACCATATCGTGCGAGCGCACCAGCTTGAGCAGCTCGGCCGTCTGGCCGGCGGTAATCTTCTTGTTCACCGTGCGGCGGTAGGTGTCGAGGCGGTTGATGTAGACCGAGCAGAGCTTCATGAATCGGCCCACGTACTCCTCCTTGATGCGGTTGGAGGTGCTGAGCTGCTCGTTGGCCTGCTCCAGGCGGTGGCGTGCCTGGGCCAGGCGCTTCATCTGGCGGTAAATGCAGGCTATGGCGCCGGCCAGCAGCAGGGCGAGGGTGCTGATAAGCACGAGGTACAGGCGCAGGCGGGCGTTCTGGCGGTCGGCCAGGGCCTGGTGGGTGTGGCTGATGAGGGGCAAGATTTCCGCCGTCTGCAGGCTGCGGCTGCGGGCGTTGTAGCGGCTGGTGAGCTGCCACGACAGGCTGATGTAGCGGTAGGCGCGCTCCACGTCGCCCTCGTGGTAGAGCTGCCGGGCCAAGTTCCACAGCGAGGCATGGTCGTTGACGGCCAGGCGCAGGTCGGTCAGCGCGGAGAGGATGAGGAAGCGCTTCTGCTCCACGCTGTCGCCCAGCTGGCGGAAGTACTGCGCGCGGAAGTAGGTGATGGAGGCATACTGCGCCGTGCCCTCCCCGGCCTGCGCCAGGCGGATGGCGTTGAGCTGCAGGGCCTCGGTGGTGCGCCCGGCGTCGGCGGCGCGCATCTCCAGCCGCTCGGCGTAGAGGGGCGCGGTGGGGGGCAGGACGTGCATCAGCGAGTCGTCGTACAAGGCGGCGCGCCGGCGGAAGCGGTTGCGGAAGGCGGGGTCGATGGCATAGAGCCCCATCTCCAGGTTGAGGTGGCGCGCGGCGTTGTAGTAGGCGGCCAGCAGATGGCCCTGCAGCTGCCGGCGGTCCACGTGCTGCAGCAGGCGCGAGGCCTCTTCGTAGAGCCCGGCGGAGGCCAGCAGGTAGACGTGCTTGATGCGCATGTCCTCGGCCTCGAGCGGATGGCCGTGGCGCAAGGCCCACTCGCGGCTCAGCTTGAGGTAGTGCACGGCCGAGTCGCACACGTAGGCGCGGTATTCCTCGTAGAGGGCCTCGCCCAGGCGGAAGTAGTCCATGCTTGCGGTGTCGGCCCCGGCTAGCTGCCGCCTCAGGGCGGCGATGCGTGCCTCGCGCCGCTCCACGTAGCGCGGGTGGAGGCCGATGGCGCGGTCCAGCTCGCGCAGCAGGCTGTCCGTATCGGCCGGGGGCACGGGCGCGGCGTGCACGGCGGCAGTCGTCCCGCCCCAAGAGAGGGCGGAGAGGAGGAGAAGGAGGAGGATAAAGAAGGCTTTTTTCATGCTGATGCAATTCTGTAAATGATAATTTATCTGTGTACTTTTCTTTTTGCCTTGACGCAAAAAGAAAAGATACCAAAAGAAAAAAGTCAAGCGCTGAATCTCCGGGGCTACTCCGAGCACGTTTTTGCTA